>JAABYK010000135.1 GCA_011775825.1 Candidatus Zhuqueibacterota bacterium | reverse complement strand
TTAAGGTGCTTGCCAGTTCCTCCCCTATTTTGCGCTTCGCATAGAGGCCAGGTTTGTTGTCGGCCACATTAGACTTGTCGAAGTAAAGCGCCAAGTCCTGGAATTTTTTCCGAATGATGAAGTCCGAAAACCAATCGAAACTCACAAATTTGTGCTCTTTCAGAAAGATGGCGTCAAGCATTTTTTCAGCCAGATGAGCGCGTATTTTCTTCAATTTGCTGGGACTAAATTGTACCTTCTTTTTCCGACCTCGCACATACGGATACTCGACATAAAGGGGATTGGATTTGTCTTTGATTTTCACATTCAATGGCTCAGAATGCATAAAATGTGCCCAGTAGACCAATTCAAGTTTGAAGAAGTGTTTTGGATGACCAATTTGGCTCAAACCTTCGCATGTCGATAGCTTCCACCACCTTCGCAGGGTTTTTCGAGGAGGTTTGTTGCCGAGTCCATGAACGCCGACGATGATTTTTTTCTTCATACCGTTTCTGACAATCCGTGCAGGTGAGTTCTTCTGTTCGCCGAATTTAATGCGTGCAGCATGATCTCTAAATCGCGATAGCCCTCACGAAAAGAGCTGACGACTTTCTTGCCTGTTCGAATAGCTTGATAAAAATCCTCGAATTCCTTTTGGTAACTTGTATCGGGTCCGATTTTTTCCACTTCCCAATCGTCGCTTTTCATGATAAACAGCTCTTGATTGTTGACAACCTGAAGGCTTCCTTCCGTACCCAGGATGAGAAACTGATTTTTGAAATAGCTATTGGCGCTGGCGAAAATGTTCAAGACGCCGTAGACTTTGCCGGAGGTTCGAAACTGAAAGCTCAGAGTATCCACCTTACCAATCTGCTGGTTTACACTTTTTGTAAAAGCGCGACCGGCGACGATGTCCTCGAACATGACTCGCAAGGCAGCGATGTTATGAACGCCGCCATCTGTGATGAAGCCGCCCGGATGTTTGTGATGGATGCGCCAGGAGGTTTGAGCGTATTTGTTGTTTTCATCCACTTTTCGAAACACATCCCAGAAAACTGCATAGGGTTGGCCGATTCGCCCCTGTGCAAGCCGATTTTTGATTTGGCGAAAGGCATCATGATAGTAAAAATTTTCTCCAACCATTTTGACTTGCGAATGCTGGTTTTCCAGCTCCATCATCTGTTTTGCTTCTCTGAGATTGACGGCAAGGGGCTTCTCCACCAGCACATGCTTTCCAGCTTCCAGAGCGTCTTTGGTGACTCGATAATTCAAATAGATGGGCAGCGCGATGTCCACGGCCTCTACATCTGGCCGTTTTAACAGTTCGCGATAATCGCTCAGGTAAGGCACCCCACCAACACTTTTGGCAAATGCTTTGCCTTTTGATCTGGTATTGTTGCACACGGCGGTAATTTGAAACCGGTCTCTCAACTTCTGCAGGGCAGGCCAGTGCAAATGATTGGCTGCAATCCCACAACCGATGATGCCAAGTTTGATGGGCTTCAAATTGTTGGGCTCCTTTTCCAGAAGGTAACTGCCGGGAAACGTGCTTTGAAAACCATCACAGTCAGACTTTCACCAGATTAGTCGGGTTTGTCTGAAATTAATTTCGAAATATTTATATTTTAAAGATTCTTTCGTAAACAAGCAATGAAAAAACTTTGAATAAGAAATTCGTTGACAATTTATGTGGTAAATTTCTATCTTACAAAATGTTATATGATTATGTTTGGTTAAGAGATGCCAAGAACAGCGCAAGTCGTTGAGGTTGGAAAGCGCAGAATTGAACTTTCCAATTTACAAAAGGTTCTGTTTCCACAGGATACCATCCTGAAGGCTGAAGTCATTCAGTATTATCTGAAGATGGCGCCGACCATTCTGACTCATGTCAAGGGACGCCCCCTTTCGCTGGTGCGCTACCCGGATGGGATCACCGGTGAGAGGTTTTTTCAGAAGAACCGTCCGGATTGGGCGCCGGATTGGATTGAGTACGTGGGGCTCGGAGATGATAAGAAAATAGACTACATTTTGGCAACTGAGCAAGCGTCTCTGGTCTGGTTGGCCAATTTGGCGTGCCTGGAATTGCATCAATATCATTCTCACAAGCCACACTACGACCGTCCCGATTACATCGTTTGGGATATCGATCCACCAGAGGATGAAACATTCGAGCGGGTGGTCGAGGTGGCGCTTAACTTGCGCGAACAGATCGAGGGTTTCGGCTATCACCCCTTTGTCAAGACCACGGGAGGGAAGGGTGTGCACCTGCTCGCACCCATCGAACCGAAGTGGACGTTTCGCCAGGCTTTTGAAGCGGCCCAGGCTGTCGCAAAACCGTTTGTGGAAAAACACAGCCAAACCACCACGCTGCATATCAAAAAGGAATCGCGCAAGGGTAAGATCTTGGTGGACATTTATCGCAATCGTTCCGGACAGTCCATCGTTGCGGCATACAGCCTTCGAGGCAGACCCGGCGCACCGGTTTCCATGCCGTTGAGTTGGGACGAACTGGCCGACGTCCGCGAGCCATCGGAATTTAACATTCACACCGCTCTGGAGAAGGTGGTGAGCGAAGGCAACGCCTGGGAGGGTTTTGCCGCCTATGCGACGAATTTTCACACTCAGAACAAACCCAAAAAACAAGTGAAATCAGTGCGTCCGGGCCGAACTTACAAAATGCCTGAAACGCTGGAAGAGTACGAAAAGAAACGGCGTTTCGAAAAGACCCGGGAGCCGCGAGCCGAGTTAGCGGGTGGACAGGGGCACGGCTTCGTGATACACCGTCACCATGCCTCCCGACTGCATTACGATTTACGTTTGGAACGCGACGGCACGCTAAAATCCTGGGCTGTGCCAAAAGGGCTGCCGCCGCGACCGGGCATCAAACGGCTGGCTGTGGCCGTGGAAGACCATCCCATAAAATATTTGGATTTTGAGGGGGAAATCCCAAAAGGCGAATATGGCGGCGGTATGATGTGGATTTATGCCCTTGGCAAATACGAGATTTTGAAAGAAAAGAAAGATGCGGTCTATGTGCGTCTACAGAGTCGCGAACTGAATGGCGAATATCGAATGTATCGCACCAAAGGCAACGAGTGGTTGATGGAGCGTCTCGATACCCCGCAGGTGGACTGGGTTCACGATCTCATCGAGCCGATGCTTGCACAAAGTCGAAAAAAACCGCCCGCTTCGGGCGATTTTCTCTATGAAGTGAAGTGGGATGGCATTCGCGCCATGGTTTCTGTAGAAGACGGCGAAATGATCATTCGAAGTCGCAACCAGCGCGACATCACTCATCAGTTTCCGGAGCTGCTGATCCCGGAACAAGCCTTTCGAGCCTCCTCTGCATTGTTTGATGCGGAAATTGTTTGCCTGGACGAAGAGGGTCGGCCAAATTTCAAGCGGGTTATCAACCGCATACAACAACGAGGTGAAGGTGCAATCGAACGGGCTCGAGCGAAAAATCCGGCGGTTTGTTATCTGTTTGACTGCCTCTACCTCGATGGCCGCGCGCTTGTGACCGAACCTCTCATACGGCGCCGAGAATGGTTGAAGGATGCGATACGTAAGGACACGCCCTACAGAGTAAGCGACGTGGCAACGGAGGGGCCGGAGCTATTTGAGGCTGCCAAGCAGATGGCGCTCGAAGGCATCATGGCCAAAGAGAGGAACAGCCGATACTTTCCGGGCAAACGCAGCGCCAATTGGTTTAAGATCAAAACGCGCCAGACGACGGAATGTCTGATTATTGGCTACACCAAGGGCAAGGGTGATCGCGAAACCATGTTTGGCGCCCTGCAACTCGCAAATTGGAATGGCAATGAACTGAAGTACAGGGGTAAAGTCGGGACCGGATTTGATAAAGAAGCGATGAAAAACGTTTTTAACGAGCTAAAGAAAGTCAAGGAAGCCAAAAGACCCGTTAATGAAAAACCCATTGACGATGCCAAAACGGTTTGGCTGGAGCCGAAACTCTATTGTGAGATTGAATATGCGTCATTGACGAACAATGACACATACCGCGAGCCAGTCTTTGTTCGCTTGCGGCTGGATTTGGTAACCGAAGACTGATTCTTTCCGGCAAAGAAAACTCGTGCACAAACAGTGGAATTCGCGGAATGGAAATTGCATTGGGTGGAAAATCAGCCCACATTCAAAGAACCGGCGTACATATTGAAGATAATCAGTCTTCTGCAATGATGCCAGCAAGGTCTTGCTTAGATGTTCCAAGCGCAAGCAGTGATTTGACTAGTAAATCAATTGAAACAGAGGGATCCCCTGCTTCCATTTTGGCGATCCGAGACTGGTTAGAATTAAGAAGTTTAGCTAACTCAACTTGTGTCAACTTTTTTGCTAACCTGCGCTTTTTGAGATTTTCTGCAAGCATCAGCTTTAGGTCTATATAGGCGGTCTCTTGGTCACTAAGACCGAGAAAATCCTTGGTTGCACAATGTAATATATGTCAT
>JAABYK010000623.1:1552-1829 GCA_011775825.1 Candidatus Zhuqueibacterota bacterium | reverse complement strand
GGCTTTTCGGTAGAATCTTCCGTTTAAGAGCTGTTCTGCCGTACTGGAGGGTGTTGCGCTGACCGAATGACTGTTTCAGCGCGTTTGAAATATAGTGAAAAATGCGTGGCTTTTCGGCTACACTGTGTTGATAATGAAACACTTTTATTCGCAAATTCACTGTTATGGGGACACAACAACTTCCTTAAATAAAGTCAAACACTTAACTTACATATGGTTGGCCGATATCGAGAGGTTTTTGGCACCATTTTTGTATTGTAACGGTTTTGTTGAAATG
>JAABYK010000623.1:1157-1500 GCA_011775825.1 Candidatus Zhuqueibacterota bacterium | reverse complement strand
GCTGTTTTCGAAAGAAGGTGCCGCTGGGATGTTAACCCGCAGCCAGGCTTTCGGAAAGGAGGTGACGGATACAAGATTTGATGGCAAGGCAATCAGGTGATGCGGGAGTTCCCGGAAGTTGATTGANNGGCGCCGACCAGTTCTCCAATGGATGGAGGAAGTAAGATTAATTTTTATTAGGAGGCAAAAGAGTATGAAAAAGTTTGTATTCGCATTAGTTGCACTTCTGGTTGCCGTTGGTATGGCAGCCCCGGTAATGGCGGAAGACCGCCTGAGCCTTGCTGGCTCGATGCAGGTTCGTGGCTTCGGCTATGATTTTGAGGAAGATGATGGCACCACTAAA
>JAABYK010000623.1:553-1123 GCA_011775825.1 Candidatus Zhuqueibacterota bacterium | reverse complement strand
GTATGCGTATCGGCGGCAAGATTGCCGTTGCCGATGGCGTCAGCGTCAACTTCCGCATGGACGCGGTTGAAAGTGGCGAGAACTCTTCTGATGCAACTGCCTGGGGTTTCAACCCGAATAGTGGTGTAGCTACCCAGTACGCCCAGCGTCGTGGCGACGTCCAGTTCGACAAGGCCTACCTGCAGTTTGAAAAGGCTGGCTACACCGTTGCCGCTGGCCAGATGTACTTCCGCCAGGGCATGACCGGAAATATGCTCGACGTTGTCGGTGCCGGTTTCTCGGTTAAGAAAGGTGCCATGAAGTTCCAGCATGTCAAGGTTTCTGACCGTGACGAAGGCAATGATGATTTTGCAAAGGCTTCTACAACCATCGCAGGTGGCGGTCCGACTGTTGATGCAAAAGAATCTTCACTGAGCGGTGTTATGTACACCATCAAGTCGGGCGATCTGACCCTGACTCCGATGGCTACCTACCGTTTCGTAAATGGTGATGGCGACCGTTTCGGTCTTGGACTTGACTTCGCCACCAACTTCGGTGCTGTAGGCTTCAAGGGTGCTATTGAGTACTTCA
>JAABYK010000623.1:372-537 GCA_011775825.1 Candidatus Zhuqueibacterota bacterium | reverse complement strand
TGACTTATGCTCCGGGTAACGACAAGGCTGACGAAACTCAGGTTACTCACATGAACGACTCCTGGAACCTCGTCGACTACACCTTCGCCGACTTCAGCCCGTATACCTACGGCTTCAACACTACTGACTTTGTTGTCGATCCTGACCCGTTTGAGATTGAAGATG
>JAABYK010000623.1:0-220 GCA_011775825.1 Candidatus Zhuqueibacterota bacterium | reverse complement strand
GGAAGATGCGTCTACAGCTGGTGGTGCTGATGATGAAACTGATGTACTCCAGGGTATCGCTGGTCTGTACGTCAAGTTCTAATTCGAATTTGATTTACAGTTGAATGCATGTACAATGGGCCCGCTGTTTCAGCGGGCCCATTTTTTGTTCGCTGTCATTTCCGGTTTGGTCGCTTGTCATGAGCGCCTGAAGAAGGAATCCAGTTTCTGGTTAAAAAAA
>JAABYK010000693.1:8239-9698 GCA_011775825.1 Candidatus Zhuqueibacterota bacterium | reverse complement strand
GAGTTCACGACCGTAAATATATTTCTGAAAAAATTCATCGGCGAAATCGCGGTCACCGGTCACCTCCCCGAGAATCCGGCGCAAGTTATTGTTGGTGTAAGGCGTTTCGCTCTTGCCGTGTTCGTTCCAGGTCGCACGCATAACGTCGTCGAGTGTGACTCCCGCGAACCGTTGCCGCAAGGTCAAATCGAGTCCGAGTCCGATGCCAGCGCCGAAACGATAGTAGGAAAGAAACGTGTTCTCGAAATTCTTCGGATCAACCGAGGTGGCCGCGTCGGTGAAAGGCGCTTTTTGACTCATTTCCACCGGGCTGAAGAACTGGCGTCCGGGCGCATTCAAAACGGTATTCAGCGTTCGAGATAGCTCCTCGGCATAACGGTCGATGTTGATGAGTCGCGCCCGGCGCAAGATCAGGCCATCATAATAGCTCGTGAATCCTTCCGCAAACCAGAGTTCGCCGGACATGTTGGCGCGTTCAAAATCGAATGGCTCCAGAGAGCGCGGTCGCATGCGTTCCACGTTCCAGGCATGGAAGAATTCGTGTGCCACCGTGCCCAGGTTGCGCACGGCGTGTTCTTTCAGGGAGCGCGTGCTGGTCAGAATGGTGGAATTGCGGTGCTCCATGCCGTCGCCGTCGACATACGGCAAATAGTCAGCGATGAACGTGTACGTACCATAATCGAATTGGGGGGCTTCCTCAAAAATGGCGATCTCCTCGGCGACCACCGCTTGACACATTTGGGCAAACGCATCCGCCTCGGCCTCGGTGCCGTCGTGATGCAGAGCCAACCGAATGGTTTTGGTTGTGCCGTCCGTGTTGATCTCCCACTGGCGCAATTGAAAATCACTGATTTCCGTCGGGCTGTCCATGAAGTAAGCCAAATTGGGGGCGGTAAACGTCTGCTCGTTGTCGGTGGGCACCAACTGCGTGGCGATTTTCCAGTCGGGATCGGGCTTCCTGAAGGTGATTTCGATGGGCCGGTCCTCGAGTCCGCGCGCCCACATAAAGGTTGCTGGCATGTTCATATGCGCATGGGTGTTGTCGATGGCGAGGTAGGTGCCGTCGCATTGGTCGCCGAAAATGGTGTAGGTGATCTGCACGGTGCCATCGTGGCCCCGCACATTCCATTGATGCGGATTGGGCCGCGTGACCGTGAGCGCCCGGCCTTTGCTGTCCACCGCCTGCACGTTGTAGACATTTTTGGCAAATTCGTGCAAAGCGTAACGCCCCGGCGAGGTGCGGCTCATCCTCACTTCCAATGTCGAATCCGGGAGCTCCGCAAACCTGACTTCGACTTCGGCCTCGTGGTGATCCGCATTTTCAAAAGAGATCTGATATTCGACCGGCGCCTGCGCCAGGCTCTGGCTGATCGTGACCAAAACAATCCACAACGTTGTCCATCTCATATTCCGATTCTCCTTTCGAGGCTACACATCCGTTCAAAGTTAAATCTCAGTT
>JAABYK010000693.1:0-8231 GCA_011775825.1 Candidatus Zhuqueibacterota bacterium | reverse complement strand
CATCCATTGCTGCCGCCAATCGGCTCCTCACTTAAAAACACGCCAGAATGACTAAAGGAGGCGGTACAGTTGACTCACCCTAACTGAGTCTTGTCGTTCACGTCATTTCTTGCTATCGGACACTTTTTGTTTTGGACACAGATTGACGCTGATAACGCAGATTTTATATTGTTTTACCCACTCAAATCAACTAAATCAGCGCGAATCTGTAAACATCCGCGTCCAAAAATTCTTTTATGTTTCTCTATCTTGAGAAGTGTCCGGTAATGAACGTCATTTAAGGCTTGCTTTTTGTTCCAAGGTTGATTAGAGTATAACGAGTATAATATAACGAATGAAAAGCGGTTTGACCAGAAATTTATTCCATTGGACCATTGGAGGTGCACCATGCCAACCTTTGTTTTGATGACCAAACTCTCACCGGAAGTCACCAGGAAAATGAAAGACCGGGCCAAGATCGGACGCGCCTGGTTGCAGCAAGTCAAAAAGAAATGCCCGGAGGTGAAATTTATATCCCACTACGCCTTGCTGGGGCAATTCGACTTTCTGGACATTTACGAAGCGCCGGATGAAGAAACCGCCGCCAAAGTCTCGATGATCAGCCTCTCCAACGGCGCCTTTCAGGCCGAAAGCGCCATCGCCATTCCGTACAAACGGTTTCTGGACTTGACGGAGGAGATTTAGGCGCAGCCAACAAAATGCTTCAAGTGTCCGAGTCCATTGACTGTGTCAATGTAAGTTGGCGAGACAGTCGCCGAACTCCAAAAAGGCGTTTTGTAAATTCCCGCGTTTTTCCTAAGGGACGGGGCAATTCTTTTCCTTGAAGGAGTTCGCCTACTCTTAGCTGGTGCAGACATTCCGGTTCCCCCATGGATGCCACCGGCTCTCTGGCCTTTTTCATGGAGCATCACACCGGCTGGACGCCAAAGTTTCTGCCCGCGGCCATCGTGTTTGGCGGCGGCGTCCCACGCGACATGCATCGTATTTCGCAGCTCTTCGGTACCTATCCCGAAAATGAGAGTCTTGAGCAATGTCTTGAACGACTGGCAAATGAGGACGTCTCCGCTTGCCGAGAGATGATTCTCTTGAACGCCAATCTTGCCGATGAGGGCAAGCAATTCTGGTTAGATCTTCTGGAACAAACACGGTTTGCTACGAAGCAACAAGTCGAACAAATTCTAAAAGAAATCCAATCCCATGATTTTCAGACATTTGAAGCCATCAACCCATGCTCTGGAGACACGGCAAAAGCACAGTTTCACCGCATCCGCACGCTCCTGCGCGGCCTGGCCGTAAAGGGTCACATTTATCATCAAGTCCGGCAAAAGCAAATACCGGAATCGCTCAAAACCTGGCCTCAGAAAACCGAAATCGAGAATTTTATAAGCAACCTAAAACCGGACGAAGCGGTAACCAACTGGCTTGAACAACTAGAAGATCTGCGCGATGCCATCTATGAGTTGAGTCGTAACCCACTGATGGTTTGGGAGAATTTGAAGCAAAAACAGAAAGCGTAAACCGTCAAGCTGGACCAGAATAGTGCTCCGACAAGACATTAAAAAAACAGGGCAGACGCACTCCAAAAAAACCACTCCGAAGCAGCCTGCCTCCCAATGGTGAAGCTTTCCATTTCCTGTCTCATTATCCTTTATAAAGCGTTTATTATTTGACAATGGCGCAGGTTTCTATTACATTTTATTAAAATCAAAAGGGCCTTCGCATTTCTATTCATATCGGTTGGGAACGGGATGCCTTCCCGCATGATTGACACACATCTCTGAGTGTACCTTAAATATGATCGGCAAGACGATTTCACATTATGAGATTTTGGGAAACTGGGGGGGCTGCTAACTCCGTGTGGTATGATGGTGCGAGGTATCTTTTTAATTGGATTGATGAAGAACGAATGACCGATTCGGGAACAACATGTCACTCCTACTGAGTTTCGGCGGTTTTTCTGATTTCAGCTATAAACATTTCATCCCTACGGGATTTTGATGAAGCTTCATAACATAAGATCAAATAATTCATGCAAGCGCAAGATGGGAGAATGATGGGTCAAACCATGACCCATTACGAACTTTTAAAAAACACGGCAAGACGGGTGTGGTACCGTTTTTACAAGCCTCTGAATGCCAGCGACGAAACTCCAAACGAATCGGGGTTAAAATAGCAAAGCAGATAAGAACTGAAATGGTTCCAACTCCGTTAGGAGTGCCATGTAATAGAACGAACGCCAAATTAAATCACAAAAACTCCGTAGGAGTGATATGTAATTCATGCCAGGAGAAGAGTCATGCCAAACACCCATATTCAAATGGATAAATTCGATAGACATTTCATCCCTACGGGATGATTGCGGGTGATGGCCATCAAGGAATAATTTTTATGATTGGCAAGACAATATCTCATTACAAAATCTTGAATGAGCTTGGCCGTGGCGGCATGGGCACGGTCTACAAAGCCCGGGACACCAAACTTGATCACTCCGTCGCCCTCAAGTTTCTGCCTCCACACTTGAGTCAGGATGAGGAGAAAAAACAGCGCTTCATCCACGAAGCCAAAGCGGCCTCGGCGCTCAATCACCCCAACATTGCCACGATTTACGAAATCGATGAAGTTGAGGGGCAGATGTTTATTGCGATGGAATATATCGAGGGGCAATCGTTGCAGGAACTGATCAACATCCCCCTAAATCCCCCTTCAAAGGGGGACTTCAAAAAATCCCCCTTTGAGGGGGGTGCCGCTTCAGCGGCGGGGGGTGTCAAACGCCCTCTGTCGCTGGATGAAGCCCTGAATTACACCACCCAAATCGCCGAAGGACTGGCCAAAGCCCACTCAAAAGGCATCATCCACCGCGACATCAAGCCCGCCAATATTCTGGTCAGCGAAGATGGCGTGGTGAAAATCGTTGATTTCGGATTGGCCAAGTTGGCTGGCCGCACCAGGCTGACGAAAAGTGGAGCGACCGTGGGCACGGTGGCTTACATGTCGCCGGAGCAGGCGCAGGGTGCGGAGGTCGACCATCGCACGGACATCTGGGCGTTGGGTGTAGTTTTATACGAAATGCTTACCGGCCAACATCCATTCGAAGGCGACTACGAACAGGCCGTGATTTGTTCCATCATGAACGAAGAACCGGAACCCATTACGGGGCTGAGTACGGGGGTCTCTGTGGAATTGCAGCGAATCGTAAATCGCGCATTATCGAAAGCGGTTGAGGAACGCTTTCAAACTGCAGCAGATTTCCTTGCCGAATTAAAAAAGGTAAGGGAACAGCGAGCCAGCCACGAGCACGAGGAACAAAATCCCGTCCAAGCGAAAGCTAAAAGAAATCTCTCAAAGAAACCGATTTCGATTGTTGCAGCGATTTTGGCGTTTCTACTTGTCGCCGCGTATTTTGTTTCCCAAAATATCAACGGGTCGCAGGAGGTCAAATTGGGCAAGACCAACCAGTTTACCCACGCACCTGGGTTGGAAATCGATCCCGCGATTTCGCCGGATGGAAAGATGATCGCCTATGTGGCGGGTCCGTTAGGTCAAACGGATTTATACCTGCGACAGACTACAGGAGGTCGTGTTATCCCACTTACCGAAGGATTGCCCGGTAACCACCGTTGGCCGCAATGGTCGCCCGATGGAACACGAATTGCTTTCCTTCGATCGCAAGGTGGCAACACCACGATAAACGTTATTCCAGCTTTGGGCGGCGTCGAGAAAGGCGTCGCCGAGCCAAGACCAAGTCCGGTGGCATTTAGTCCGGCTGCACCCGGCATTGCGACAGGCAGCCCGGCGTGGTCACCGAACGGGGAGCAGATCGCTTATGTGCGGGGCAACGAGATCTTTGTCCAGCCATTAAACGGAAACCAATCTCGAAAAATTACCGAAGCCTTTTTGCCTCACTCGCTTAACTGGTCCCCCGACGGAACTCTTCTCGCCTTTGTTTCAGGGAATCCGGAGTTTGTCTTTGGTACCGTCACCTTCGCCAACATTGCACCCAGTTCGATCTATGTGGTTTCGTCAAAAGGAGGCAAGCCGATTCAGGTGACGGATAACAACGCCATTAATGTCAGTCCGGTGTGGATGCCTGACAGTCGACATCTGCTTTTTGTTTCAAATCAGGACGGCAGCCTCGACGTCTATCAAGTACGGCTCGACCATTCCGGAGAGCCCTCAGGTACACCGGTGCGCCTGACGACAGGTTTGAATGCGCACACGATAAGTTTATCAGCAGATTCGAGGTCTTTAGCCTATTCGCTGTTTATTTACTACGCCAACATTTGGTCCATACGAATTCCTGATAACGGCCCGATTTCAATCACAGAAGCGGAACCCGTAACCACCGGCAACGAAGTAATTGAGATGGTAGGGGTTTCGCCGCACGGGAAGTGGCTTGCGTTCGACACCCATCGAACGGGTGGTGCCGACATTTACAAGATGCGGTTGCCGAACGGCGAACCGATTCGACTTACCGATGATCCCGCGGGTGATTTCGGCCCTTCGTGGTCCGCCGACGGAACAGAAATCACCTTTCACACATTTCGTAATGGAACTCGGGATGTCTACGTGATGTCTGCAGACGGCAGAGCGGTGCAGCAAGTAACCGATGGCCCAGCTCAAGACCGTTTTCAAGACTGGTCGCCGAATGGCAATCAAATCGTTTTTCACTCCGATAGAACCGGACGGCAGGAACTTTATATCGTATCCAGAGAAAACAAAGGGGCGGACTGGGGTGCTCCACGACAGGTGACATTTGATGTCGGCGACCATGCGCGATGGTCTCCGGACGGTCGCCTGATCGCCTATACCTGTCTGCCGGATAATAGCCTGCGAGTCATTTCACGCGATGGCGGAACTCCGAGAATCCTAATTCGCAGTCAGGACCCTTCGAGTTTGCCGGTGCCGGCGTTTGCTGAGTGGTCGCCTGACAGCCGCACGGTTTACTACAAAGCATTTGATGCCGAAAATCGTTCGAGCTTCTGGTCGGTTCTGGTGACTGGTGGGAAACCAAAACTTCTGGTTCGATTCGACGATCCAAATCGTTCGTCCACCCGCGAAGGATTTGACACCGATGGCCAAAAGTTTTACTTCACAATTGGCAAACGTGAAAGTGACATTTGGGTGATGGAGTTATCAGCAGAGAAATGATGGGAACTATGATTGGCAAATCCATATCCCACTACAAAATCATTGAAAAACTGGGCGCCGGCGGGATGGGCGTGGTCTACAAAGCGCACGACACGAAACTCGAACGCGCAGTGGCTATCAAGTTCCTTACTCGTCAAATCGCAACAAATCCTGACCAGCGAGAAAGATTCAAGATAGAGGCGAAAGCTTCCGCAGCGCTGAATCATCCCAATATTGCCACCATTTATGCCATCGAGGAAATGGATGATGAGCTGTTCATCGTAATGGAATACATCGAAGGACAGGAGTTGGTAAACCTTACTAAACCTTTAAGGTTTAGTAAGGCTATTGATATCGCCACCCAAATCGCGGAAGGCCTGCAAGCCGCGCATAAAAAGGGCATCTTCCACCGGGACATCAAGTCTAGCAATGTTATGGTGACGGAATCCGGGCCAGTCAAGGTCATGGACTTCGGCCTCGCCAAAGTTGCCGGCGGAGCTCAGTTGACCAGAGACCAATCAATGCTTGGCACCGCTGCCTACATGTCTCCCGAACAAGCCCGCGGAGAAGTGGCTGACCACCGCAGTGATATTTGGTCTTTTGGCGTAGTCTTGTACGAAATGCTCACCGGCCAATTGCCTTTCAAAGGCGATTACGAACAGGCAGTGATTTATTCTATTCTAAATGAAGAACCTGAGTCGATCACCAAATTGAACGATGAGTTACCAAAAGCCCTGGAATCAATTATCAACAAGACCCTTGCCAAAACTCCGGACGAACGCTATCAGAGCACTGGGGAATTGATAAGGGACCTAAGAGATTTGCAGGATTCCGAAAACCTGCACATAGAAAAGCCACACAGGAAGAGGCATAAGCAACTTACAAAGCGCCCGAAGTGGCTGATTGGGGCATCTGTTTTTTTGGTTCTACTGGCCATCATCTGGGGTTGGTTGAGATTTGCCTCAGAACCTCCCGATACCACCACGCCTACTTCCCGCACAGCGATTGCGGTCCTGCCGTTTTCAGTGCGTGGCGCCAGTCAGTTTGACTATCTCGGCGAGGGAATGGTGAACCTCTTGAGTACGAAACTGGATGGTGCGGGAGAATTGCGTAGCGTCGATCCTCGTGCGCTGCTGAGTTTTGTGAGTCGAGAAATGCCGGGAGTCCTGGGCCCGGAAGACGGCCGGAAAGTTGCACAACGTTTCGGTGCCGGTCTCTTCGTCATGGGGGATATTGTCGAAGCCGGCGGTCAGTTGCAAATCAACGCTGCTTTGTATGAGGCGGATCAGAGAATGAAAGTTTTGGGTGAAAGCATTGTGGAAGGTGAAGCGGAACAAATCTTTGGCGTTGTGGACAAACTGGCGACGCAACTGCTGACAACTCTGACCGGCGAGTCCGGCACGCGAGTAACCCGTCTTGCCGCTGTAACCACTTCCAGCTTGCCCGCCCTTAAGACCTACCTGGAAGGAGAAAACGCCTTGCGAAAAGCCGATTTCGAATCGGCGGTGACAGCGTTCCAACGCGCCGTGGTCATAGACACGCTGTTTGCTCTGGCTTATTACCGACTGAGTGTGGCTGCAGAATGGCTCATCGATCCCAAGCTTGCTCATGATGCGGCGCAGCTTGCGTTTCGATACGCCGGACGACTTTCTGAGCGGGATCGCCGTCTGCTGGAGGCGCTGCTCGCTTACCGACAAGGGAGAAACAAGAAGGCAGAGGAACTCTACCGGTCACTCCTCGGCACCCATCCCGACGACGTCGAAGCCTGGATACAACTGGGTGAGGTTTTGTTTCATTATAATCCTCTACACGGCCGCTCTTTTGCTGAAGCGCGTGAGCCTTTTGAACGCGTCCTTTTTTATGAACCACAACACACGGCCTCTTTCATACATCTGGCGCGCATCGCCGCCGCTGAAAGAAAATACAGCGAACTGGATTCACTTGTACAGACTTATGTGAACTTGTATCCATCAGGAGGGCGTGTGTTGTCTATGCTGACATTGCAAGCGTTCTCACAAGACTCACCAATGCAGCAGCAGCATCTGATGAATCGGCTGAAAGAAGCACGTGATGAAGACGTGGCGCTGGCTGTGTGGAATGTCGGCCTGTACATCGAAGATTTGCAAGCGGCCGAGCGACTGATGCGCGTCCTTGCAGAATCACCTCGATTTTCTTCGGAGGTACAGGCTGTGGCTCGGGCATGGCTTGCTCATCTCATGTTAGCGAAAGGACAGTTGCGACTGGCTAAACAGCAGCTCTCGGTTCTTGAGCAACTGGACTTCGTGGCTGCCAAGGAATACTGGGCGATTCTTGCAAGTCTCCCTTTTGTTCCTGTAGAGAGACATGAGCTTGTTACGGTTCGCGAGGCGCTCACGCGCTTACGGCCCAAGGATTTTCCGGAGATCGAAAATCCAAGTGCCTTTTTCAGTGCTAACAACGGTTTGCATCCGCTGCTAAAAACCTACCTTGCAGGACTGCTAAGCAGTCGTTTAGGCGAGCTACAACAAGCTGCCCAATATGCGAAACAAATTGAACAGATAACCACCCCATCCGGTGCTGGCAGCCTGGCTTCCGATCTGGCGCTTAGCGTTCAGGCGCACATCGACTTGCAAAATGGGCGGAGAGAAGAAGCCCTGGCGAAGCTCGAGCAGACCCGTCGACAAACCTGGTATGAACTCATGCTTTCCTCTTCGTTCTATTCACAAGCGTATGAGCGCTTCATGCGCGCCGAGCTTCTACTCGAACTTGGACAAGCACGGGAAGCACTTGGCTGGTATAGCTATCTTGCCACTACTTCGCCCTTTGAGGTTGTGTACGTGCCGATTTCTTACCTGCGGCGCGGTGAGATTTATGAGAAGCTCGGGGATCACGAAAAAGCGATTGCGCATTACACTCGGTTTGTCTACCTTTGGCAAGATTGCGATGTGGAGTTGCGGCCAATGTTGGAAAAAGCCAAGAAAAAGATTGCTGAGATAAAGAATTTGGCAAGAAAGTGATGAGTCAAAATAAATAAACTTTACTAATCCCTCTAAAATTTAGTAAAGTCAATAGAGGTAGATTTATGCTCGGTAAAACCATCTCTCGCTATACGTTTCTCGAAAAAC
>JAABYK010000203.1:11049-21446 GCA_011775825.1 Candidatus Zhuqueibacterota bacterium | reverse complement strand
TCGGCGTACCAATAGGTCGTGGACCAGACATCTAAGTTCACCGTCATTTTAGGGTGGTTAATGATTACATCATTGATGTAATTCTGCGAATGCTCGATGACGTCTGGCTTTTCTGGAATCTTTTCGTACCAGGTATTGTGTTGCTGGAAGAATCGCTGCGCAAAAGCTTGGGAAGCGACGACGGATAAAAGTGCAAAGACTGTGACAAAATGTTTCATTTTCTTCCACCCCATGTGTTATCAACCGAAGCTGTGAATTTTAGATGAATTAGATAACCGACCCCTGTGGAGTCGAAACCAAACAAGAAACAATACGACAAAATGAATGACAGGGAAGACACTGCCGATAACTCATTCTGTCGAGATCAAAGCAATATCGGAACAAGATTTTGTTTTCCAATGAAGTCTTTAATTATTTTGCCATAAAATCATTTTGCCATCAGAAGTTTGAATAGTTCCTATTTTGAACGTTTTGCCCAAAATGCTATTGTCTTTTGAAATGGCCTGAATAGTTGTGAAAAAACAAACAAATTAGTGTGAATCAGCATCAATCCGTGTCCCCAAAAGCGCCTTCATTTACTCATTTTTGTAACAGAACTCTTCGTACTTGCCTAAAATCGCCCGCTACGAATCGCACAAAATAAGCGCCGGAAGCCACCTTCTTTGAAAAATTGTCTGTGCCATCCCAGGTGACGGTGTGACGTCCCGCTCGTTTGAATTCATCCAACAACGTTTTTATCTTTCGGCCTAACAGGTCATAGACGGTCAGGGAAATTTTGGCATCGCGGGAAACATTGTAGTCGAAGCTTGTTTCGGGGTTAAACGGGTTGGGATAATTTGCACTCAGCTCAAAATGTTCCGGAACGCCAATATTGACTGTGAGGATGTCGGAATAGTCAAAGCGGCCATCCAGATCGATCTGTTTCAAGCGATAAAAAACCTTGCCGGTTGAAATTTCGGTATCTACAAATTTATAAGTTTTTGGCACGGTCACCGTTCCGTTGCCCGCAACAAAACCGATCTTTTCAAAATCGTGGTTGGGCAGACTGCGTTCGACTTCAAAACCAAAATTGTTGGTTTCCGTGGCCGTGATCCACTTCAAAACGACCCGGTTCGCCAGGAATTGTGCCGTGAATGACTTCATCTCGACCGGAGTTGCGATATCTGCCGCCACCATGATTTCGTCCGATAACTCGCTTTCGTTCCCGGCGGAGTCGATTGCGGCGATGCGATAGGTGTAGATATTTCCTAATGTGATCTCCGTGTCCAGGTAGGTGGTATCGGTTGGCGGCACTCGTGCGATTTCGCTGGAGGGACTGCTAACGGTCGCTCGGTGAATGGCATAATACGCAAGGTCCGGTTCCGGATTAGCGCGCCAGGTTAATTGGACGGCTTGCGACAAGGCCTCTGAAGGAGTAAATGTGTGAATTAAACTGATGAGTACGAAAAAAAATAAGCGTTGAAATCCGTTTCGCATATCTTCCCCTCTCGTTTCTCAGGTGCAGTTCTAAGTTAGAATTGTTGTAACGAGACTGCGTACTTAGCAAGTCGCGTACCAAATCTACTTCTGGTGCACTAACATTTTGAAAAACATTAAGATATGAATAACTAATGATCGGCTTGTGGTATGCCATCAATTACCATTCTGTATCAGCCTATTACAATTTTGCATTTGCCTCGGAGACAGGGTAGTTTTTACACGGCGCGCTTTGGAACCGTCAAGGTTTGGTCTGTTCAATAAGGGTTAGATTTTCTTGAGAATAAGCTTTCAGCAGCGGGTTGGCTTATCCTTTTTCTTTTCTACACTCTCAGGTTACAATATCGTACTTTCCATGGAATGAGTTTTCATGCGCTGGTAGGTTTAAGTTCGGTGCTGGTAGGGTTTTGAGGTCTAGCATGCAGCTCGGCTTAGGGTCGGTATTGAGCGAGTAGCATCGATATGTCGCTTCTCGCTACGATCTGCGTTTTGCTGTTATGGCCTTGGTTAAAAACAAAGCAAATCGAAATCAAACTAATGTCGGGTAAGTTGACCGGTGAGAAACAGAACCTCGATGGTTAGGAGAGACACAGGTATCAGCATGCTTAGCGCGACGGCAAGTTTATCCCAGGAAGTGCAATCGAAATGTTTACGACTTTCGCCGGATTCGAGGTTTTCTAACCGACGGTGAATATGGTTTCGCCAAAAGAGGATGAGAAGAAATCCCACACACGTCCCCGAAATGTGAAAGATGTTTCCGAAAATCAGTGCGAAGAAAATATTTCCTCGCCATCCGAACAAGTAGGGAATGATGGCCATAAAGACGGTGACGACGCCCCACATGATAATCAGAATGGTCTTTCCCTGGTTGAATTTCGGATCGCTCGAGGCCTTGTCTTTGTTCATTTTTTGATAGGAATGTAGTGTCACAAATACGATCGGACTGTAGGCCCATATGACGCCCGAAGATCCGTGGCCCTCGATCATTGCTAACGAGTGAGCCAGGGCGAAACCAACCATCGCCGCAAGCGTCAACAGCAAGAATCTCGCGGAGCCGAGAATCTTCTCCGCGAGGATGCCACAGTACCAGAGCAAGAAGCCGTTGAAGCCCAGATGAACAATGAGTGGATATCCGGAAAAGCCGTGCTCGAAAGCCAGCGTCAGCTTCTGCCACGGATAACTGAGCGGTTTGTAGCCTCCGAAAACTTCATACAAACCCGGAAAGAATAGGGTAGGAAGCGAGACGATGAGGCAGCTTGCAGCAAACACAATTGTAATCAGCGGGCGCCCGGCTTTTTTGTGATCGAAAAGAATTGAGAGCATCTGTCGTGAAGATACGAAATCAAATTTTGAGCAAATGTTATGGGAGCCACGGATTTACACTGATGGACACCGAAACGAATGACTTAATTTTATAACAACCCCATAAGTTAATTAACTGTGATAATCGGTTTCTCATCCGTGTCCGTGGCTCATCTTTTCTTGTCCTTTGCAGCAACAATGTGTGAATGTTTCAAGCAAGTCGGTAAGGCTAATATCCCGCTGCCTGCCCATCCTTTCTCGACTCGGAGGCGCCGTAGTAGACTGCGCTTTCCGAGTCGTACATGATGCCCTGGTATCCGCCGTAGCTCCCGACATTGTAGCCGACGCGATGCCCCATTTTCACAAGTTGGCGAATGTCCTCGTAAGAGATTCCGGTCTCCAAATAGACCCGTCCGCCGTCATTCATCACCTCTCCGGTTGGTTGTGAGGAGCCTCGATGCAGCATCCGCGGCGCATCGCCGGCTTCCTGCACGTTCATGCCAAAATCGACGATGTTCATGACGATCTGTGCGTGCCCCTGTGGTTGCGTGGCGCCACCCATGACGCCGAACGCCATGAAGGGTTTGCCGTCTTTGGTAATGAACGCCGGAATGATGGTATGAAACGGCCGCTTCCCCGGAGCATAGGTATTAAAGTGGCCTTCCTCGAGGTTAAATAATTCACCCCTATCCTGAAAAATGAAGCCCAGACCATCCGGGGACAGGCCGGTGCCCATGCCGCGATAGTTGCTCTGGATGAGCGACACCATGTTGCCGTCTTTATCAGCCGTTGCCAGATAAATGGTTTCTCCGGCCAACAACGGTTGGCCAGCATCGTACTGCCGGGCGGCACGGTCTGGGTCAATCAATTCGCGTCGTTTGGCCGCGTATTCCTTGGAGATGAGTTGCTCCACTGGGATGTTGTTAAATTCGGGATCGGCGTAATACTTCGCGCGGTCTTCAAAGGCCAGCTTTTTAGCTTCGATGAAGTGGTGGATGTATTCGGCGCTGCCGAATCCCCAACCTTTGATGTCGTACCCTTCGAGAATATTCAGAATTTGCAGCGCCGCAATGCCCTGGCCGTTTGGCGGTAACTCCCAAATGTCGTATCCCCGGTAACTTGCGGAGACCGGCTCCACCCAGCCGGACTTGTGCGACGCCAGATCTTCATAGGACAGAAAGCCGCCCACCCGCTTCATAAAGGCATCCATCACTCGGGCCAACTCCCCTTTGTAGAATACGTCACGACCGCCTTCGGCAATTCTTTCGAGCGTATTAGCCAGATTCGGATTCTTGAAGATCTCACCTTTTTTGGGCGCCTGACCGTTTGGCATAAACGTGTCCTCAAAGCCCTCATATTTTTTCAGAAATGGCGCACTGAGGTTCCAGTAGTAAGCGATGAGTTCGGAGACCGGAAATCCTTCGCGCGCGTATTTGATAGCCGGGGCGAGGATCTCTTTCATGGGCAGTTTGCCGAATTTTTTGTGAAGCTCAAACCAGCCATCCACGCAGCCAGGCACGGTAACAGGCAGCGGGCCGTGGCTCGGAATGCGCTCTAATCCCTGCTCTTTGAAAGTTTCCAGGGTCAAAGATTTGGGTGAGCGTCCGCTGGCGTTGAGGCCATAGAGATGCTGTGTCTCGGCGTCCCAAACCATGGCAAACAGGTCACCGCCGATCCCGCAGCCAGTGGGCTCCACCAGTCCTAACATGGCGTTGCTGGCGATGGCCGCATCCACGGCATTCCCGCCCTGCTTCAGAATATCCAGCCCAACTTGTGTCGCCAACGGCTGACTCGTGGCCACCATGCCGTTGCGGGCGATGACTTCGGAACGAGTGGCAAAGTTACGGCCCGTGATGCGGTCCTGGGCCTGTACAGACAGAACAAACAAGGAAATTAGTAGGATTAGACAACCAACTTTTGGAGTAGCCATTTCCGCCTCCTTTCCCGAATAAGATAAAATGTGCTTCACACTTTAGTAAATTTGGAACAAAGAAACAAGTACCTTTGCAGCAATTTTACCAGAATTAGCTAACCTGTGTGTCATTGCCTGAAAAGATGTTCGACAAGCTTGGCATGACACCTTTGGTGCTCATGAGCACTTTCCTCTTGCATTTTCAATGAAGTTTTCTAATTTTGTGGTAATGTGTCATGCCGTAGTTCACTGCACTACTTGAAAATTCATTTCTAAGAAACAGGAGCGTTTCTATGAGAACATTAATTTTATTGGGTGTGTGCATTATTTTGGTGCCGATTGTAGTCTTGTCCGGCGAACCAGCCACGGATGTCGATCGATACTGGCCGCAGTGGCGCGGACCGCAGGCCACAGGTGTGGCGCCTAATGCCAATCCTCCGGTAGAATGGAGCCAGGATAAAAATATTCGCTGGAAGCTGGATGTTCCTGGATCAGGACATGCCACGCCGATTGTTTGGGAGAATCAAATCTTCGTTTTGACCGCCATCGAAACCGATAAGACCGCGGAAACGACACCAAGCGATGACCACCTGCCCGCCTGGCGTCGAGGAAGGGGAAACCAACCCGAGAATGTGCTGCACTTCGCGGTTCTGGCCATCGACCGCAAGAACGGCACGGTTTCGTGGCAACGAGTCGCCCGGGAAGAGCTGCCGCACGAAGGGACGCACGGTACGGGTAGCTGGGCCTCAAACTCTGCGGTCACGGACGGCGAGCATCTCTACGCGTATTTCGGCTCCCGCGGTCTGTATTGCTACGACCTGCAAGGAAATCTGAAATGGGAGAAGGATTTGGGAGACATGCGAACGCGGCACAGTTTCGGGGAAGGCAGTTCTCCGGCTCTCCATGGCGACAAACTTGTCATAAACTGGGATCATGAAGGACAATCGTTCATCATTACTCTCGACAAAAATAGCGGGAAAGAGATTTGGCGAAAGAAACGGGACGAACGTACGTCCTGGTCGACACCGCTCGTCGTGGAGCACCAGGGCAAGCCACAGGTCATCGTCAGTGCAACCAATCGCGTGCGCGGTTATGATTTGGAAACGGGCGATCTGATTTGGGAATGCGGGGGCATGACTGTGAACGCCATCCCGTCGCCGGTCTATTCGGATGGCATCGTTTACGTGACCAGCGGCTATCGAGGCAGCTCCTTGAAGGCCATCCGGCTGGCCGACGCCAAAGGTGACATTACGGATACGGACGCGGTAATTTGGGAACACAATCGGGACACGCCATACGTCCCGTCGCCGCTTCTGTACAAGGATGCCATTTACTTTCTCAAAGTTAACAAAGAGATACTCTCCTGCTTCAATGCCAAAACCGGCGAGAAATACTACAGCCAGAAGCGACTGGAGGGTATCAAAGGTGTATACGCCTCTCCGGTAGGCGCCGCTGATCGGGTGTATTTTGTAGGAAGGAACGGCGTCAGCGTCGTAATCAAACATGGCCCTGAGTTTGAAGTTCTGGCCACCAATACCCTCGATGACGGATTTGATGCCTCGCCCGCAATCGTGGATGATGAAATTTATCTGCGTGGACGGGAGTACTTGTATTGCATTTCCAGGGATTAGCGGGCTGGTAGTAGTAAAAGTTCTTAGGAAACGATGCTTTAGACACAAAGAGCACAGAGAAGCTACAGAGTTACACGACGCGGCAAAGCCGCCAATTTAAAGCCACGGATGTAAAACGGATTAAGTCGTTAATACATAATCAAGATAACTCCAAATGATGCAATGGATATCGTACATGTCAAAGTCAAACTCCGGTTCACTCTTTCTCCAATCGTTTAAATCCGTCTTCAATCGGTGTCCGTGGCTAAAAACGTTTTCAATTCTATCAGATCGCCTCAAGACTAGACCAACTTTTCTAAAAAACACAATGTTGTAGGTTTGTAATACAGAAAACATTTATTAGGCATTTTGAGTTTTCCAAATAACAAGAAGTAACTTAATCCTCTCTACCAGCTTTGTCTGAGTAGCAACGACTTTGCAATCGAGACGATTGCGCTACGAGTGACGACGTTTCCCAAGAGTTACGAAATGAACATCGCGGTCTACATGGGCGCTTTGTCGATGAACATCAGCGCCATCAAAACCGGCAGATAAATGATGGAGGCATGAAGAAGCTGCTTGGCATAGCGGTTGGTTTTCAGCAGCGCCACGCGAACACCTGAGATGAGAAATGCCAAACCAAGAATCAAGGCACCGAGGAAGTAAACCGTACCGGTTAAGCCCATAAGCGTGGGCAGGAGGCTCACGGAGAGGAGCGCCAGACAAGTGAAGACAATATGCAGGCTGGTTTGTGCCCCATCTCGATCCAAGACCGGAAGAACCGGAAACCCGCCACGAGCGTAGTCTTCGCGATAAATCCAGGCGATGGCGAGGAAGTGAGGCAACTGCCAAAAAAATAGAATTGCAAATAACACCCAGGATTCAACATCTATTGCTCCCCGGACGGCGACCCACCCCCCCATCGCAGGAAGGGCGCCGGGAACCGCGCCCACAATAGTCGACAAAGGGTTCTTGCGCTTAAGCGGCGTGTAAATAAAAATGTAACTCCCCAGGGTTAAGGCGGCCAGCAGACCGGTGAGTGAATTGACTGACAGAGAAAGATGCAAAATACCCAGGATTGAGATGGCAAGCGAAAACAGGATCACGGGACCGGACTGGAGTCTCCCTGCCGGCAGCGGCCGCTTTCTTGTCCGCTTCATGCGAGCATCGTTCTCGTGTTCAATGAGCTGGTTCAAGGCATTGGTGCCACCCGCAACCAACCACGTCCCAAGTAACGTATTGAACAGGAGCAAGAAGTCGAGCGAGCCTTGTGTTGCAAGATAGAACCCACCTAACGTGCTGATGATGACCATGAACGTCACGCCAGGCTTGGTCAATTCCCAATAGTCTGCCAAGTGTGTTTTCCAATCTATTTCTTTAGAGATTTTCATGAGAGGGAAGGTTGTTCGACCAGATAGTCCGATTTCGTTTTTTGTTCAATTGTCTTAAATAGAACTTGAGACCGCAACCAAAGAAACAGACTGTTTCCCAATATGAAGGCCCCCACGGCCACATGCGTCGTTGTCGGGATGACCGCCTTTCTGGTCCAAATGGTGAATGCTGCCAACAAAATTTGCAGGACCAACGCGCCAACCAAAGTTGCCGCCGGACGAACGAGCTTTGGCTGTTGGCGATGGGTGCGGAAAATGTGAATGGCTGTCCCAATTACTGCCACCGACACCAGAAGGGCTCCGACGCGATGCAGAAAATGGATCGCCTCCTGCTGGGTCTCAATGGGCGGAATGACTTTCCCAAACGCTAAAGGGAAATCCGGGATGGCCAATCCCGAACCGGTGTGCCGCATGATTGCACCGAGGATGAGTTGAATGAAAACAACACCCGTCGTTACCAAAGTCAGATTTTGCAGCCTGGAACTTTCAATTGACTCTGTCTTCTCCGCGTGTAGCCATTCTTTCGAGGTAAACATGGCCAAGCAAATGGTCATGCAGAAAAAGCCTTGCGCAAGACAGGCATGAAACACCGAGACCGGGGTGGGCAGAAGAAACAGCACGGTGATCCCTCCCAGGACACCTTGCGCCACCACCGCCATCAAGGCGCCAAGTCCAAACCATTTGACCCAACGTCGCGGCTCTTTTAGCCAGAGCCACAGGGCCAATATGACGGTTAAAAATCCCACAATGCTTGCCACCATACGGTGCCCATGTTCATAAAGAATGCCGCCAACCATTTTGGTAAGCGGGAAGGAAAACATAAAATGACCATAGGTGGTAGGCCAATCGGGCACGGCAAGACCGGAGCCTGTGCTGGTCACCAATCCCCCAATGAAAATCAGCATGAATGTGGCTCCCACGACCAACTTTGCAAAACGATGAAGCCACGGATTGTAGGTGCTAACGGATTCCATCTTTAGTGGCTTTCTAACTCTTCTGTTTGGTCATTCGTGTCGGCAATTCGTTCAACCGTTTCAATCTTTGCCTCAGCACTGGCTTTCTCACGCGTCGTTCCGGTTAAATCCGGAAGAAGAGAGACGATTAACAGTGTACAGAGAAGAAGAGGTGTCAGGGCGATCACACCCAAAGTACGCTTTTCAAATTTTAAATGCATGAAGTACATCGCAACGAGACAGGCCTTTGCCAGAGCGAGAATGATCAGCACCAATCCCAGGACAACCAGTGGAAATCCTTCCCAAAATACATTGAGATAAGCGACGCCAACTTCGAACGCCGTCAAAATGGCCAACCAATAGAAGACGGCCATATAGTTAGGTTCTTGATGGTCTCCAGACATAAACGTTCTCCTATGCAGTTGTTGGATTCGGAATAAGGTAAATGAACGTGAAAACCAGTATCCAAATCAAATCGACAAAGTGCCAATATAGTCCGGCTATTTCAACTATGTTATACTTTTTTGCCCACGGCTTACCGAGAAAGCTCCCGACCACAATCACGGAGAGATAAATGACCCCACCGGTCACATGAGCGCCGTGGAAACCGGTAATAGAATAGAAGGTGGTCCCGAAAAGACTTGATTTCCCTTCAAAAGTACTGAAAAGCACCTTCTTGTCCACGATTAAGTGGGTCCATTCATAAGCTTGTAAACCGAGAAATATGACGCCGCCGAGAATGGTCAATAGCAAAAACAAGCGCATTCTTTTTGCATTTCCGTGCGCGATTGCAGACAGCCCTTTCACCATGGTGACGCTGCTACAGATTAGTAGGAAGGTCATGAAAGCTGTCAAGTTGATGCCGAGCACCTGGGTTGGGTCCGGCCATTCAATACCGTTTGCGGCCCGCAGCGCCCCATATCCGGCTAAGAGCGCACCAAATGTCATCGCATCTCCGGCCAGAAAAATCCACATGCCCAGCTTGCCCCAACTTTCCGGAGTTAACGGGGATTCAGCGGGTTCTACTGCATGTGCTGATGTAACTTGGCTCAATTTTGACTCTCCTCTCTTTGGTTATCCTCAATTTGGTTCTGTGCTGCAGATTGAGCTTTATTTTGATGAGAACGGTAGACGAATATCACGCCAACGACGATGGTACCAAAAACCAAAAATGGCATCGCCATCAGGAACACTATGCTCATGTTGAATCCGCGACCAAGTGTCGAGTCCAACGCTGCGCCACAGCCCGGACACGCGTGGACGAGCAGCGGATTCAGAATCCCAAACATACCGGGAACAAGTCCTATAACGAGTTTTTTCAAATTTATCCTAGTCATAACATCAACTCAAATATACAAGTCCGTACAAAATCGGCCAAAGTGCCACCACCAGCAGCCAATACAACCCCACCAGTTTGATTCCCAGATGTCTTTTCGGACCATAAGAATCGGGCCGCAATTTCAGTTTTAATAGCACGACCAACAGCCAAACCACCGCCCCGGCCACATGAAGCGCGTGACAGCCTATCAAGATATAGAACGCGCCTCCGTACACGCCGGAAGAGAGGGTCAGGCCAAATTCGATAAGCCGAACCCATTCAATGCCTTGCACAATCAGAAACGTCGCGCCCCCGATAGCCGTGAGCGTCAACCACCTTAAAATTGTGTAGCGGTTCCACCTTGAAAGCAATGTCCAGGTTCGAACCATGGCAAAGCCGCT
This sequence comes from Candidatus Zhuqueibacterota bacterium, assembly GCA_011775825.1. Lineage (GTDB taxonomy): Bacteria > Zhuqueibacterota > Zhuqueibacteria > Oceanimicrobiales > Oceanimicrobiaceae > JAABYK01. Next base: position 11,083 of record JAABYK010000203.1, on the reverse strand, counting down.
GAACAAAAGAACTAGCGTGTTCACACCGGTTACG
>JAABYK010000203.1:0-11022 GCA_011775825.1 Candidatus Zhuqueibacterota bacterium | reverse complement strand
CCGGCGAAAAACATGATGTCGGCGCCCATGAACAGCAGCATGGCGATAAAGGCGTTACCAAAGGGTTGACCGGTATCGCCGTTCGAATCGTTGCCATTCGGGTCGAAGGTCGGCTCCTCGATGATCGGTGGCGGCCCTTGACCGTACCCCTTCTCTTCTTTGGCGTCTTCATCTCTAACCTGAACGACTTCCGACATCTAATTCTTTATGATGATGGTGGCAACTGCAAGAATATATAAGAACACGAGAATACCGATCAAGACCCCTAAAACACGCCGATTTTTCGATTTCTTGCTGACTTGTTCCATTTTAACTACTGTTTAAAATAGACTTTGCTGACTGGCCTCGCGGCTATTTCTCACCGTCCCCATTTCCGTCTGCGGGGGTTAGCTGCAGTGGCTGAGTTTGTGGCAACCAATCCTCCTTTGCTTTTGGATGGCTGTACTCATACGGTGGATGATAAACAGTCGGAATGGTCGCGAAGTTTCCGTGTGGCGGCGGTGTCGATGCGGTCCATTCGACGGTATTGGCTTGCCACGGATTGTCATCGGCTTTTTTGCCTTTGCGCATGCTGTAAAACACGTTGAATAAAAAGATCAACTGAACGGTTCCCAGAGTGAATGCACTCATGGTGATGAAAATATTCATGCCCTCAAATTGCTGTAAGAATTCGTATTGCAAAGGGTTGTAGATTCGCCGCATGTGTCCGCCAACCCCCAAAATGTGCATCGGGAAAAATGTGCAGTTGAAAGAAATAAACGTCAGCCAAAAATGAATTTTGCCTAATTTTTCGCTCATCATCCGGCCGAACATCTTTGGGAACCAGTAATAGATTGCTGCGAAGATTCCGAAAATGCTGCCGCCAAATACCACATAATGAATGTGAGCGACGATGTAGTACGTATCATGAATAAAAATATCAACCGGTGTCGATGCCATGTAGATTCCCGACAGCCCTCCGATGACGAACATAGAGACAAACGCGAGGGTATTCAACATGGGCGTGGTAAAACGCATGTTTCCTCCCCACATCGTGCCCAGCCAGTTAAACGTCTTTATCGCGGACGGAACCGCAATGACCATAGTAGAAACCATAAACGTCGTGCCCAATGCCGGGTTCATACCACTTTGGAACATATGATGTCCCCAGACGATAAAGCCAAGAAAGGCAATGGCAGCCATGGCATAAACCATCGCTTTGTAACCAAAAATGGGCTTTCGACAGAAAACGGGCAAAATTTCCGATGCGATTCCCATGGCGGGCAAAATCAGGATGTACACCTCCGGGTGCCCAAAAAACCAGAAAAGGTGCTGCCAGAGCAACGGGTCGCCGCCACCCGCAAGATCGAAGAACGTGGTTCCCGCCAATCGATCGAAGAGAAGCATAGCCAATGCAGCCGTCAGCACCGGCAACGCCAGGAGAAGCAGAATGGCCACGATGAATAAGGCCCAAACGACCAACGGAAGGCGCATCCAGGTCATCCCGGGCGCGCGCATATTGATGATGGTCGTGATGTAATTGATGGATCCCATTAAAGAAGAAACACCCAGTACGATAAGGCTAATGCACCACAGGTTCTGTCCCCAATCCGTTCCAGTCCAGGTAGAATCCGCTGAAAGAGGCGGATAGCCGGTCCATCCGGTAGACGCATGTCCGCCGGGGACAAAAAAGCCTGCTAACATGATGACTCCCGCCAATAACGCTACCCAGAACGAAAGCATATTGAGCGTAGGAAAGGCCATATCTCGAGTGCCGATCATCAGCGGGATCAGAAAATTTCCGAAGCAGCCTACAAGAATGGGCATCACCACAAAGAAGATCATAATCGTAGCATGCATGGTAAACAAGGCGTTGTAAAATGCGGGCGTGACGATGCCAACGGGCATGCGTTTGGTTAGCCAATTCTGTTCTTCATCGGGCTGTGTAAGCCATCGATCCCAAACGCCATCCATATAGGTTTGAGGTTCACCGGTTTCGAGATATTGCTCTGAGGCGCCAATAATTGGCAGCGGTCTTTCAGGATAAGCCAGTTGCCAGCGGATCAACATCGCCAGACCACCACCGAGCAGCATCATAAGCAGTCCCAAAATCAAAAACTGCTTGCCGATCATCTTGTGATCGGTAGAAAAAATATACGTCCGAATAAAACCGTGATGTTCCTGGGTTACGTGCGTTTCTTTTACTGAGATCGCTTCACTCATGTTCTTGCCTTCTCATTTTTTCTATGACTTTTGATTTTGAGCGACAGGATAAACAAAGGGGATTTTACAGAGAGACGTTAGCTTTCCGGCCAAGTCTGTTTGACCCAATTTTCATAATCATCGGCAGTATGCACATACAGATAGCCGAGCATCCCGGAATGTCCAAATCCGCACAGTTCGGCACACGGAATTTCATACTTTCCTGGCTCGCTGGCTTCAAACCAAGCCGTAATCTCTCGCCCGGGGACAGCATCTTGCTTCAGTCGCAGGGACGGCACAAAAAAGCTGTGGATTACATCTTCGGATTTTAGGACAACATGCACGACTCGATCCTCCGGAACATGCAACTGGTTATCAATCCGATAATCATCTTCCGTTCCGAAGATACCATCCGGACCCGGATAAAGCATCTCCCAGTTGAACTGTTTGCCTGTCACCTGTACAACAATATTTGATATCGGGAGTTCCTGCTTAATATGGCTCCAAACAGGCCTGCTTACAAGCGCCAAAACGATCATAGCGATAAAGGTCGCGCTCGTCCAAATTATCTCCAGGGTGTTGTTCCCGTGGTAGTATTTGGCTTTTCGGCCTTCTTTGTAGCGGTATTTGATCAGGAAATAGACCATGGTGGCGGCTACCAGGACAAAAACCACCAGGGTGATGTAATAGATGACGTAGAAGAACTTGTCAATATCGCCACCAAAAGTCGACACATTCGGCGGGAGCCAATCAAGCATCTTTTCCTCCTCAGTTTGGTCTTAAGGTCGTGATTGAACATCAAGAGATTGTAGCATCGGGCTAACTGCTACGGTTTTTGATAAAACGCAAATATAAACAAACGGATAGTAAAAAACAAGAATTTTTTGGTTCTCGGCCAGTAAGGTTTCGTTAGACTTCCAAGGTTTAAACGGTCTTAGTTCGTCTCGTAAGATGAGCCACCTTACTCAATCTGAGGTTTTACGTCCAGACCGGATAAGTGCTCTCGTGGCCACTCTTGCAAAGCAGCCATGCTGTAACTCCTTTTTATCTTAATAGGTTGCACCAATTTGTTCTTGACAGTTTGCATTTTTTAACGTAATTTTAAGATTTAGTTTTTGATCATAATACAAGAGTATATTCCGTGGATACCTCGGTTTCTGATTTAATCCAAAAAGCGATTGAGGGAGATGAAGGCGCGTATAAACAACTTCTAGAGAATTATCGTGGAGCGATTTACAATCTTTTGTACAAGATGGTTCGAAACAAGGAGGAAACCGAGGATCTTGTCCAGGAAGCCTTCATGAAAGCCTTCAAAGCCCTGCCTTCCTTCAACGAAGAATACGCTTTTTCTACCTGGCTTTATAAAATTGCCATCAACAACTGCATCGACCACATGCGGAAAAAACGTTTGAAGACCTATTCCATCAACAAACCGGTGCAATCGAAAGATGGCGAACTTGGGCGAGAGTTTCCCGACACTTCGATGAGTCCGGACAAGGACATTTTGTCGACCGAGCGCTCAAAAATAATTGAAGCAGCCATTTATGAACTCCCTGAAAATTACAAAATCGCCATCATATTGCGACACAGCGAGGAAAAATCGTACGAAGAAATTGCACACATCCTGAATATCCCACTCGGCACCGTGAAAGCCCGCATCTTTCGCGCCAGAGAAATGCTGAAAAAGAAATTGAAAGGCAAACTCTTCCCCCGTTAACTCAAAACACGCCGATCCTTGAGCAATTTCAACAGCAAGCCGTAACGTAGGCCTCTGTCACTGACAAGGCATTCCTCGAAGTTGAACTCCTTCATGAATTCCTCCAAAATGACGGCTCCAGCCAGAATCACGTCGGCTCGTGCCGGTCTGAGACCTGGAATGCGCTTTCGTTCTTCGATGGTTTTCTTCTGCAGCTCTGCGATGATTGCAGAGACTTGCGGAAGAGTTAGCTTGCTGTTGTCCACAAGCTCCGGCTGGTACGGCTGCAATTCCAAATTCATCGCCGCTAACGTTGTTACCGTACCGGCAACTCCGACAAAGTGATCCGATCGGCGATGGATTTCATTATCAATGCCTTCAATATGATCGGCCAGTAATGCCCGCATGTGGTTCAGTTCTTCATCGGTGACCGGATCATGCTTTACAAATCTTTCAGTCAGCCGCACCGATCCGACATCCAGACTTTTAACAAATTCCATGGAGTCGTTGGTCCCTAAAATACACTCGGTGCTCCCACCGCCGACGTCGATCAGAAGGATACTGCCCGGTAAGTGAGACTTGTTTGAAAGGGCGCCCAAATAAGTCAATCGGGCTTCTTCCTCACCGGAAAGGACTTGTAATTCAACACCCATTAAATCTTTGATTTGGCGAATTAACTCGCTGCGGTTTTGCGCATCGCGCACAGCACTGGTTCCTGAGATTACAACTTGCTCGGCCCCGAATTCGTGGATGATTGCCTTGTATTTCCTGAGTGCAGTCAGCGCCCTTTCCACGGCCTCCGGCGTCAAGCGCTTGTTTTTATCGACACCGTCGCCCAACTTGACAATCTCCTCTTGCTGGAAAAGCGGATGAAGTTCTCCGCGGCCGCCAGCCTCGGCGACTAAAAGCAACGCCGTATTTGTGCCGATATCAATGGCGGCCAGGTTTTTCATTCTCTTCCTCGTTTTTGAAACACAATGCCGATCCACTCTCCTTCTGTGATTATTTCGCCTAATTTCAAGTCTGGGTATTCTTTCTTAGTTTGTTTTATCTTCAACTTGTCGTCTTCAGGGATTCCCGTAAAGAACATGAGTCCGCCTGGCCTGGTCAATTGCAGGAGCACATCCCCAAGCGCCAGGGTCACCTGTGTATTCACATTCGCAAGCACAATGTCAAACAGTGGTGGTGTCCGCAGCGCATTCACCTCACCCGTATAGAGAGACACCTGCATGCTTGTCGAGTTTTGGGCGACGTTTTCACTTGCGGTCTCTACAGCCAGCCAATCGTTGTCAAAGGCGATGATTTTTCTCGCGCCGAGTTTGGCGGCGGCGATCGCCAGAATGCCGGTGCCGGTCCCCACGTCCAGGACCAGTTGATCTTTTTCCAAATATTTCTCCAGAAATTGCAAAGCCATCCGGGTTGTGGCATGATGCCCGGTGCCAAACGCTTGCTTCGGGTCGACCTCAATGATGACCGTATTTGCAGGTTCTGAGAACGTTTCCCAAGTTGGTTTTACCACAAGTCGGTCCGAAATCACCAGGGGCTTGAAATGTGATTTCCAGGCGCTGTTCCAATCTTCATCTTCGAGGCAGTCGATTGCAATTGGTGTAGAAGGGATCCGATGTCCAAGGGCTTCAAGTTCCTCGAAATACATTTTGATTGCATGCTGAATGCTTCCCCTGAGCTTTGGTTCTGAAAAGTACGCGACGACGGCTCCTTCGGTTTGATGCGTACCGCAGCTCCCCAATTCGAACAAGAAGTTGTTCACAGCATCCTCAATTTCCGGATTCACTGGCACCCGAACCTGAAGCCAGTTCTTCTTTGACTCTGAGTTAGTCTTCATAAATTACACTTAAGACAAGTTGTCCCACTGTAGCCAGACTTTCCGGGCTGCATTTGTCGGGAGTGTCTTCAAGCGTGTGCCAGTACCGGTAATTGAAATCGATAATGTCGATGCAGGGGATGCCAGCTTCGAGTAGGGGTAGATGGTCGTCGGTTACCTCATAGCCGGGCATGGGAATGAACTTGGTGAGGTTTAAACCTTGCGCTTTCGTCCATACTTTATCTACGATGTAAGGCGCGTGTTCTAAGGAGTGTTCCTCCTGATAGATGTCGAGGTCTTTGTCGCCTACCATATCCAGGAGAAGCCCAAACTTGGGTCGATAACCGGGGTTCTTGTTTTTGGCAAAATGGCGGGAGCCGAGCGCATAGGTATGCGATTGACCTGGAATGCCCGCATCCTCGCCATCAAACAGAATGATGTCCACGCCCACCTTTGGTTCCCTGAGTTGAAGATGCCTCGCGACTTCCATGAGAACGGCAACCCCGGAAGCGCCATCATTCGCGCCAAGGATGGGTTTGTCATTATTTTCGGTTGAATCGTCCTCGTCGGCCCAGGGTCGGGTGTCCCAATGTGCGCAAAGCAGAATCCGTTCTGTTTTATTGACCCCAAAGCTGGCGACAATATTCGTCATGGTGACCGATTGGCCGGTCTTCGGAATTTGGCTTAAGAAAGACTGGTGGGACACGTTCGCGTCGAACTTCTGCAATTCTGAAGTTAAATAGTTCAAGCAAGCGCGGTGAGCTTGAGTGCCTGGCACTCGCGGACCGAAATCGCACTGCTTGACGAGATAGTCATAAGCGCGCGCTCCATCAAATACCGGGGGCTCAGATTTGTCGTTCCCACAGGCCGTGTGCACCAGCGAAGCCATGACCACCAAGATAGTTAGATACCGCAGTTTTCTACTGGAGCTCTCCAATTGGGTCTTCAAAAACATATCGTATTTTGGAAGAATCATACCTTTTACACCGCCGAGAGAGGTATCGTTCCCGAAATTTGTCTTGGTGAATGGCCTGATAATGACAGGAGGGTCGATGAGGATGATACGAAAAAGAAAAAACCGCCTGTGAAAGTGAAGCTTGTTGGCTTCAGAAGTAAGGGAGGAGGAAAAGTGCTCACAGACGGTTTTTTATTTCTCTCATTAAATAGACAACAAAAAAGGTCATTTTATCTCAGAAATTTGCAGAAAATTTTGTCGTCAGCCAAACCTTTTCTGACCTGTTGGACGATTCTCGGGCTATGTCATTTTCCCTCACAAAAGTCTTGACAATAAACATCATTTTCCTTAAGTTCGATTGAACGATTGCTCAATCGTTAATATGTGTAACCTTTATGAAATGAACATGAATCAGACTGAAACTTGTGAGCTTTTCTTTGTCGACGAAAAAAAAGTCAAGTCGGTGGAAAGGAAGCTTTCCGAAAACGGACATCTTTTTCAACTGAGCGAGACGTTCAAGCTTTTGGGAGATTTAACACGTTTGAAGATAATTTTGGCACTGAAGGAAGAAGAGCTGTGTGTGTGCGATTTGGCGACCCTGCTCGGTGTAAGCCGATCCGCTGTTTCCCATCAACTGCGTTTGCTCAAAACCTGGCGACTGGTCAAATGTCGAAGAGATGGGAAAATTGCCTACTACTCTTTGGACGACACGCATATTGGCGATATCATCGGCGCTGCCGAAGAGCATTTGAATGAATAGATGAACTGTTGCGTTCAACCCTGACTCATCACAAAGGCGTAGGAACATGGAAGAGCAAGAACTTAAGACAGAAGAACTCCAATTAGAAGGATTTCATTGCGCGGACTGTGCCGTCACCATCGAGAAAACGATGGCGAAGCTTGGCGGTGTGCAATCCGTGAAAGCGAACTTCACGGCGGGCAAAGTGAAATTTAGCTACGATCCCGTCAAAGTGGATGTTGAGGATTTGGTCCGCAGCGTGGAAAAAATCGGTTACACGGTGAAGCGAGACGTCCATCGAGACGTTGCCAAGAAAAAATTTTGGAAGGACAGGGAGTTTCGATTCACATTTATTTCCGGGGTTCTGTTGGCGGCGGGTCTTGCAGTAAAATTCTTGACTCCGAATCCGATTATCTTCGAAATTTTTGGCCGCCCCTTCCATCTTTCGGGATTCTTTTATATCTCAGCCATTGTGTTTGGGGCATTTTATTTCAGTCGGGAAGGTTGGGCGTCTCTGAAACACCTGCGCTTTAATATGGACATGCTCATGTCCATGGCGATTCTGGGCGCCATCATCATTCAAGAGTACGTGGAAGCTGCGAGTCTGGCATTCTTATACTCCACAGCCGAACTGTTGGAAAGCTATGCTGTGGAGCGGGCCAGAAACTCTCTGCGCGAATTGATGAAGTTGACTCCCGCCGAAGCCAGAGTCAGAAAAGGCGGTTCGGAGAGGACACTACCGGTGGAGCAGGTGAATGTGGATGACATCGTGGTTGTGCGGCCTGGAGAACGTGTGGCCGTGGACGGCGAAATTGTAGAGGGTGCGTCCAGTCTGAATCAGGCACCCATCACCGGAGAATCCGTGCCCGTGACAAAAGAGAAAGGTGAGAAAGTGTTTGCGGGGTCCATCAATTTAGAGGGTTATTTAGAAGTCCGAGTTACGGAGAAGTTTCAGAACTCGATGCTGGCCCGAATTATCCACATGGTGGAAGAAGCAGAGGGCAAAAAGGCGCCAAGCCAGCGTTTTGTTGAAAAGTTTGCCAGAGTTTACACCCCCGTTGTGGTGGCTTTGGCAGTGGCCGTTGCCACCGTGCCTGCGATCGTTTTCGGCGCTTCGTTCCATGATTGGTTCATCAAGGCCCTGACGTTGCTGGTGATTGCCTGTCCTTGTGCATTGGTCATTTCTACTCCCGTGTCTGTGGTTTCCGCGCTCACCAGCGGAAGTCGAAACGGGGTTCTCATTAAGGGCGGAGTCTACCTCGAAGAAATGGGAAAAATCGATGCTATCGCTTTGGACAAAACCGGCACTTTGACCACGGGCGTTTTAAAGGTTACAGACATCATTCCCCTGAATGGCTTAGCAGAAGGAGACGTACTGAAAGTAGCCGTGTCATTGGAATCGCGCAGCGAACACCCCATTGCCTGGGCGATCCTTGAGGCCTCGGATAATGTTCGAGCGGAGCCGGTACGTGATTTTGAAGCCGTTCCCGGCAAAGGCGTATGGGGCCATTTGAACGGAACCAGGCATTACATCGGCCGTCCCGAACTTTTTGCTGACACGGCGGTTGACTTGCCTGACCAAAAACTTCACACGCTGCAGAGTGAAGGCAAAACCACCATGCTGGTTGGAACAGACAAAGAAATTCTTGGACTTATCGCTTTGCAGGATCAGGTGCGAGAAGACGCAATTGACACGGTAAAGAAGCTGCGAGACACCGATATCGAAGTGGTCATGATCACCGGGGACAATGAGAAAACCGCTCAGGCCATTGCAAAGCGATTGGGCATCACGCATTTCCATGCCGGACTTTTGCCGGAACAGAAATTAGAGGAGATTCAATACTTGAAAGAAAAGTTCGGCAAAGTGGCGATGGTCGGCGACGGCATCAACGATGCACCTGCTCTCGCCGCGGCTTCAGTTGGGATCGCCATGGGGGTGGCCGGGACCGACACAGCTCTCGAAACCGCAGATATCGCCTTGATGGCGGACGATCTTTCCAAGTTGCCTTATTTGGTAAAACTAAGTAAACGGGCACGCCGAGTGATCGGACAAAACATTTGGGCTTCCATACTGATTAAATTCACCCTGGCATTCGGAGTGTTCCCGGGAGTGGTTTCTCTGGTTATGGCCGTCCTGCTTGGTGACATGGGCGCATCTCTGGGCGTGACAAGCAATGCCTTGCGGTTGGCACGCATCAAATCATAAACATCCAAAATGTACATTCTATTCTTTTCTTTTTTGGCTGCCGGTGCCACTGTTTTAGGAGGGGGCATCCCACTACTCAACAAACGTTTGAACGACAAACATCTTACCCTGTTGGTTGCTTTTTCTGCGGGTGTGCTACTGTCCACTGGTCTGAATCATATGTTGGTTGAAAGTTATGCGGAGGCCGGTCGTTGGGCCATGATTGCGGTGAGCCTCGGCTTTATCCTGCTTTACGGCTACGAAAAACTGGCCATGGTTCACGCATGTCGAGAACAGGGGTGCGAAGTTCATCAATTTGGCGGAGCCGCATTGGTGGGTCTGGGTTTTCACAGCTTTCTGGATGGTTTTGCAATAGCCGTTAGCTTTGAATTTGAAAAGACTCTGGGAATTCTGGTCATTGCTGCGGTGATCCTGCATCGCTTGCCCACCGGGATTTCAACCGCCTCGATCATGCTCTCCAATCATTATCACAAAACCAGGGCCTGGTGGACGTTAACGACGATCGGAGTGCTTGCAATTTTGGGGGCCACACTGGGATTGCTTTTGCCTATGGATGAAACCTTCCTTCTTAGTCTGGCCGTGGGACTGTCAGGCGGGACCTTTCTTTACATTTCTACCAGTGACCTGCTTCCGATGGCGCACGTGAACAATCAGGACTACCGCGTCCCTCTATGCTTTTTGCTCGGATTTTTGGGCGTGGTCGGAACGAGCTTTCTTTATTGAGGGATTCACTATGCAAGAACTTTTGGGGGCTAACTAACTAAAGGAATAAAAACTGACGCCATTCCAGTTTCGGTGAATTCGGTACATTTTAATGGGAAACTTTTTGACGACTTAGGGGGCAGCAGGCAAGGTGATATTAAACAGCCATTCTTTCTTTATTAAATGATTCAACCTCAGTAGAACGTTGTTCGGCAAACCATAAATCTAANNATTTACAATTCAGCAATTCAGCAATAATGATAATGTTTTTCTAGTTACTCCAAGCCTTTTCGATGCTTCTGTGACGGTTAAACCCAGTGGTTTCAAAACATCTTCTCGTAAGATTTCACCGGGGGTGAGTAGGCTTTCTATTTATGATCATAATATTTCTCCAAAATAGATTTAATCATAATCTATTAGTCACCGATTAACACTGATAGAACACGGATTTAAACCATTTGAGAAAGAGTGACCCGGGGTGATTTTGAATTTTGCGATAGCCATGGCCCGCATGTAGGGTTATCATCATATTATTATTCGTGACGTAATCCGTTTCATCCGTACTACAAGCCGACAACATTGTGTTTTTTTAGCAAAGTTTTTTAGCCACTGATTGACACTGATGCAACACGGATTTGGGGGTTCAATTTTTTTGAGAAAACAATTCTCTTGCAACTGCTCAAAGCTGTTCTGGTCCATTCGTGGCTTTAAATTTTCGGCT
>JAABYK010000054.1:2117-3439 GCA_011775825.1 Candidatus Zhuqueibacterota bacterium | reverse complement strand
GATTTAGTACGGTATTGGAGGGGTGGGAGTACGGTAGTTACCGGGCTAACAAACTCTTTACTTCTTTAATGAAGGCTTTTTTGTTGAGACGACATTTTCCGGTAGGTGTTTATGGCGCGGAAAGGTTNNGCGGAAAGGTTTCCAGCTCAGGGAAATGGGGTGAATTGTCAAAACGAAAAAAAGTTCGTTGTCCCTATGAAGATTGACGCGATGGGGAGAAAGAATTTCCTCTTCATATTTTTCGATGTAGCAGGCTTTTAGCTAGTGTACAGCTACATCAACTTTCTAAATAATTTGCGATTTTGTCATGTAACATGCGTTAGTCGATTCTCAAATTCAGATTTAAGGGAGAGGAAATGCTGATAGTCATTGGACCCTTCTATAAAGTCAATTCTATCATCGTATAATAAGCCTTTGTTAAAATTATCGAAAAAGTCTTCGGAAGCTCTGTTATACTTTTCTTCATAGATGCTCAATCTTTTGGCTAAGGCCACAATGGCATCCAGCGGTGAATCATAAATAGTTTTTCGTTTTTGCATTGCGTCTCCCGAATAATTTCTAACACAATTTATACTAAAAATTAACTGCCTATTTTGTATTATGCAACATTTCTCATTTCGATCAGACCTTCCAGGTTTTCAAAACCTGGAAGGTCTATGTCTAATGCAGGCTCAATTATTCCAACAACCCCATCTCGCCGGCTTTTCGTACTGCTTCGGAGCGGCTTCGACAATCCAGTCGATTGAGCATATTTGCGACGTGCATTTCCACAGTGCGGGGGCTAAGGAATAATTTGTTGGCAATCTCCTTGTTAGTCAATCCCTCTGCAATTAATCGGGCAATTTCCACCTGGCGACTGGTCAGCCCGCCCCGGTGAACTCGTTCCGGCGCTTCAGCGTTTCGCCGCTCTTCCGCTGCCTTACCCAGTGCCTCCAGTTTCTCAGCGATTTGAGATGCCAGCGGACGAATCCCCAGATTACGCGCCAGGCGATAGCCATTTCTTAGGTGGCGCACCGCATCTTCAGTGGACCCCATTGCTGCAAATGCCACACCGGCGCGAAATTCAGCCTTAATTAATTCCACCGGAATCTGCAGCTTTTCAAAATGGCTGATGGCCTGCAAAAACTGGTGGCTGGCTTCATCGGGATTGCGATTTAGTAATGCCGTTTCGCCGAGTGCATAAGCCAGGGCGCCCATTGCCTCATTATTGGCGCTAATTGCTGCCACGGAGGACAAAGCTTTCACGCACAGGGAGGTTTCTCTCTCCTGTTTACGATTAGCAAAAAATGTGGTAGCGGAGCAGAGTGCCGGTAAGGTATCGT
>JAABYK010000054.1:1549-1967 GCA_011775825.1 Candidatus Zhuqueibacterota bacterium | reverse complement strand
TAATTCCAGAACAACCGAACCATAGCGTTGTGCCAGGGTCAACGCTTCCTGAAGGTGTTTCTTGGCCTGACGTGTTTCCCCGCGGTAACTGCGGAGCAATCCCAAAACGCATAACGCAATGGAACGCGATCCATCAGCCGGGTTTTGATCATTAATCACTTCTTTACAGATTTCAATGCACTGCTTCCAGTCACCGGTTCTGAANNTCCTGTTTACGATTAGCAAAAAATGTGGTAGCGGAGCAGAGTGCCGGTAAGGTATCGTGGGTGTCCTGTGACTTTTCCTGGAAATCCATTATTTGACGGTAATAACTTTCAGCGCTTTCGTCCTCGCCGTCAAATTCGTAAACCTGGGCGAATCCCCAGGAACAAATTAATTCCAGAACAACCGAACCATAGCGTTGTGCCAGGGTCAACGC
>JAABYK010000054.1:0-1493 GCA_011775825.1 Candidatus Zhuqueibacterota bacterium | reverse complement strand
ATTAATCACTTCTTTACAGATTTCAATGCACTGCTTCCAGTCACCGGTTCTGAACAACACATAAGACATACATCCCAGACACAATTGGGCTTCCAGCTCAGCGCCGTGATTGTGACAATAATTGTAGGCGGTAAAATAAACTTCCCGCGAAGCGGTGAATTCAGAAGCGTATTCGAGGGTGCTGCCCAATCTACGATACACTTCGGCAGCCGCATCGGTTGAGTTGTGTTTTAGCGCCAGTGATAACCCCTCATGTGCTGTCTCAATTCCTGCTTCAGAGTTGCCCTGGATGGAGAGAACATTTCCCTTTAAAGCCAGCGCGCGGGCCTTAATGTCCCAGCGCTCCACGTTGTTAGCAAGCTCGATGGTCCGATCACAATACTCTATCGCTGTCTCCAGGTGATACAAACCGGTGTAACGAGCGGCGACTGCCAACCATTCTCCAGCCGCCTCGCCCGATAAGTTGGCTTGTTCGAAAGCTTCAGCAGCCTCTTTTCGCGCCGCTAAGGATTGCTCCCAGGCGCCCTGCAATCCGTGGATGGTGGCGAGCGTTCGACCAGCCTCGCCGTGCCGAGAATGATCTTCCCTTATTCTCGAACTTTCCAGTACTTCTCGCAACGCCCGCACTGCCTCGGAAAGCTGTCCGCTAACCTGAGCGCAATGGGCAAATTGTTCCAGCGCTGATAGACGCTGTTCTTCTTCCTCGCCTTCCGGCCAAATATCCAGCGCTCGTTGTGCTGCTTTGGCTGCATCCCGGTAAGCATGAAGATGACAGGACCGCTCCGCCGAAGACAACAGTGCGTCACGGGCTTTAACCAGCTCATTTGCTGCTAACCAGTGCTCCGCGATACGCTCCGGGGAGGCTGCTACCGACTCCAAATAAGTGGCGATGTCTCGATTTAACTTCCGCCGTCTGGACCACAATATTTCGCTTTGCACCGCTTCCCGGGTCAAGGCATGACGAAATGCTCCAATGCCAGATTCTGTTTCAATAATCAGGTTACGATCCATCAGTTCATCAAGGCCGGTCTCTTCGCCGGAAAGCTGAGCGACCAGTTCCAGATCGAACTCCATCCCGGCAATGGCCGCTACTTCAAGCTGATTTCGCGCCTCATCGGACAAGCCATCCAGGCGGATCAGGATGGCGTCCCTGATACTTTCCGGAATGGGAAAATCCTTGCCCGGAATTAATTCAAGACCCTGATTACCGGGACGAAGCAGCCTTTGGGCATGGAGGGCGTTGGTCAACTCTTCTACAAAAAGCGGGAGCCCCCGAGTCTTCTCGAAAATCACTCTCACCAGTGCGGGAGAAGGGTCACCGTCGAGAACCCTTTGCATAAGCAAGGTCGAGGCTTCCTCATCTAACGGCTCGATGGGAATTTCATTTAGCTGCCGTCGTCTTCTGAGCTCGTTCCGCAACCAGCGCATTCGATGCCCGCGAGGAATCTCATCACTGCGGTAAGTTCCGAGAATTAAAATTGATGAATAGCGCA
>JAABYK010000394.1 GCA_011775825.1 Candidatus Zhuqueibacterota bacterium | reverse complement strand
TGTGGACGGCGTCGTCTATCATCCGATCAAGAGTTGTCGTACCGTGTCCACAGGTCTGGCCGACGGACGTCGCTATGTGATGGCAAACCGGGATGTGCCCACCCTGTTCATTGAATCGGATTTGATGGACAAACGAGTGGTTTCCGAAGCGCAAATGAAAAACCGAATCGATGCGTTCTTTGAGGGGATGATTTCAAGGCGACAATCTTCACAGGCGACATAGACGCTGAGTGGTCCAACATCGCCAAAATCTTGTCCATGCTCATGAGTACTTAAATTCGAAGGTCGAATATCGAAGTTCGAAACACATGCGAAACTCAAAATTCTAATGTTCAATTCAAAACAATCTGGTCCTTATGGTTTTGGGTGATTTTGGTTTTTGTTTTTGGAAATTGTTTTGCCTCAAAAATTCATAGCCATAAAGCCTCAAAGACAACATAAAGTTCCATAAGGTATAAATAAATAAGAGATTATGACCAAAAAACACCCAGCAAACCAAAAACATCGAAAAAACTAAGTGTAAATTGAACATCTGAACATCCGTTATAACTTTAATAATCCTAACTCTTGGTGTCTTTGTGGCAAGAATTTATGAATAATCCACGTTAGAATAGGCGGGTTTAGGAGGTGATCAAAATGCCCATTAATGAAGACACAATAGAAGCCACCTATTTAAAAATGCAAGAAAAGCTCTGCGGGATCGTCCCCGAAATCGAGCTGCGTTATAAGGCCGAATTGGTTTATGAGATCAATCGCTTGAAGGTAGAACGCAACGCCGTTATTCTTGGCCACAATTACATGGAACCGGCCTTGTTCCATACCGTGCCCGACTATATTGGCGATTCCCTGGAACTTAGTCGAAAAGCAGTGCAGACCGATAAAAACGTTATTGTTTTTTGTGGTGTGCGTTTCATGGCGGAAACCGCCAAGATTCTTAATCCCGAGAAAACCGTGCTGTTACCGTCTCTTGAGGCCGGCTGCTCGTTGGCGGAGAGCATCACAGCCCAAGACGTGCGCAAATTGCGGGCCCAATTTCCAGGGGCTCCGGTCGTAACCTACATAAACACGTACGCAGAGGTTAAAGCGGAAAGCGACATCTGTTGCACCTCAAGCAATGCGGCTAAAGTGATCGAAGCTCTGAAAAGCGACACGGTGATTTTTTTGCCTGACGAGTATCTGGCCAAGAATGTTGCCAGGGACACCGGAAAGAAAATCATTTTACCGAGGAAGCACAACCATAATGGCCTAGCAAACGCTGTCATTGCATGGGACGGCCGATGCGAAGTGCATGAAAAATTTACTGTCGAAGACATTCTTACTGTTCGCAAGCAATTTTCTGATGTCGTGGCCTTGGCTCATCCCGAGTGTCGGCCTGAAGTTGTAGAAGCGGCTGATTTTTCAGGTAGTACTTCGGCCATGGCGAAATATGTGCAAAACAGTTCCGCCTGCAGATATCTCTTACTTACGGAATGCAGCATGGGAGACAATATCGCTGCGGAGAATCCAGAAAAAGAGATGCTACGGTTGTGCAGCGTTCGCTGTCAACATATGAACCAGATTACTTTGGAAATGACTTTGAATGCCCTGAATCATACTCGCTATGTTATTGACGTTCCACAGGACATCCTGACCCGCGCCCAGCGTGCGGTTGAAAAAATGCTCGAGATTCTCTAAGGTGTCTTTCATTGAACCGTGAGTTACTAAGGAGTTAACCCATGTCATACGCTGCAGGAGTGGATGTCGGTTCCACACAAACCAAGGCTGTTGTCCTGAATGAGACACGGGAAATCCTCGGCAGGTCATTGATTGACACGGGGGCCAATGTGGTCGTGGCGGCTGAAAAAGCGTATCAAAAAGCCCTGGAGTCTGCAGGATTGGGTGACGAAGAAGTGGACTACGTCATCGGCACCGGTTATGGTCGCTACAAAGTGACGTTCGGCAACAAGCAAGTGACGGAGATTAGTTGCCATGGCCGCGGTGCTATACACATGTTTCCGGACACTCGTACGGTTATCGATATGGGGGGACAGGACAGCAAGGCCATCCGTGTAAGTGAAAAAGGTGAAATTTTGGACT
>JAABYK010000037.1:6969-11808 GCA_011775825.1 Candidatus Zhuqueibacterota bacterium | reverse complement strand
ATCCCACCGGGCCACAACCCAGGATGGCAACCACCCCCTCCGGTTCGACCTCCGCATTCTCGGCACAGAAGAAGCCCGTCGAGCAGACATCGCCCAGCAAGAGCGCCTCTTCAAGAGTCACACCGCCCGGAACTTGCAGCAAGGTGGAGTCGGCCAGTGGCACACGCACGAACTCCGCCTGGCCGCCGTTCAGGCCCGCGCCATTTTCAACCCAGCCAAACAGTTGACCGTGTAGGCAGCGACAGGTCAGACCTTTTTTGCAATAGAAACAGGTGCCGCAATTCGTGGTAAACGGAGTGAAGACTTTATCGCCTTTGTTGAGAGATGTCACCTCTCGACCCACTTCGATGATCTCGCCGACGAACTCGTGGCCCATCACGGTGCCCGGGTCGATTCCCCTTTCGCGGCCATGGTACGGGTGCAAGTCGGAGCCGCAGATAGCGGTGAGGCGCACTTCCACAATGACATCGGTAGGGGACTCGATTTCAGGATCCGGCACCGATTCGGATTGGATGGTTTTGATGTCGTGGAAGGTGAGGGCTTGCATGGGACTTTTGCCTTATTTGTTAGATTGCATTTTAAGGAAAATTCTGATTAAAAACAAGGATGCATGGATGAATGATTCACATAGCCAGTTATTTTATAAAAGCTACGGATTCGCACCGATTGAACACGGAAGTCGAGACCAGAATGGAATAGAGGCGTGTAACAGCAAATTGAAAATTTTACTTTATTTGAACCAAAGATTTGATTATATTATATTTTTAAAACAATTTTAGCAATGCATGTTGGAACTTGTGGTTCCTTAGGTTACATTTGAAGCTATGAAAACCGGTACAGACAAAATCGGAGTGACCTCACAGACCCTGGAATCATTAGTAGAAAGGATTCTTTCGGTTGTGAAACCCGTCAAAATTGTGCTTTTTGGATCGGCTGCCCGAGAAAAGAGCAAACCTAACAGCGATCTCGATGTTCTGGTAATTGTTCCGGATGGCACACCTCGACGACGAACTGCTCAGAAAATATATCGCGAAATGATTGGTTTTCAAAGCCCTGTTGACATTAT
This sequence comes from Candidatus Zhuqueibacterota bacterium, assembly GCA_011775825.1. Classification (GTDB taxonomy): domain Bacteria; phylum Zhuqueibacterota; class Zhuqueibacteria; order Oceanimicrobiales; family Oceanimicrobiaceae; genus JAABYK01. The sequence goes on along the minus strand of JAABYK010000037.1, from coordinate 10,742 downwards.
TGTAGCTACCGAAAATGACCTTCATGAATACGGCGATAATTTTGGGTTTGTGTACTATCCAGCCCTCAGAGAAGGGAAACAAATCTATACGGATAATTCAGCAAGGAAACTTACGGGATCAACTTTTCAAACCAATGTTTGATGTCTCGCTGCAGCAATTCTTCCAGTGGGATGCCGTCACCCCCCACCAAAAGCAATTGCGCTTTGGGAAATTTTTGCTTGAAAGCATTCAATCCTTCAATCCTACCTTTGGTCAACCCGCTTTTCACTTCCACCGCTAAAAGCTGGTCTGCCCGTTGCAGAACCAAATCCACCTCGCGGTTGCGGTCTCGCCAGTAATAGACATCGATACCGGTTCCCAGAGCGCTGTTTATGAGATGCGCGCCTACCGCCGTTTCAACCAGCCGGCCCCAGCGCGACGATTCTTGGCGCCAGCGGGAAAAGTCGAGTCCTGAGATAGCGGTCATCAGGGCTGTGTTTAACACGATCCACTTCGGACTGGAGGCGCGACGCTTCAACACTTTTCCGTGCCATTTAGGGATTCCCTTGATGAGTCCAGCGCCTTCAAGCAAATGTTGGTAATGAGCAAGCGTCGTGGTGTTTCCGGCATCCTGTAACTGCCCCAGCAGTTTTTGATAAGAAATGATTTGGCCGGAATATTCGGTTGCCAGCATAAAGAGCTGCCGCAGGAGGGCCGGTTTGTCAACCCGGTTCAGCATCAATACATCTTTGCTGAGGGTGGTCTCGATCAACACCTCTCGAATGTACTGCGCCCAACGCAGCGGCTCATCTTTGAGGGGAGCGGCACCAGGATAGCCACCAAAATAAAGATATTCCTCCATCGTCCAGCCGAAACATTTTTGACATTCAGCAAAGGTCCAGTGCGTGGCGTGCAAGATTTCGAACCGCCCGGCGAGGCTTTCTGTTAATCCCGCCTGCACCAGCAATGAAGACGATCCTAAAATGATGACGCGAACGTCTCGTTCCTGAAGTGTATCTTCATCCCAAAGATTCTTCAAGACTTCGGACCAGCGCGCCACTTTTTGCACTTCATCCAGCACCAGGACTACGGGTTGACCGGAATCGACGCGGGTCCTGGCTGTGTTCCACTGCTGTTCGATCCACACAGGTTGGGGCGGCGCCGGTAAGTCGGCGGTGGCGTAATGGGCAAGCCCTTGCCATGCTTCAAGCACTTGATGTACGGCCGTGGTCTTGCCAACCTGCCGCGGCCCGGTAACCACCTGAATCAGACGCCGCGGTTCACGGATTCTCTTCAGCAATTGTTGGACGATATCTCTTTTAAAATCAGGAAATGGCATGCGTAAATTACAATTTACTCAATTTCATGAGTAAATTTACTCAAACAAGAATACAATTTCAACCCTTAGATCGACTCAGCCGGAGAAAAAAGACAAGAGAATTTCAATGCCCTGGCCCTAAGAACACCGCATTCAAAAACAGTACATTCAGGCCATCACAAAACGCCCGAAAATTGGGGTCCTCCGCAAACGCCACCACGTGCCCGCGGCCGTGCGGCTGATACATCAAATAGGCCTTGTTGGCGATTTGCTTCCGGCTCTCTTCCCAGGTGAATCCACTCAGAAGCACCTTGTCTTCATCCATGTAGGCAGCGATGTTGCGGCCTTTGTCGAGCTTGAGCGGCGTGAAAATGTTCCGGCTTGCGACCAGCACATTGGCGTCGTCGTCATAACCGAAGGCAAGCCAGAACTCCGTATCCAGAGACACGCGCATCAGCGCGCCCGGTGTCGAAGGAGGGAGCTCTTCCTCCGGCAGGATGGCCGTCTTCGGATCAAAGGGCTCCGCTGGTTTCTGAGCCTCTGTTTTTGATTCCTCAGGTTTCTCCTCTTCGGGTTTCTCGTCCGGTTGTTTTTCCGGTTTGCCGCCTTTCAGTTCACGCGAGGTGGCGAGCAGCTCGACTTTCTCATTCGTTAACCAGCGGGTGGCTTCCGCGAAGGTGATGAGCGTCCCGCCATGCTCCACCCAGGTCTTGATTTTCTTCACGCCGGATTCACCGATGATCTCACCATAGTTTCCGAAGAAGCTGAGCGAGTTTGGCAGAATCAACACGTTGTATTTGCTCAAATCAAATCGACTGAACTGCCGCGTGTTGATGATAGTCACGGGATAGCCGTACTCCTGCTCCAGAAGATAGCGCGTCCAGCCCACGGAATACGGATGGGTGGGCAATTGATAAGCCATGGCGACGTTTGGCTTTTTTAGAAACCGCACGTTCCGACTGCCAAAGTTGACACCTTCTTCGACCCACGAGGTGTTTGTTGCATAAATATGTACGCCGGTTTCGGCTGCAATGGTTTGCAGCTTTTGATACAGATCCTCGGGATTATTTTTGACTTTGACGATCAGAGAACCGCGAGGAAATTTTCGGCCGTCCAGGGTCATGGCTTTTTCAGAGCTAAACACGCGAATATCTTGACGGAATAACTGCCCCAATGCCCTGGCCGCGGAATTGGTTTCCCACGGAATGAGATAAGCCAATTGCGCCTTCCCACCTTGAATCTCACCTTTGATGGATGGCGGTTCCTCGAGCACCGTAAACCGACCACTCGACGAGGTTTCCGCAGCATAAACCTCGACATTGAACAACAACGGCAGCGACCAGCCGGTGACATCATAAATTTCGTCTCGAAGTCGCTTCTTATAGCGACGCCGTTGTTCTTGCACAAATTCCCTGTCCATCGGCTGGTGTTTTGCAAGCAGCGTCTTGGCCAGACGTTTGGCTGGCTGAGCCAACGAAACCAGATACGTGCCCGCGGGAAAAGTCCTGGAGCGAAGCTTATCCTCATAGTAATCGCGCGCCTTGGAATTGGAAAACGAGTTTTCGGCCCTTTTAACTTCGACGCCTTGATTGACGAGGAGTGTGACCAATTTCTTAGTTCGATTGGGATCGCTTCCCGGTGGCAGAATATATTCCTTGGTCGTCTCCCGTGTACCTTCTTCAATGGCGGACTGCCGATATTTATAGAAATAACGCAGCAAATCCTGGCGATGTCTGGCGGCGGTTTCGGCTGTGGACAGCGAAGAAATGAAGTGACGCTGCACGGCATCGCGATAGTGCATGGTGGTTTTGTCCTCGCGTTTGACCACCAGGCCGCGTGAAGATGCCTGTTCGTACGTCATGCCGATGGAGCCGTGAAACATGGGCCAGCCTTCGCCATATCCTGGGTAAAACGAGTCGAACACCTCACGCGTGAAGTAGTCGAAACGCATGCGGTCAAACCATTGGGCATTATTTCGGCCAAAACGCTCCAGCCATTTCACCTGTGACGAGGTCAATTCCGGATTCAGAGGGTCGGCCGGTGGTGCAAAATAGTAGGTGGAATTCGAACCCATCTCATGCAGGTCCACAAACACTTGCGGATACCACTCAAGATTGGCTTTAACGCGACCCTGCGTTTCGGGCTGTGTGAGAGCGAACCAGTCGCGGTTCATGTCGAACAGGTAATGGTTGGTGCGGCCGCCGGGCCAGTCTTCATTGTGCTCGGCCGCCTGCTGGTCTGGGTCGGGCCAGCGCCCACGGGTTTGCCGAAAATAGTGGACGAACCGGTCGCGCCCATCGGGGTTTTGCAAAGGGTCGATGATGACCACGCTGTTTTTGAGCACCATCTCGGCCAGGCTGTCCTTTTGCGACGCCACCAGATGATAGGCCGCGAGCAGTCCGGCATCACTGCTCGAGATTTCGTTGCCGTGCACACCGTAAGCCAGCCAACACACGGACGGCAGCGTTTGCATCA
>JAABYK010000037.1:0-6950 GCA_011775825.1 Candidatus Zhuqueibacterota bacterium | reverse complement strand
GATTGGATCTCGTCCAGGCGTGCCATATTCTCTTCCGATGCCACGATCAAGTAGTAGAGCATGCGGCCTTCCCAGGTTTTGCCATACTCCCTTAATTGGATCTTAGGCGTGGCGTCTGCCAGAGCCTTGAGATAGGTCTCGATTTCAGCGTGGGAGGTAATTTTTTCGCCCCACGTGTGGGCCACAATTTCCTCTAACGTTGGGATGTCGGGGTCGTACGTCGTGCCCGGGTAAAAGTCAAAATCTTTGGCAATGATCGAAGTAGGCCAAGCAAACATGCACAGCAGAACGAAACCCCAGATTTTGTTCATGGTTCCTCTCTCCGGTTATTCATCCGATTATTCATTTAAGACCTTTTAAAGTCCCCCTATATTTGAAGGGCATTAAGGAGATATCCCATTGCCGCCAAAAAAACTTCGTGTCATCGTTGCCCCTGGACTCTTTTGAGCAAAAAATTTACTCTTAAGCACCGAACCCGGATGCGAAACGCAAAATTCAAAATTTTCAAAACTCTCTCATTCTAAGAATTCAGGTAGCTCTAAAGAAAAACAAAAACGCAAAACGATTTTTGGGCAAAACCATTAAAAACGTCAGTTAAGGATTGAAGAGCATCATAGAAAATAGCTTTGGTTTGAATATTTGCCTTTATAGACATTTCTTCCACACTATTTTGAAAACAGTTTGAAAACAGTTGTTTTGCCCCAAATGGTTTTGCCTTCAAAAATAGGTTGTCTGAATCGACTTCCATGAATTGCTCTACAACATCAATTATTTTGTCTGTCATCATTTTGTTTTTTGGTTCCGCTACGCCGGGTCAGGATTTCGGTATTCGGATTTCGAACTTCCTGTGCTAGCTTTCCAAACCTGAGTTCGCAATTATTTCCTTCCTAAAAGGAAAAAATCAGCAAAAGTTTCCTTATCAAAAGGAAATAGTTGGAGCAGTCTTTACCTGGCATTATATGAAAAGTGTCGCTGGGCGACGCACTTCATTTGGTTTTGAATGGGGATTTAGAGAATGTATTCCATCCCCGCCAAAAAACTTGGTGCGCCCTTGGCGTCTCTCGACTTTGCGTGAAAGCTTTTCTTGTTTACTTTGGGACTCGGATACCTCAAAGTCTCTCATAGACAATCTTGCCATCGACAACGGTGTAAAGCACATCCGTCTCCAGAATCTCCTCAGGTGGGATTTCCAACAAATTCCTGGAGAGCACGGTCATGTCGGCCAGTTTTCCCGCGGTGATCGAACCTTTTATGTCTTCTTCAAAATTGGCGTATGCGGTGTGGTAAGTGTAAGCCTTGATGGCCTCTTCGATGCTGATACGCTCCTCAGGAAACCAGCCGCCTTCCGGCTGTCCGGTCGTGGTTTGACGCGTGACGGCCGCATACATTCCGAGCATGGGATTGATGGGATATTCTGCGGCGGCTGTGCCCGGCCAATCCGTGCCGAAACAAAGCGTGGCGCCGCTATCGATGATCCTCTGGAAAGCATAGGCGCCTTTGCAGCGCTCATAGCCGATGCGCTCCTCCATCCAGCGCATATCGTCACTCAGATGGAACGGCTGCACCTCGGCGATGACGTCCAACTCGCCGAGTCGTTTGAAATCGTCGGGTGCGATAACCTGTGCGTGCACCAACCGGAACCGACGATCCTTTTTGCCATTTTGGCGATTCAACTCTTCCAAATAATTGAGCAGCAGATGGTTGGCTTCATCGCCGATGGCATGCACGGTGAGTTGGAGTCCGGCTTTGTCAGCATCCAGCATGTATTTCAAGAACTTGCCTTCTACAAAGTTGCCTTCATCATCGACCATGAGTTTGCGCCAGCGACCGCGATTGTCGGGATCATGGGAGTAAGGTTCGAAGAAGCGTGCCGTGCTGTTGCCCATGATGCCGTCGATGTGGCCTTTCAAGCTTCCCAGTCGAATCCAAGGATCGCCGGAGCCGATTTGGATGCCTTGGTCCGCCAACTCGCGCCAGCGCTCCAGCGGATAGCGAAAATGAACGCGCACCGTCAAATCGCCGGCTTCGTGCAACTCGCGATAGATTTGCAATTGCTCGTCATCCGACATGTCGCTGATGTTGGTGACGCCGTGTTTTCGAATCTCTGCCAGCGCGCGTCGGGTTTGTTGCAGCCGCCGTTCGTGCGAAAACGTCTTCGGGATTTTGCTTTCAAAAAGCGGACGCACGCCATCGCCGCGAAGGACGGTGAGCCCGTTCGATTTCCGGTACTGGAAAATCTGCAAATCCCGTGCTTGCGGATTCTCGGGATCAAGCCCGACCGCTTTCAAAGCGGTTGCATTGGCAATGAATTCGCTGCGGTCGAATTTCCAGATAAACATCGGGTGATCTGCGGTGATCTCCTCCACGAGATCGACATTCGGGGTGAACGGTTCCCGGCTTTGATCGCCGGAGCTTCCTGGCGCCCAGGCGTCGTAAGCGCCCCAGTAGCCGCCCAGAATCCACTCGTCAGCGGGCAACGCCTCAACCACTTCCCGGACCCGGTTGACAAATTCTTCCTGAGTAGAAACCTTCATGATGTTGAACTCCAAAAAGCGGGCCGCGGACGCAAAGTGCACGTGATTGTCGTTGAAGCCGGGCACCACAAATTTGCCTTTGAGATCGATGGTTTGTGTATTCGCATCCCGGAGTTTGACGATGTCCTCATCGGAGCCCACCGCCATGAAGGCTCCATCTTTGATGGCCACCGCCTCGGCAGTGGGATTTTGTGCATCTACCGTCCAAACGGTGCCATTGTGGAAAACAAGATCGGCGGCCTCTTCCTGTGTGGAACACGAAGCCAGGGTTAGAACAACTGACACGAGGGCAAGAAATGGCTGGCGCTTGAGTTTCGTTTCCATAGTCCCCTCCGAAGATATTTGGTAGCGTTTGCCAAAACTACGAAAATCCAACTTGATTGTCAAGCAGTTGAGTACGGCAGTTTGGAAGGCAAATCGTGTCAACTCGTTAAGGGAGTAACTTTACTAAACTTCCAAAAGTTTAGTAAAGTTTTTTAGGCTGCGGCTTGACACGGTTTTAAATGGTTCTTTCGACGGAATTCAACTTCGGGAGATCAACTCATCGAGGAGAGCGGTTAGTTCGTTTAGTTGAAACGGCTTGCACAACGCGCCGCTGAAACCGAAGCGTTTGTAGTGGGTCATTACCGGATTCTTCGGCTGCCCGCTCGCGACGATGACCGTGACTTCAGGATCAAACCGCCGCAGTACGCGGATGGCTTCCCTTCCGCCCACGCCGTTGGGAATATCCAAATCCAGGATGACCGCATCAAACGGACAATTCGTTTCGTTGGCGGTCAGATACATGCGGATGGCTTCATCGCCGTCTGCTGCGGTGGACACCTCGTAGCCGAGTTTGCTCAGAAATTCAACCGACAGATTTCGGAACGTCGNNATACCTGCTTGACCCTCGCCGTTTATGAAACTTTCGACATCAATGTCTCAACACTTTAGAAGAATCCGGTTTTATGACCGAAATTTAATGTTTGGCAAAGAAACTGTGAATTCTTTCCGTGATGTCAATTGTGCCCTTTAGGACGAATGTGGGTAAAACCTCAGTTTCGGTGAGGCCTGTCATTTCGAATCTGATTTTCTTCCCTGAGAATAGAATTAATGAAGTCAAGAAAATCAGGTGAGAAATCTGGTATTGTGCAGGTTCAGATTTTTCACTGCGTTCGAAATAACCACACAAACCCGCACCGTATCTGAGGTTTACCGAATGTTTCACTTTTCTGCTTGACTAATTCGAAACTTTTTTAGATATTATTTTTGCCCCCAAGAAAGCAGCGACGGAATCGATGAATGTCACATGCCCGAAGCCTGAACCAACGAAGTCTCCTTTTTGAACAGTCTGCCATCGAGTGATCAAAGAGCTGCGACATTGGGGAGGTAAAAAAAACATTGGCAAGATAATCCTTGCCGCACACGACAATAGGCGTGGGCGTTTTTGAGCAGATTCAGCACCGACTCGAAGTTATTTCAGCTTGACTGCCAACTTGATCCGACCTCTTTTGCGCGTGATGATCATGTCAGCATAACCATGTCTAAATCAGTTAATAGCGAACAGCACACATTTTGTAAGCTCCCTGTCAAAGAAATCCGGATCTTGAATGTCAAAGATATTTGTCAGCTATGCTCGACAGGATATCGATCTTGCCGAACAACTTGAGCAAACTTTAAAAGAACACGGCTGCAGAATTTGGCGTGATGAGCAAAACGTCTATGCAGGACAAAACTGGCCCAAGGCCATCGGAGAAGCCATTGAAGCTCATGATGTGCTTCTGCTGCTGTGGTCCAGACATGCTAAGAACGCGCATTTTGTCGAGTTCGAATGGAGCACCGCCCTTGCACTGCGGAAGCCCATTTTGCCGTGCTTGCTCGACGATACGCCCTTGCCGCCTTCGCTGAGTGCGATTAACGGACTTCCCGTGAGAGATTTGGAAACGGAGTTCCCCAAGATTTTTCAGTCTCTGCCAAAAGCCGTTTCCGAAGCCGACCCGGAGCGTCGTGAAAAGGTGTTGAATAAGCTGAGTGATTTGAAGAGGGCAAGCCCAAAGAAAGCCACTGATGCCGTACAAAAGCTGATTCACCAGAAAGCTTCTGATGTGCGCGGCGATGTGATGCAGGCTGGACGGGACATTCATATCACCAAACCCGACAAAAGCTGGTACGAGCAATGGTACTATTTGATAGCGTTGCTAGCGGCGCTTTTAACCATTGCTAAGTTTGCAATCGATTTTGTGGATAATACCAAGCAGGCAGAAACCCAAGCCGGTGAAATTGTAGAGGAGCAAACACTGGAGGGCACGGTGTGGGATGAAGACGTAGAACCGCTGCCCGGTGTTATTGTTTTTTTGTCTGATTATAAGATGACCGACACAACAGATACAAACGGCGTTTATAAATTTAAGGTAACGAATAAACCCAAAGAAGCGTTGGTTGAACTGGTCGCTCGCAAGGATGGCTTTCAGACGCAGGAACGAGGCGCTACTTTGGGCAACACCTCAAATGATTTCACTTTAAGGAGGAAGCCATGATAAAAATAGAAAAGGCGATCCTTTGTGTGCTGCTTATCTCGAACGCACTGTTGGCTCAACAGCAAAAATGGCTATCGGGTGAGGTGGTAAAACTCGATGAAAATGGCCAAAGAGTTGCGGAGGTTGGCGTCACGGTTACCGTAAAGGAAACGCGCAACAGCGACCGCACGGATGCCAATGGTCTGTTTCGAATTGCGCTTCCCGGTTATTACAAAGCCGGTGAAAAAATCACCTTGCGGGTTGAAAAACCTGGCTTTGCCATTCAATATCCTTTAGACGGCGAAGTTCTGATTCCGGCGGATCTAAAGAAGACGTTAGTGGAAGTTCGCCTCCTCCCGGTACGCTCCAAGCTGTTCTGGACGCATGACCGCATCGAAAAATTTATCGAGGATTTGGCGGAAAAAGCCAAACAGCAAGTCACGCCGGAGGGCAAACCTGACAAAATAGAATTTGGACCTTTGATAAGAGAATGGGCCAGCAAATACGGGTTCAGCGTGGCAGAAGCGCAGGCGGAAATCGATAAATGGATCGCGGAGGTGGAAAAGAAACAGCAGGATATCTATCAGCTCGGTTTGGCTAAATTTGCTGAGAAAAACTTCTCTTCGGCGGCGGAGCTGTTTCGAAAATCCGGGGAAACCAAAGTCAAGCGTCTGAAGAAAACGCAGACGAGAAAACGCCAACTCGAAGAAAAGGAGAAGAAATTAACGGATGAAATCGTACGAGATTTTCGCAAGGAAGGGGATTCGCATTATGCCGATTACCAATTTAAAAAAGCATTAACTGCTTACGAACGAGCCCTTCAATACGTATCGAAAGAAGAACAGCCACAGTTGTGGCACAACCTTACTATCGACATCGGCAATACCAATCGGGATATCGGTATTAGAACGAAGGGCGCTGCAATTCAGGAGTATTTGAGTGCGGCTTTGGAAGCTTACCAGCGTGCTGGACAGGCGTACAAACGAGAAGAAGAGCCTGGTCTTTGGGCGAACGCCCAGAACGGGATTGGGAATGCGCTTACAAATCAGGGTATTCGCACCGGCGGCGAAGACGGTCGGCGGCTTTTGGCCGAGGCGGTGGCGGCCTACCGAAAAGCTCTTGAAATCAGAACGTTTGAACATCTACGGCCGCAGTGGGCGCAAACGCAAAATAATCTGGCTCAAGCCTACACATATCTGGAAGACTGGCCTAACGCAGCGACCTGTTACGCCAACGTACTCAAAGTGTATCCGGATTACGAAGAGGCCTACCAAACCGCCGGCTGGTTGTTTCACGAGGTGCTGTTCAAATACCCGGAGGCGTACCGGCTAAACCAAAACTGGCTGGTGCGCCACCCGCAGGATCGGTCGGCTCAGATGGATTTTGCCGAAAAGCATTTCACCACAGAGCGTTTTGCTGAGTGTGAAAAACGGATTACGGCTCTAATCGCGAATCCGGAAGTGGAATCTCGTGTCAAAATCGCACTGCGTGCTATAGGTATGGCTAATTTAATTGCGCTAAATAAAATCCAACGGGTGCCGGACGAATTAGAGACACTTATCACGAATACCTCTGCAGAGTCTGATACGTTCCGGGTGGGTTGGACCTTCGAGGGCACGAAACATTTTATCAGCACCAGCGACAACGAATATCTATCGGCGTACCGGCAGTGGTTACTGGCGTTTTTCCAGGCACTAGAAGAAGAAAACCGGGAGGCGATTCTCCGAGGTTTGCAGGAAGCACAGAAAAAGTTTCAAACAATGGCTGACAAGAGTAAGTAAACCCACTTTGAGTGTCACAACTTGTCTGCACACTTCGACCTGAGTGGTATGTCCCTGCTTTACGATAAGACATAACCCCGCGCCTCGGTCACAACCCTAAAAAAACTCCAACAGCCCAAACATCCGTTGCCCGGAAGGAA
>JAABYK010000649.1:2863-3107 GCA_011775825.1 Candidatus Zhuqueibacterota bacterium | reverse complement strand
GTGGATGAACCGATTAAGGAAGATTTGCCTTATGCATCAATGGAACGCAAAGGGCAACTCCGTATCCAATTGGCTAACACAGTGATGGAAGCATATAAATCAGGGAGAATAAGGGCCACCATCGGTCGTGCCTCCGATTACTATGGACCTCATGCTGTAAATGCTGTCATGGGAGAGCGGGTTTTTATTCCGGCGCTAAAAGGAGGAACCGCAATGGTTTTGGGCAATCCTGATGCCAAACATA
>JAABYK010000649.1:1782-2799 GCA_011775825.1 Candidatus Zhuqueibacterota bacterium | reverse complement strand
TGGCATATCCCCAGTGCGGAAACATTGACTACCCGTCAATTCCTAAATTTAGTTTCAGGGGCTGCCGGTACGAAATTGAAGATTCGTTCTGCATCTAAATTTTTCGTCAGCGTTCTTGGAATATTCAGCCCAATCATGCGCGAACTAAAAGAAATGATGTACCAATGGGAGAATGATTATGTGGTCGATCACTCCAAATTTATGAACACCTTTGAATTTGAAACCACTCCCCATGCTGAAGCGATTCGTAGGACTTTGGATTGGTATAGGCAAAAATTATAAATAGCCGTACGACTATGCATCCCCTTAACAATCAGGCTGATGATTCTCCTTCCTTTTTATTTTTCTTTATTCTGAACCTTTTCTAATGTATTTTCACTGCGTTTCGATTGTGGAGCACAACACTATAATGATGAATCGATCAGAAACAAGCTCTGATGTAATCTAAGGAAATAATGGCGAACGCTCAGAAGAATCCCAATCAGAATCAAACCACATTTGCTCGCGATCTTGGTCTTTTTGATGCCACCATGATCGGTGTCGGCGCCATGATTGGGGCAGGCATTTTTGTCCTCACCGGAATTGCCGCCGGTGAAGCCGGTCCTGCCTCCATATTTTCGTTTGCGCTGAATGGCGCTGTGACACTCCTTACCGCATTTGCCTATGCAGAACTTGCTTCTGCAATCCCACGGGCAGGCGGGGGATATTCATTTGTGCGGATGGCTTTCCCGGGCGCTGCCGGCTTTGTGGCAGGATGGATGCTATGGTTTGCCTATACCGTCGCCTGCAGTCTGTATGCTCTCGGTTTTGCCGGTTACTTCTGGGAATTCTTCCATAAATATACGCCTGGTTTTACAAGCGCGGTGTTAGGATTTGTCGGTGATAATCCTGCTTCCTTACTCATTACTTTATTGGTCGGACTGATTTTTATCTGGCTGAATATGCGCGGCGCAGCGGTGACAGGTAAAACTGAAAATGTGCTCACGCTGTCCAAAATAATCATCCTGATGATTTTCA
>JAABYK010000649.1:1171-1707 GCA_011775825.1 Candidatus Zhuqueibacterota bacterium | reverse complement strand
CATTCATCGCCTTTGAAGGATATGACCTGATCGCAACCGTAGCGGAAGAAATCAAGCAGCCGGAGAAAAACATTCCCTGCGCCACGTTCATTGCCCTCGGTATTACCGTTCTCATCTACCTGTTGATTCTATTTGTCTCCCTGGGAGCCATCGATCCGAGTGATTCGACAGCTTGGCAGGTATTGGGAAAATTCAAAGAAACTGCCATTGTTCGCGCTGCCGAAGGTTTCATGCCGGCTATCGGAGTAGCAGTTATTGTGTTCGGTGGTCTGCTTTCCACCACATCGGCGTTGAACGCTACGGTCATGGCAGCATCCAGAGTAGCTTTTTCCATGGGACGGGATTTATGGCTCCCCAAACGAATGTCTTTCATACATCCCCAACGCCGAACACCTCACATCGCAATTTTGATTACCGGAGCTATTTTATTGGGTATGGCTTTAACCCTGCCCATTGAAGCAGTCGGTTCGGCAGCCAGCCTCATCTTTCTGCTTACTTTTGCTTTTGTGAATCTTGCCGCCATTGCTTTGCGCAGA
>JAABYK010000649.1:0-1147 GCA_011775825.1 Candidatus Zhuqueibacterota bacterium | reverse complement strand
TTACTCTCGGATGGATTGCTGTGGGTTTGTTTCTTTATTACGCTATCTTCGAGAAGCGGGCCGCAGTTATTGAACCTCAGGTATTGTTGCCCGGTCAACCACAAATTGAACTTGAAACAGAACCATCTGTCCTGGTAGCTTTACACAATCCGGATACCGTTAAGACACTGTTGGATTTTGCTATTCCCATTGCCAAGCAGCGCAAACTTCCGGTCGTTGCGGTTTCTATCGTTCAAGTGCCGACTCAGATTCCAATCCATGAGGGTATGCGCTTTACGCACCATAAAGAATCCTTGCTTACTCAGGCAAAAAAAGTTGCTGCAGAGGGAGGTACAACTTTAGAAACTGACCTGGTGATCGCCCATCATATCTCTGACGGCATTCTTGCCGCGGCTAATCGACATCGAGCCAATGCTCTGGTAATGGGCTGGAAAGGATTTACCAACGCCAGAGATCGTATCTTCGGTGAAATTGCCGACCGCATTATTCGCCTGGCTCCCTGTGACCTATTGCTTCTGAAAATTGGTGAGCGGCAGGAATTCAGACGTTGCTTATTACCGACTGCCGGCGGACCCAACGCCTATCTGGCAACTACCATTTTGGGTGCTATCGCCAAAGATCACGACCTGTCGGTTACCGCCGGATACTTTGTTCCAGAGAATGCATCCCGTGAACAAAAAAAAATCGGTGAACAACGAATTGATGAAACACTGGAGCACATTGACAAGTCCATCAAGTATGAAAAGCAGATTATCGAATCGAAGACTGTTGCAGGGGGTATAGCCAGTGCCAGCCGCAACTATGATTTGGTTGTCATCGGGGCAGCCAAAGAGCCGCTCTTTCGAAAAATGCTCTTCGGTGAAATCCCCGAAAAAGTAGCGCGCTTCTCACCAACTTCCGTCCTCGTAGTAAAGAAATACGAGGGAGCGGTTAAGTCGATGGTAAAAAAAGTGATGGGTTGAGAGGAAACACATTTGTTAAAATGTTACTGTAATTTCAACCGCATACAAGCCGCCGTGGTAGGACAAACGGATCGAAATTCTTCCGAGGTTTTGACTTGCTCATCAACCAGATCTCTGGAAATCCTTTCAAAGCCCATCGCGGCAAAAAAACTTTCTGCAGTTTCGGTCAGTAAGTACACCTCAGT
>JAABYK010000455.1 GCA_011775825.1 Candidatus Zhuqueibacterota bacterium | reverse complement strand
ACCCAAATGGTAATCGCCGTGAATGCGAATCTTCATCCCGGAGATTTTGCGTTTGGTAATTCTCTGCAAGCCTTTTAAAATATCTTGCTGAGCAGACAGGATATCTGCGACCTCGTCTTGAATACTTTCCGGCAGACCCTTTAGGTTTTTGTCCAAAGCTTGTAGCGTCCTTCGAGACACGCCGCGCATCGATTGGTAGAGCGACCTTTGATAAAGCGTGGAAAAACGTTCGGGGGCAAAATCCGAACTGTCAGATGAGGTGGCCAAGGCTCTGTGAAGCTCTCCGGTTCTTTTTCCCAAAAGACTGGCCATCTCCAGAGAAATTCCGCCAATCAGATCCTGTAACAATGGCGGAATTTTTTCGAACGTGATGTCGAAAAGCGAGTCCGGAAGCTCGGGTACTTTTTCGGTCTCATCTTTTCTGGACAAAACACGCTCAAAATACCGGGTTACGGCATCCAGCATGTATGTCCACGCATCCCCTTCGTTAGGAATAAAACCTTGTAATAAACCAATCGCAATGGGCTCCGTTTTTGGTCGTCGCAACTCTATGGCGCCGGCAAACGGCGGAACATGTGAAAACCCGGTTTTCTCAGTGAGGAATTTCTCGATTTCCAGGTCCGGGTTTAACCCCTCCTCCAGACGTCGATAGAGTTTTAGGAAGAATTTGTCATGATAAAGAATGGAAGAATTACTCTGCTCAACTTTGAGCACCCGAGAATTCTGTGCTGTCTGGCCATCTTTAGCAAGCCTTTTGAATATTTTGCCAGGATAAGCGACCAGTTGTCCTGATTTTGCCTTAAATCTTTTGTTTCGTTGCAGCATCGAAAAAAGCGTGGTTCGGAATTCGTCACTGTACACGCTGTCATAAAGAACTCCCTCTTCGCTTCCGGCTTTAATGCGCCCAATAACGCCCTGCGGGGACTCCTGGAAAATCTGTTCTGCCTTTTCGCTTGATGCAAAAGAGACAGGCAGGAAATAAGATTCCGCGGCGCCCTCCTTGTAGTTCACCTCGACGATAAGCAAATAAGCCCCCGGCGAATCTTTTGGCATAGGGATACTTTCCGCAATTCTTATTTTTTGAATGCTGCGCGCCTTGCCTCCGAACCAGCGACATGATTGCATGTAGCGACGAAGAATTTGAGTTTGAAATCTCGCGTTTGGTTCCTCAAGAATGCTTTTCCAACTCTTTTTTACTGAAAGCTCGGGAACCCCCTTGTCTTCGCTCACGCTGATGGCCTCTCTTTCATTCTCCAGTAACAGCCAGTGGTAGTCATACGGACCCAAGGTCAGTACATACGGTGCATCTTTTATCTCAGGAAACTGGTTTTGGCTAAAGACCTCTACGGGGACATAGCCAACATAATCATCAAAATTGAATTCAACCACCTGAGAATATTTGGAGAGGTTGGCTACAACGAGAACCAGCTCTTCCTCATATTTTCGTACAAAAGCCAGCACTTTTGGGTTGTTTCCGGACAGGAATTCCAGAGTCCCTCGGCTAAAAGCCCTGAATCGTTTTCGCATGGCAATGGCACGTCGCATCCACCAGAGGTGAGAGGAGACATTTCTCTCCTGGTTTTCCACATTTAGCGCTTCGTAATGATATTCGGGATCGATAATGACTGGCAAATAGAGTTTCTGAGGATTTACTCTGGAAAAGCCGGCGTTTCGATCCGGACTCCACTGCATGGGTGTGCGGACCCCATTTCGGTCACCCAAATAGTAATTATCCCCCATACCGATTTCATCGCCGTAATATATCACGGGTGTGCCGGAGAGCGAGAACAAAAGAATGTTCATCAGCTCAATTGTACGGCGATCATTACTCAGCAGGGGCGCCAAACGCCGACGTATGCCCAAATTAATTTTGGCCCGCGGATCTTGCGCATACACGCGATACATATAGTCACGCTCTTCATCGGTGACCATCTCGAGGGTTAGTTCGTCATGATTACGCAGGAACATAACCCACTGACACGTTTCCGGGATTGTAGGAGTTTGCTCAAGAATATCGATAATCGGGAAACGGTCCTCCATCCGTAGAGCCATGAAGAGCCGTGGCATCACGGGAAAATGGAAGGCAGTGTGACACTCATCGCTGTCGCCAAAATAGGCGGCAGCATCTTCCGGCCACTGATTCGCCTCCGCAAGCAGCATTCGGTTATTAAATTTACTATCGATGTGCGCCCGCAATTTTTTCAAAAGGCCGTGCGTTTCAGGCAAATTCTCGCAGTTGGTTCCCTCACGTTCATAAAGGTACGGCACCGCGTCCAGACGCAGGCCGTCCACCCCCATGTCAAACCAGAAGTCCAGGACACGAATAATCTCCTTTTGCACCCGGGGATTGTCATAGTTCAAGTCCGGCTGGTGGGAATAAAAACGATGCCAGTAATACGCTTTCGCCACAGGATCCCAACTCCAATTGGAGGTTTCGAAGTCCTGAAAAATAATCCGCGTTTCCAGATATCTATCCGGCGAATCGCTCCAAACGTAATAATCTCTCCAGACGGAACCGGGTTTGGCGCACCTTGCTTTTTGAAACCAGGGATGCTGATCTGAGGTATGGTTAACGACCAGCTCGGTGATAATTCGAATGCCTCGCCGATGCGCCTCCTTCAAGAGTTTTCGAAAGTCTCGCAAGCTGCCATAATCGGGATTGATACTAAGATAGTCGGAAATATCGTATCCGTCATCTCGCAAGGGCGAAGGATAGAACGGCATCAACCATACAGCCGTAACTCCAAGACCTTCGAGATAATCTAATTTCTCGATTAACCCCCGAAGGTCGCCGACTCCATCGTCATTGCTATCGAAGTACGACTTGATATGCACCTGATAAATAATGGCGTCTTTGTACCAGAGGGGATCATCGTCGAGATAGGTTTCATTTGCAGCCATCGAAAATCGTCCCTCTTTTACATGAAATAGTCGAAATCCTGTTCTCGGTGTAATCTCTTGTGTACAAGAAAAACATGTGCCGGTATCTTCTCCGGGTTCAGTTCAATGTAGTTTCGCTCTCCCTGCCAGATGTACTTTTCATCGCTGAGCAAGTCATGAACCAGATACGGATGATCTTCGGAAATGTCCAATTCTTCTATGGGAACGGTTACGAAGCCGGATTGTGTATGAAATGAGTCCAAGTTCACCACCACAATCACAATGTTGGACTGATCGTCCGTAACTTTCCCGTAGGCTAAAAAATAATCGTTGTCCGTTTCGTAAAACTGCAAATTCCAGGTGCTTTGCAGAGCCTCATTTTCCTTGCGAATCTTATTCACTTTAGAAATGAGGTCTTTTATATTGCCAGGTTTGTCTCGATCCCACTGTTTGATTTCATACTTTTCAGAATTGAGATATTCTTCTTTCCCTGGTACTGCCTCATTGATGCACAGCTCAAAGGCCGGTGCATACATGCCGTAGTTCGAAGAAAGGGTGGCGGCCAACACGAGCCGAGTCATAAAAGCCGGCCGACCGCCATATTGCAAATGTTCCGGTAAAATATCCGGTGTGTTGGGCCAAAAATTCGGTCGGAAAAAATTACGAACGTCGCTTCGAGTCAGCTCTGTGAGATAATCGGTGAACTCTTGTTTTGTATTGCGCCAGGTGAAATACGTGTATGATTGAGTAAATCCCAGCTTTGCCAGTCGATACATGACTTTCGGGCGAGTGAACGCCTCGGACAGAAAAATGACGTCGGGATAATCCTGCTTTATATCACTAATCAGCCATTCCCAAAACACAAATGGCTTGGTATGAGGATTATCCACCCGAAAGATGTGAACACCCTTGTCTATCCAGAACAGCACCACACTTTTCAATTCTTCCCAAAGTTCTCGCCACTGCTCGGTTTCAAAGTCAATTGGCAGGACATCTTCGTATTTTTTGGGTGGATTCTCGGCAAACTGAACGCTGCCATCAGGGCGCCACCGAAACCACCCGGGATGCTTCTTCACATAAGGATGATCCGGTGAGCACTGGTACGCCAAATCCAACGCAACCTCGATCCCGTGTTCGTTGGCCCTTTTGACGAATCGTTTGAAGTCGTTGACTGTGCCAAGTTGCCGATGGATAGACTTATGTCCTCCGTCTTTGGAACCGATCGCCCACGGACTTCCGGGATCGTCGGGCTCCGAAACAGGTGAATTGTTTTTTCCTTTCCGTTTCGTGGTACCAATGGGATGAATTGGAGGGAAATAGATGATATCAAATCCCATTTCGGCTATTTCGGGGATAAGCCGTTCACACTCTTTAAATGTGCCGTGGTTGCCGGGTTTGGTGCTGAAGGATCGAGGAAATATCTCATACCATGTGCTAAACAAGGCCTTCTTGCGTTCAACCAAAACCTCAAGCTGTTTTTCATAAGTGTATGCAAAGCTTTTATCGGGATATTGACTCACCACTGAGGCGAGTTCTTCATCGAGAGCCAGCGAAACCGCAGCTTCAATATCGGTGTCATTTCGTAAAGTTTCGATGTACGACTTGAGCTTCTTGGTCGGACCAGTTGGCGCTCGCTCCGCCACTTTGTCCACATGTTCGGCTCCGATCAGCAACTCAAGTTTGACATCCTGACCCGCTTCGTATTTTTTTCGTAAATCTTTTCTCCAAGTTTGAAAATGCTCAATCCACCCCTGGATGGTGTAATAATATCGGCCAATTTCCTCCATTGTGAATTCGGCTTGCCACCTATCATTCACAATGAATTCCATCGGTACTTCATGCCACTTCCGTTTGTTATCTTTTCGGTACAAAAGAACGGCAACAACTTCGTCGTGCCCATCTCCAAAAACATCGGCCTCAACCGTGACCTTCTCGCCTAACACTCGCTTGATAGGGTATCTGCCGGAATTGATTTCCGGTTTAACATTTTCGATGACAATCCTTTTTCTGCCATCAGTCTCCATCGGCCCTCCATGTTTGTTCCGCTGTAAACGAATTAATATAATCAATTTGTACAAAAAATTCAAACCCTGCCGGGTTCATTCGAATTTTGCAAACCATCAGAACGCTTCGAAGTTTGGTTGATTATAGAAAGGCATATGTCAATCCGACCGCCAGAACTTGCTTGAGTTGATATTTATCTGAGATGTCCTTGTCGTACAGGAGATCCACGTTCACACTCACATTTATGAATTTGGTAACTTTGAGAGTTAAACTGTTTTCCCAAAGCACGTCGATGCGATCGAACGCCTCTAAATCAGAGAAAATGTCCAACTTAGAAGTAAACAAGACATCTTCTTGAAAATTCTTTTTGACGTCGGTAACTGATGAGATGCCCGGCTCGATTTTGGTTTTCTCAATCTCAGGAGTATCCGGGTCATCGGCGTACGGAATCGGAAAGTCGCTGGTGATGGTTTCCTTAACGGAAAAACCAACACGTGTTTTAATTACATCATTTGGCGCATAACCAACCCCGACGCTTTGTGTAAAATAACCAGGGTCCATGAATTCTGAGACTTTGGTTTTTTCATCCCCATCAAATTCGAATCCCGAAACAAATTGGGTTTTGGCAGTGACCGCCACAAACGGATTCAAGAGCTTCGTCAGTTTGCGCGTAAAAACACTTTCAATGTTGATGACGTCGTCCGATTTTTTTGCCTCAGTATCGCCGACTTTTGCAAACCCCAGCGTAAACTTACCGGAATTGGACCACGAGTACTTCTCTCTGTCCAGGGTAAAGGTGGTATTCAGATTTACCTGCCACGCTAGCGCGCTTTCGCCTCCTTGTTCCCAATTATCAAAGCTGGCCTGGGTCAGGTTGATGTTGCCAATGATTTGCCGTTTCCATCCATATTCAGGTGCAGCTTGTTGACTTTCCTGAGCACTCACCGAATAACTGACTGTAAGACACAGAATCGAAACGACGAAACTAAAAAACTGCCTGAATGCGATCATAAAACCTCCATAGTTTATTCGTTTAATGAGTAGAAAGGGTAAATAAAGGAAACTTTTTCAGTGGACGTCACGTGCTGTTTATTAAAAAGATTTTTCCAGAATGACATCGGGGATTGCTGAGTTCAGACTGTTCGTGGTAGACACGAATCTTATCTGCTGTACCAACCGTTGAGCAAAACAGAAACGTCAATGATAGATTGACAGCTAACTAAC
>JAABYK010000237.1 GCA_011775825.1 Candidatus Zhuqueibacterota bacterium | reverse complement strand
CTAAAAGCGATACGAATCCATTTGAATGCGAGAGCGCGAATGATGGTATTGTGACGTTTCCCTTTTGCCTTTTGTTGTTCGTAATATGCTTTGGCCCAGAATGAAAAGCGGACTGACTGGCCAGCCCACTCGATAAAGGTCTGGCGAAGGAACTTCGGACAACTATGGCGCCAATGAGTCCATCGCTTTTGGCCGCTTTGTTCGATCACTGGTGCAATGCCTGCATATTGCTGGATGTCGGCGGCGGAGGTAAATCGAGAACGATTTTGTCCAAATGCTACAAGCAAGCGTGGTGCTAACTTCGGCCCGGCACCCGGGAAGCTGTCAAATATTCTTCGATCAGAGAATGATTTGTAGCGGAGACTGATTTCGGAGTCCAGGGATTCAATGGCATCGATTAAATAGCGTAGCTGTGGAACTAGAAGAGTGATCATAATGCGGTTTGGTGCGACGACGCCTTCATCTTCAGTTAAAGGAACAGCGTTTTTGATATCATTAATTCTCTGCTTATTGATCGATGAATAATGAGCATTGTGTTGGTTGAAGAACGTGAGCAAAGTCTTCTTGTGTGCACGTTTGACTTCAGTCAGAGAGGGCCATCGGGTCAAGAAATCGCAGAAGATGACGGTGTCCTTTTCCTTAAACCAATCAATGACTTGAGGATAATAGCCTTTTAGAATGTCCGTAATTCGGTTGGTTAGTTTGACGCGGTCGTGGACCAATTTTCGGCGATGCTCGACCAATTGAGCCAGGGCGCGAACTTCAGCGGAATCAGGTTCAATGCTGGAGAGTTTATCTCTGTGTCGGTCGAGAATATCGGCCAAGATACGAGCGTCACCGGGATCATCCTTAGCGCCGCTGGACGTGAAAGCCTTACGGTATTTAGCGACTGTGCGAGGATTGACGGGAAATAGCACGATATGGTCATGGCTGCTGAGGGCGTAAACCAGAGGGCCCTTTTTGAGCTCCGTTGCCACGGCGATTTTCTGGCCGGGGTATCGAGATTTAAGCTGGATAGCCCATTCGAGAATGCTCTTTGGGGTGCTGCTGATCACGGAGAACTTGGGCTTTCTGGAAGATAAGGGAAGTTCGCAGATATCGTGCTTTCGATCAGCCCAATCGATACCAATAAGAGCGGCGAATTCCGGGGGTTTGGGAGCTGACATATTACACCTCGGCAGTGTAGAGTATTGCTTGGAACATGCTGAAATTTGTTTCTCGCAAGGATTATAGATAGTCGGTGCAACGACAGTCCCTGAGTATGCGTTTAGAAACAAATGGCTTCTGCCGGGTTGAATTGATTGTTATGAACATCGAGTGTTGTACGCATGCATATTCATACCCGACAGAAGCATGTTCCACCGAATTGGGTTGCAGCGCAACTTTGGAGGAACGGAACAACTATAATCGTTGCACCGT
>JAABYK010000225.1:902-1589 GCA_011775825.1 Candidatus Zhuqueibacterota bacterium | reverse complement strand
GCACGCCGGTTGATATTGTCGTTATGCAGAAGCGCGGACCGCTCGTAGAGCAGGTG
This sequence comes from Candidatus Zhuqueibacterota bacterium, assembly GCA_011775825.1. GTDB lineage: Bacteria > Zhuqueibacterota > Zhuqueibacteria > Oceanimicrobiales > Oceanimicrobiaceae > JAABYK01. The sequence goes on along the minus strand of JAABYK010000225.1, from coordinate 1,533 downwards.
CATGAGAACGTGGAGCTTGTTGACCTCTCCTGCAAGCGCATTGCGCAAAGCATTCCGCGGCTTGCGCATTATATGCGCAAAGAACGCCCGAAGGCGATCATCGCCACCTCGGAGCACGCCAACGTCGCGCTCGTGCTTGCGCGGATGATGAGCTTTACTCGCACAAACGTGATTCTGCGCATCGGCATTGCGTTTTCGGTTGTATTCGGCAGGTACAAAAAACGGCGTGATAAATTGATAGCCACACTTGCGCCGGTTTTGTATCGCCGTGCGGACAAGATCGTTTGTGTTTCCGAAGGGATTGCCGAAGATTTTGCACGAGAGACAGGCATTGCGCGAGATAGATTGATCGTCATACACAATCCAAAAGACATCGAGCACATTCGCACACGCGCAAAAGAAAAAGTTACACATCCGTGGTTTGCACAAAAAACATTTCCGGTGGTGTTGGGGGTCGGCCGCCTGCGCGGGCAGAAGGATTTCGCCACACTCATTGAGGCGGTTGCATTGGCACGCAAGGATATCTCCGATCTTCATCTCATTATCCTCGGAGAGGGAGAGGAGCACGATGCGCTTATCAAACTCGCGGAGAAAGAGGGGGTCGCTGATGCGGTGGATCTACCCGGGTTTG
>JAABYK010000225.1:290-837 GCA_011775825.1 Candidatus Zhuqueibacterota bacterium | reverse complement strand
GGGGACGCCTGTGGTCGCCGCCGATTGTCCGTCAGGTCCGCGCGAGGTGCTTGCGCCTGACGCCGATCCGCACGATCATACAATCAATAAAAACGAACATACGCCATACGGCATATTAACGCCGATGGGCGACCGCATGCAGTTGGCGGAAGCGATCACGGAAATGCTTAGTGATGATAAAGTGCGGCAAACATACAAAGTTGCCGCACAAAAACGAGCAAGTGATTTCGCTCTCGCGCATATTCTTAAAGAATATGAGCAATTGTGGGCGGATGATGTATAATTACCATACTGGAAAAACAGTTTATGACTGAAAAACAAAAGAAAAAGGTAATATATATCATGAGTCTTTCACACAGCGGATCGACTGTGCTCGACCTCATGCTCAGTCGGCATGAAAAAGCCGTAGGACTTGGAGAAGTCCACTCAGTTTTTAAGCGGAAGCAAGCTACACAGGAAGGTACGGAGAGTACATGCTCATGTGGGGAACACATGAACGCATGTGAACTGTGGACTCAGTATAAAATTACTGAAGAAGCAATTAATC
>JAABYK010000225.1:0-208 GCA_011775825.1 Candidatus Zhuqueibacterota bacterium | reverse complement strand
ACAAAAACCTTGACACTCTACATGATATGCACCAAAAAGGAGAAATTGAACTCCATGTCATTTTTCTCATCAAGGATGTGCGCAGCTGGGCAGTATCAGTGGAAAAAGCAAAAAGGCGTTCAGGGAAGCCTCCGTCTTCGTATCTTACTTCCTTTCTACGGTGGTATAAGCGGAATAAACGTATCGAACGGCATCTTCAGGGCAATAA
>JAABYK010000572.1:1831-3115 GCA_011775825.1 Candidatus Zhuqueibacterota bacterium | reverse complement strand
TTTTCGAAGGACGATGCGTGGATGTCCATAAAGACAATTTAATGCGAATCGTTCGTCGCGATGAATTCGATGCGGACAACGTACAACAAGCCAGAGAGGCCGGACTTGAAATTCTCGAAAACGAGAAAGTCCTGGATGTTCGCAGAATGGATGGCAAGATACTCGTTGCGACAAATCGGGACGAATATCTTGCCAGAGTGCTGATCGGGGCGGATGGGGCCAACAGCCTGGTGCGCCGGAAAATGCTGTACGAAAAGAATTCGCGTGTTTCGCGTCTGATGGAGGTATTGATTAAAGCGGGAGCGGACATTCCGGAATTCACCCAAAACATGGCCGTTTTTGATTTTCGGCCCATGAAACAATCGCTGCAGGGATACGTCTGGCGATTCCCGAGCCTCATTCAGAATGAACCGTTTTTGAACGTGGGCATATTCGATAGCCGAATCAATCACGATGGGCGCGTCGACCTCAAAGCGTGTTTGGAAGAAAGATTGCCACTACGGAATCATACTTTTGACGACATGTCTCTCATGGGGCATCCCGAGCGCTGGTTCAGCCCGAAAGGCGTGTATGCCTGTCCGAACGTGCTGCTGGTCGGCGATGCTGCCGGGATCGAACCGTGGTTTGGCGAAGGCATCTCCATTGCGCTGGCCTACGGTCCGGTTGCCGCCACCGCGGTCAAAAATGCATTTGAGCGAAACGATTTCGGCTTCGACAATTATTCAAAATTAATTCTGACCAATCGACTGGGGAAATTGCTGCAAAGAAATCGAATCATCGCAAAACATTTCTACACTCGCAAAGCTCAGTACTTGATTCCGGTTTTGACCAAAGTTGGCGAGGCCTATTTGAATCTCAGATACCCGAAAGAATATGACGTCACGACGACCACTGAAAGAGAAAATCGTTCTATGTTTGATTTGAGTGGATGAACAATTGTGAAAAGAATAAGCCACTGATTTACACTGATTGAACACAGATAAGATGCGTTTAGAATATGAAGACATAACAGATGCTATCATAGGCTCCGCTTTTGAAGTATACAATATTCTTGGCTATGGTTTTTTAGAGAAAGTGTATCAAAAGGCATTACAGGTTGAATTGTTACGCCGGAGACACTCTGCGGAGATAGAACATCCTATAAAGGTGAAGTTTAAAGGCGTCATTGTAGGTGAATATGAAGCGGATTTGCTGGTGGATGAGAAAGTGCTTGTGGAGCTTAAAGTTGCAAAAGAATATAATCCAAAAGATGAACCACAATTACTTAATGAATTAAAAGCAACA
>JAABYK010000572.1:1190-1792 GCA_011775825.1 Candidatus Zhuqueibacterota bacterium | reverse complement strand
TGGGTATCCGTGTTTTATCGGTGTGAATCCGTGGCTCAAGTTTCTCATGGTGCTACTTTGCCCACTCTGATCGAACATAGAACCGAAGAAATGGCAATTGAAGCGGCAGCCACAGCGTTAAGACTTTCAAGCGGAGTGACTCGGATGCAAACTGAAATGAGGCATGGATAATAAGATTTACGACGTCATCATCATCGGCGGTGGCATCAACGGGTCGGGTATCGCCCGCGATGCGGCGGACCGCGGGCTGTCCGTCTACCTGGCCGAGAAACACGATTTCTCATTTGGCACCACCTTTCGCTCCACCAAGCTTATTCATGGCGGACTGCGCTATCTCGAACACTACGAAATGGGGCTGGTTCGTGAATCGCTAAGGGAGCGCGAAATTCTGCTCAAACAAGCCCCGCATCTCGTCCGGCCCATCAAGTTTGTCCTCNNATCAAGTTTGTCCTCCCCATTTACCAGGACAATAAATATGGCTACGGCAAAGTGAAATTGGGGCTGGTCGCTTACGACATTTTATCCTACGACAAGAGTCTGGAAAATCACAAATCGTACGCCACCGAGGAACTCCTCGAGGAAGAGCCCACCCTCCGCAAACA
>JAABYK010000572.1:0-1026 GCA_011775825.1 Candidatus Zhuqueibacterota bacterium | reverse complement strand
GCCCTGGGTGGACGAGGTCCTCAGATTGGGTGAGGCCAAACCGAAGCCCCGGATGGGTGGCACCAAAGGCTCCCACATCCTGCTGCCGAAATTTCAAGGTGGGCCGAACCATGCCCTCTATTTGCCAGCCCACCAGGATGGCCGACCCTTTTTCATTATTCCCTGGCGCAATTACTACTGGGTTGGCACAACCGCTACAACGGACATTTGGATTCGGTTCAGGCGTCCCAGGCTGAACTCGAGTATCTGTTGCGAGAAGTGAATTTCGTCATCCCGGATGCCAACATGACCACCAACGACATCATTTATTGTCTGGCCGGAATTCGGCCGTTGCCGGCGACCCGCAGCGAGACCGAAGAGGCGGAGATCACCCGGCGCCACCTCATTCTGGATCACGAAGACGAGGGCCTGAATGGACTGATTTCCATTATCGGCGGCAAACTAACCACGTTTCGCAATCTTGCCGAGGAAACGGTGGACACCATCTATGAAAAATTGCGCAAACATCCGCCGCCGTGTCACACTGCCACCACGCCAATGTGGGGCGGCGGCATGAAACACATTGGGCAGTACATCGAAGAAAACACGAAAAAGTACAGCGCCGAGTTTCGGGTGGATGAAGAGCAGGTGGCTTACCTGATTTCCATTTACGGCAGCCGCTTCTGGCGGGTGTTGGAATTAACCAAAAAAGCCCCGGAACTGAGGGAGCGAATCTGTCCCCACAATTTGGACATCAAAGCGCAAATCCTGTTCTCCCTGCAAAATGAGCTGCCCAGGACGTTGGCAGACATTTACCTGCGTCGCACCGGCATTGGCACCAGCGCTTGCCGGGGCTTAGACTGCGCCAAAGAAGCCGCCCGACTCATGGGCAAAACCTTGCACTGGCGCAGGCGAAGAATCAAGCAGGAAGTGGAAAATTATGAACGGGAAATCGAGTTGCTTTATGGGTGTGATTGAGGTTTCGAGCGCTTTCCGGAAGAACATCGGTTAGGGAATCTTCGTTCAGCCCTCATCTAAATACCCTTG
>JAABYK010000219.1:2169-2538 GCA_011775825.1 Candidatus Zhuqueibacterota bacterium | reverse complement strand
GCAAAGGCTTCTACTTCAGAATCGGCATCAAAGCGTCCCACCTGCGCGACGTCAAACTCGAGCAGCGCGGCGGAACCACCAGTGTGTTCAGACCTTTTTAGTCGTACCGGTTGAGTCGTACCGCAAACGTCTCGTTTGCAATTTGACCGGTTGCTGCTGCCCGTAATAAACTTGCAGTCGGAGATGCCTTGCAGTTCGTCTTTGATCTTGAAGAGATACAGCTTGGCGTGATTGGGTTCGATGTCTTCTTGATGATTAAGCGATCTTGAATCAACAACTCAATGAAAAAATCAACCTGCTGATAGAATGCCTCGATGTCCATCTCTTCGGTGTTGAGGGCATTGGCAAGCGATTCAAAAAAGCGGTCGG
>JAABYK010000219.1:1363-2091 GCA_011775825.1 Candidatus Zhuqueibacterota bacterium | reverse complement strand
ACAACGGTTCCTTTTCTCCGTCAAATTTGAGTTAATATGCTTGCCCACTAGGGTATTAATAGAGCCAGGAATACGCAGCAGAAATAGAATAATACCCTGTTGAATTTTAGGCTATGGTGATCTGTTCAAAACTATTCTCGTCCTTCGGTAATTTCAAGCAACCTGGAAAAAACTAACACAGCCGCCTGCCTGCCACGTGCCTCACGCAGTACGTCCAAAATTCCGGCTTCCTGCAACTGCTTTAAGATGGGCATTAAGGTCTGTTTCGGGATGTTCGTCTTATTCAGCATATCGGTCGGTCTAAAAATCGGCCGATCGAATATCGCATCCAGAATTTTCAACGAATACTGTGAACGGGTGACGTCAAAGATGTGGTCCTTCATGTTTTTATAAAGCTCTAATATTCTTTGCACTATTGTGGAATTTGCCACCGCTTGTTGCGAGACCGCCCTTAGAAAGAACTCAAGCCAGCCGTTCCAATCCTTTTCCTTTGAGATGTTCGCTAATTTTTCATAATAAACATCGCGATAATTTTCCAGGTATGCGCTCATGTAAAACATGGGCCGGGAAAGCCGCTTTTTGTAATACAAAAAAAGTGGAATAAGCAAACGACCGATTCTGCCGTTGCCATCCAGAAACGGATGAATCAACTCGAATTGAGCATGTACAACAGCACACTGAATCAACACATCCACATCATCGGACTGGATATACTGCTCCAATGCTTG
>JAABYK010000219.1:284-1332 GCA_011775825.1 Candidatus Zhuqueibacterota bacterium | reverse complement strand
CCCGGTTTTCCAATCCAGTTTTGTCTCTTTCTAAATTCACCGGGATTTCTGCTGTGCCCACGCACACTTTCCATGAGCACTTTGTGCATTTGCCGGATAAGGAATAAAGAAACCGGTCGGTCTGCGAGCGTCTTTTCAGCCAGGATGAGTGCAGAACGATAATTAACGATTTCCCGAATATCCTTTCTTTTGTTTTCATCCTCAACCGATATGCCGGCTTCTTGTTTCAATACTTCATCGAGGGTCGCCTGCGTTCCCTCGATTTTTGAAGATAAAACCGCCTCCCTGGTCGTCAGAGGCGAAAGCAGAATTTCAGGATTGACGATTGCCTGCAGCAGGCCATCATATCGGGCCAGCTCAGCATTCGCCCTGCCAACCTGTTTGATCAAGCGTTTATAATCAAGGGTCTCTATTGGAAGGGATTCGGGAATATAAGGCTTCATTCTGTCCTGTAAATTTTGTGTCCGACAGAATATACAAAAACTTCTTTGTGTCCTGCAACTTAAAAGTTTCCGGACACAAAATAATTGTGTCTTATAAACAGCCNNAAGAGGCGGTTGGGATTAGCCGGATGTTTCACCTCAAATACACGGTCAGAGACCGTGTAGGATGTCACCTTACATGATATGTCAATTTTTGCAACTTAGACGTGCAACGCACTAGAAAACGTCGTCATGGCTAAAGACTGTATAAATGCTCTCGGGCTTCGCGACAAACCCCGACCTCAAGTTCTACAGTCTATTCGTGAACAACCGGCACATACGCTTCCCACGGACCAATTTCGTCTTTGTACTGTTTTGCCATCACGCGCGAGATCTGTCTGATATGACCTAAGTCGTGCACCACCCAGGTGGCAAGCAGTTCTTTCAGCGTCACTCTACCAAATTCGGGATGAATGCCGGTTTTGGATAAATCCGCTTCCTGAATATGGGTCTCTTTGAGTGTTTGAACATTGCGTTCCCGGAGTTCCTTAAATTCCTGCAAAAGCTCGTGCAATTCTCTGCCTTTTGTATTCTCAAATTGAGCGAATCTGTCAAACGGCGTAAAT
>JAABYK010000219.1:0-192 GCA_011775825.1 Candidatus Zhuqueibacterota bacterium | reverse complement strand
TCCAGGATTCACCCCCTTCGTTGCTGTGCAGCCACATGTCTGAGAGGCCGCTCAACATGCCTCTGACAACGTTCGGCGTCCGTTCGAGTATTTCGATGGATTTTGTCAAGTCAAAATTATTCACTTACTTCACCTCATATCTTATCATAATGCACTATCAATCACGACCCTCTGTCGATGTGTTTTGCTAAA
>JAABYK010000164.1:1641-1813 GCA_011775825.1 Candidatus Zhuqueibacterota bacterium | reverse complement strand
CACATGCTTGATTTCGAAATGGTACTCTTTGAATTTATCAAAGAGGTTTTTGCTATTTTCTTGCATGATGCAACTCTCAAATCAATTGATCAATATTTTGTTGGCATTGATGCGCTCGCTGGCCTCCTGCAAGGCATTTGGCACTGAAATCTCCTGTTTGATTGCGAGTTTG
>JAABYK010000164.1:301-1518 GCA_011775825.1 Candidatus Zhuqueibacterota bacterium | reverse complement strand
TATTTACAGGCAAGTAGCCCATTTCGTCGAAAAGTAATTTTTGCATTTCCGGGCTGGTCGCAAACTTAAGAAATTTGACGACCTCACTTTTTTTCCCGGAGTCTTTGGAAATCATGAGATTCCAGCCGCCAAACACGGCCACCGGCTTGTGTCCGGCAAAGTGTGGTAGCGCAGCCACTCCCGTATTCCGGACTTTATTGCCATATTGATTCAAGTACGGTTTCAGATTTCCCGGCCAGCCGCGAAAAAACAGGGCGTCATTCCGGAGAGAAAAGAGGTAGCCGTCAATTTCACCAAAATTAGTTACAGCGGCTGGCGTCATCTGGTACTTGTTCACTAGATCCACCAACAGCTTCAGGCCTCGGCGAGCTTCCGGTGTGTCCAATTGCACCGAGCCACCATCAAACAACGAAAGATTTTGGCCCTGTAAGGTCTCGATGAAACTACAGATCAAACCTTCGTAATTGTCGGCCGGAAACACATAGAAGGGCTGACCGGACAGGCGCGTCCTTTCGCTGAGAGCAATAAACTCCTCCCACGTGATCGATTGTGTCAGTCGGGCTTCAATCTCCTCGAAATCAGGCAGGTCTTGCAGCAGGTCACGTCGGTAGTACATAACACCGATATCAATGTAGAGCGGCAATGCAACAAGCTCATCATTGTAGTAGCAGGTTTGCAAGGCCTCAGGCAGCAAGTCATTGAGTTCGGTCTGAGTAAAATGGCTGACCAAAGGTTCACACCATTTCGCAAAGCGCGGGATCCAGAAAATGTCAACCGCAAAGATGTCCACCCGAGAGTTTTTGCTGCGCAGTGAGCGGATCAGCAGTTGTTTTCGTTCGTTTGTACTGAATTTGGTGAACGGGAGATTGATCGGGACTACCTCGATGCGGCCCCGATGCTGTTCGTTAAAGGCATCGATGACTCTCTTATGGCCGGCGGAAATGTTGTCTGCAAAGTAGATCTTTATGGATGGATCTTCATCAACCTCCTGTGGCTCGGTGGGAGTGAAAAAGAACAAAACCAGGGCGAGTCCTGCCACGACGACCGCTATGAGCAGCAGGTTCGTGCTCTTGACTAATTTGCTGATCATGTGATATCCTGTCCTAGCTCAGAGCTTTGGTTCAACCAATTGAATTATAATACGAGCAGCCATAGAAGTCAAGCGGAATTTTGTTTACGGTGAGACAACAGGCTATTCTTTCTAACCTGAAAACTAG
>JAABYK010000164.1:0-266 GCA_011775825.1 Candidatus Zhuqueibacterota bacterium | reverse complement strand
GAAAACTAGAAGAAGGCGAAAGAAAGTAATGATCCGACTGACCACTAAACTGAGCAAAGACGCATGGCTTTGTACCAGCTTTTTGGGAACCCAATGCTCAATCCCTTAACAATAGCCTTGAGACAAGGCTACCCATGGTCGCGAGTGCAAACACAAATTTTGTTTGGGCGTGATGAGACTGATAAAATAAACTATGACGGAAGAGAAAACGAAACTCGTCAGGATGGAAGCTAAAAGTCTAGGTTCTTCTCCCGACTTTGGCTTAT
>JAABYK010000644.1:1166-1365 GCA_011775825.1 Candidatus Zhuqueibacterota bacterium | reverse complement strand
ATCCATTGACTATCCACACCGTTATCCACAGCACAACTTTTTATTTTGTTGCCGGGGTAAAGGTATTTTGATACAAGTATGAGAATGCACAGAAGCGCCTTCTGCAAGGTGCAATTACCAGCATAATGTTCTTTTGGCAAAATCGTTATGGGAGATAATGAGATTCGTTCGCAAGAAGAGCTTGAGAAAGACTTTGCGG
>JAABYK010000644.1:871-1060 GCA_011775825.1 Candidatus Zhuqueibacterota bacterium | reverse complement strand
CCCTATCTTAAATGTTTGCGTGCCGGTTATTGCCATATCCGGATCATCAAGGGTATGCCATTCCCCTTCTGAGAATTCCCGAACTGCCCCCTCTTTAACCAGACGCCGAAATTCGGATTTTGATGCAACAATTTTTTGTTCAACAAGAGCTTCGGCAAGGAGTTTCCCGGATGCGGCGGCAATTTCGGT
>JAABYK010000644.1:230-811 GCA_011775825.1 Candidatus Zhuqueibacterota bacterium | reverse complement strand
GGGATCGACATCGCCTTCCCGTATATCTCATGCGGGGGCTCGGTAATCCCAATGTAGTTTTCGAGGCTCTTGCTCATCTTTTCTTTCCCGTCGGTTCCTTCAAGAAGTTTGAACGACAACACCGCCTGCGGCGGCTGTTCTCCCATCCTCATGACCGTTCGCCCCATCAACATATTGAACGTTTGGTCGCTTCCGCCGACCTCCAGATCACAGCTGCCGTATATCTTGCTAAGCACATGCGAATCAACCCCCTGTAGGATGGGATAGATCATTTCGTGCATGTATAACTCTTCTCCTTTTTTGATACGTTCTTCGAACATATCCCGTTGAACAAGCTGCCCGTGGGTAATTTTACGCAATACCGACAAAAACGTGCGGAGGGTAATATTGTGAACTTCGCTTTTTCCAAGATCTTTCACTTGCATGCGGCTTTCGTTGTATTTGGCCGCCTTTGCGTAAAATGACTCCGGAGGGAAGGTTACTTCTTGCCCGTTTTTCTCGTCGCGATATTTCACCGCATTCGGTACGCTTAAGTCGGTGATCGCTATAAACCAATCGGAGTTCCTGATCCACGAAAATAC
>JAABYK010000644.1:0-146 GCA_011775825.1 Candidatus Zhuqueibacterota bacterium | reverse complement strand
GCCTGGCTCAGTTCCGGGCGCACCTTGCTTCTGCCGGCAGGATCGCCGATTTGGGCGGTAAAATCCCCCACCAAAAATACCACCTTGCAGCCGAGTTCTTGTAGTTGCCGGAGTTTCCGAAATATCACCGCATGCCCCAAATGGAT
>JAABYK010000395.1:1133-1758 GCA_011775825.1 Candidatus Zhuqueibacterota bacterium | reverse complement strand
TGGAGCGTGCCCTGCCACATCGGTTGATCCAGTGAAAACGGTGCGAATGAATTGTTGACACAGATAATTTGAAAGTCACTCGGCGAGAAGCACGGAATGCGTATGGTATAAGGTCGCAACAGCTCTTCGCCAGGTTCAAACATCGGATTGTGCCGGGCCATGAAATCTTCGGGAGCAATGCCAAGGTCAAAAGCACATTTTGCGTAATCCGAGATTTCAAGTTCGGAATCTACATCGCTGGGTTCGTACCCCAGCATCAGGAAGCATTCGTCCGGGCCACCATCAAGATGAGGGCGTGTTGTTACTTGTTGATCGAATCGCATGGCAGACAGGTAGACCAATGTCTTATCGGTTTTCGATTCGTGGATCGCAGCCATTGCCCGCTTGAGATCGACCATCAGCTGGCGGAAGGCAACAGAGTCGATTGCCTGGCCAGCGTTGACAACGCAGAAGCCTGGCGCCTCGAAATCGGTGCGGCATGTGCGGTCGTAGATAGCGGCGGCGATTGGTAGCACGTCCAAAGAGGAAGGGCGCATGCAGATCAGATTTCGCGGCCAAGTGAGTGCTTTAGCGTTCATCAGATATCAGTCAGAAAGTCAAATAAAGCCCGGGTGCGACGCTGTAA
>JAABYK010000395.1:746-1068 GCA_011775825.1 Candidatus Zhuqueibacterota bacterium | reverse complement strand
CCCACTATTGCTGGGACTATTTTAGGGGATGGTTACATAATTGACAGAACCTTTATCCAAAGCGGTAAAAGCTATGCCCATTTCGATAAAGATCAATCGGACCATCTTCTGAAACTTTTACCACACTACCAAAATAGGAGGCAGCTATCGCCGCTGTAGTCCGCCCGCCTCCAGTAACCAAATCCTTGACTTTTGATGTGTCTATAATTACCCCGGTGTCGAGCAATTCGCCCTTGCGATTTATAACCGTTAAGCCATCGGATGAAAGGATACGACTTAATTCTCCAGAACGTTTCAATGTGCCTATTTTGGTTCCACGTAT
>JAABYK010000395.1:407-643 GCA_011775825.1 Candidatus Zhuqueibacterota bacterium | reverse complement strand
GGGGTCGAATATTCCCCAATAACCTTTTCGCCATAGAAAAAACTTGTCATTGTCGAGAACCACCTCGACCTCTGAGTATTTATTGACAAAGACAGCAAAAGAACCCTTTCCCGCTTTATTTAACAATGAGAGCGTCTCACGATTAGCGAGTCGTTCAATGTTGTCATTAGCAACAGGGCTGTTTGAGCGTATTGTCCCTTTGATATTCATCCGAATATCACCAACAAAAAGGGCTC
>JAABYK010000395.1:0-316 GCA_011775825.1 Candidatus Zhuqueibacterota bacterium | reverse complement strand
CGTACCTTGTGTCCTTGAGTGATTTAAAAAAATCATCAAGCTTATTTCGATAGATCAGGAAACCCGTCGTCGCAGGCGTTCCTTCATAACGTTGGTAGGATAGGTTTTTAAGTAATTGAATCAAGCTTTGAACTGGCCAGAATGCTCCCTTCCCATCTCCGCGAAGAAAACGGGCAACTGCTATATCAGTAAGTGAAGTAAGGAGTGCTGTACGAAAATGAGCGGCATAACCTTCGGCAGAAAAACCAACGTAGAGACCTTGAAAAGCTATTAATAACTCGCTGATAAATTTTCGTTCTATTGCTGTAAAACTTAA
>JAABYK010000580.1:1790-2254 GCA_011775825.1 Candidatus Zhuqueibacterota bacterium | reverse complement strand
TTTAAACTCACAGGCCTTTCCGCAAACAGACGGTCTGGCTTCACTTTGCTCAGATGGTTCGCTCGGTATACTGTTGTGGAATTTTGATGAGAATGTGAATCGTGGGGATGTGGATACCATTCAGCTTGAAATCAAAAATATACCGATTGACTCAGAGAAAGTCCTGATCGAGCGTTTTCAAATCGATGCGCAACACAGCAATGCCTATTCGGTGTGGCAGGATGTGGGTGCGCCTCAGGATCCCTCCGCGGAGCAATTGCGGCGAATCAAAGAAAAGCAAGACCTCGAAAAGGTCGAATCCACAGAGAACAAGATTGAAATGGGCAATGTCTCTTATTCGTTCAACCTGCCTCTACCCGCTGCCTGTCTAATATGTATTTCTCCGAAATAGGCTGAATCTACAGCGCTTGACTAATCTCCTTTAGCCGCTCTTGCGCCTGCTCGTGACCGAGGTTGGCTGCCTT
>JAABYK010000580.1:0-1739 GCA_011775825.1 Candidatus Zhuqueibacterota bacterium | reverse complement strand
GCATGAGTCCCAAGTTGTACATAGCTTCGGCGTCTCCCGCCTTTGCAGCTTTTTCAAACAACAATATCGATTTTTTGGGATCGCGGGTCACTCCTTGCCCGTTGGCGTACATGACGCCGAGTAGCGTGGAGGCTTCGGCGTTTCCAGCCTCTGAGCCTTTGTTCAGCCAATCAATGGCTTTTTTATAATCTTTTAAGACGCCCAAACTATCGGAATACATTTTACCCAAATAGAGCATGGCTTCGGATACACCCGCTTCCGCAACTTCTTTGAATAACGGTTCAGCTTCTGCATCTTTCGNNNNGGTTGGTCAAACAGGAGCTCAAGTTCTTCCCGTGTCTTTACAAAATAGGCTTTGCCGTTCGTGGCTTTAGCGACCTCATTAAACGGCTGTCTATCCTCGCGAGGCACCTTCATCCCGATAACCTGAATGTCTAGTTGAATTGTGTCTTTGGGCATCGAGGCGATTCTATCATGAATATCCTGGACGGATGCTCCCGGACACGTGTCGAAACGGCCGGCAATGATGACAATCTTTTTGTTAACGTCTGCAAAGCGTTCCGGCGGGTGGAAATCGCTGGTGGCGTCAATCACAGCGCTGACCAGTGTGGTTTCTCCTTCCAGATCGTTGATTTTTTCGATTTTCTTCTGCACCGCGCCCTTATTATTTTGGCCAAATTCGACCGCAAGCTCACTGCTTTCTTCACTAAAGCAAGTCCCACCAAATAAGCGCAGGGCCAAATTGTCGTTTTTTCCAACCTTGATAAGACTCTTCTTGAGCAGAGTATTTTTGGCGACTTCGAATTTGGTGCTGCTATCAAAAGGTTCGGCCATGGCCGCTGATTTATCCAAAACGATGAGTATGTTATTCTGCGCTTTGGTGAATTCGTTCGGATTAATCAGGTTCCAGAACTGCGTAAGCGCTACCACAGCCGCGACCAAACCCGTGATGAGTCCAAGCATGGCCTTGGTGTTCAGGTACCACTTCTTCTTTTCCAAAGTGGAATCATTTTCCTTTCCCATCTTACCCTCCTAAATAAGAATAGAAGTTTTCTGCTAACTTAAATAGCTGATTTAGCACTTCATTTGGCCGAGAGCCGTCGAGTTAAAATCAGACGTTATTTCCGCTAATTGGAGTCGTTGTTCCAGCCTTGTGGATTCAATTTTGGAATGGCCCGCCGGTCACGCGACGACCTGCGATTCTCCTGACCGGATTGTTCGTTTTGCTCCTTGTTGTTTGGGGCGTGGCCATTTCTTGAGTTTGGCGGTTCAGCAGGTGGAGTAGGCTTGGTGTCTTTGTGAAAAACGGGTGCTGGCGACTTTTTGCCAATCGCAAACACAGTCGTGGTTCGGCTGTTGTTGGATTGATCAGCATCATTTTGCGCCCGGACGCCACTCGTGCTCACTAGTTCCACGGGCACCCCGGAAACAGAGTCAGATAAGTGCACAGTGTATTTAACTCGTAAGGAATCCTCGGGTGCGAGAGAGTCGAAGCTCCAGAATAGGGAGTCATTGGCTGCAGAGATTTTGGTCGGCGGTACCGAAAAACTCTTACTGTCCAGATTGGTCTTATCGGGCACCACATCCCACAGCGAGAATTGCGATCCAACATGAGGTCCTTTGTTGACCACGGTTATGGTGTAGGTCAACTTTCCTGAAGGAGAGAGAACCGATATAAGATTCGCGTTTGTTTGAGGCAAGTTGCAGGCGATGTTCGTACCCTTTCCTTTCAGAAGAAA
>JAABYK010000538.1 GCA_011775825.1 Candidatus Zhuqueibacterota bacterium | reverse complement strand
GGTGCGTCCATGTCAAAACTCCATAAAGCCATTATTCCCAGAATGGAATTGCCTGTTTCTGAAACGTGGTTCTTGGGAGAGAGGCCGCGCGTTATTGCTTGCCACAAGTTGGAACCCAAATGTCCTCTACTTCTACTTTTTTCATTTATATTATCAATTGCTCTTGCCTCTTGTTCAAACGATAGGTCCACGACCGATGAAAACACACTCGCAGTGGTTGGCAACCGGGTAATTACGAAAGACGATTTTGTAAAACGCTACAAATATTGGCGCACGAAAACCGGGCACGGGTTTCCAGACACATATGAGTTCCGCTGGCAGGTGCTCGACAGTTACGTCGACGAGCAGTTGTTGATTCTCGAAGCTGAACGACGAGGGTACGATGACGATTCAGAGGGGCAGCATGAGCGCCAACGCATCGAAATACAGGAACTCCTCAACATATTTAATCGAAACGTGCTCGCCAGCCATGTTGAAATTAGCGATGAGGAATTGAAGCAGCTTTTTGTCAGACTGAACACTAAAATAAAAGCCCGTCATCTCTACGCCCCCACGCAAGCGCAAGCAGACTCCCTGTACATCTCTTTAAAAAATGGCGCCAGTTTTGAAAAACTCGCAAAATCCGTTTTCGAAGACCCTAAGCTGCGGGATACAGGTGGGCTGTTGGGCTATTTCACCGTTGATGAAATGGAGCCGGGCTTTGAGGAAGCGGCATTTGAATTAGAAATTGGCGAAGTTTCCGAACCCGTTCGGACCAAACACGGCTACAGCATCATCCGGGTTGACGACCGCATAACCAAACCGCTGCTTACGGAGACTGAATATGCAAAACATAAGCATAAACTCTACGACTATTGGCGTAGACGCAAACTCAAGAAAGCCATCCAAGACTTTTCAGATTCTGCGAGTAGGCGTCTAAATATTAAATTCAATGAGCCAACCGTCACGGAGCTGTTTGAGCAATTCGAAAAAAGCCAGGGAAAAACAGCCTCAGATGAAACGATGATTGCCACACTCGCCGATAACGGCTTTTCCAAAAACGAATTGGTCCATTCCAAATTCGGCACATGGACGGTCAAGACGTTTCAAGAGAAAGCCCGGTTCACATCTGCCCGGCAGCATAAGTGGATTCACACAAAAAACGATTTTAAGGAATTTATTTCTGGCTTGCTGATTCGAGACCAAATCTTGCAAAAAGCCAGGGTGAACAACCTTCATAAGCAAGCTGAATACTTGCAAATAGTCAATGAAAAGTGGAATGATTATTTGTATGATCGTATCATCGCCAGTTTGAGAGATGAAATGGTCGTACCCGAAGATTCGCTACGAAGCCATTACAATGAAGACCCCACTCGCTTTGCCTTTCCACCTAAAATCAATCTTCGCGAGATCGTGCTTCGGAATCGAGAAACTGCAGATTTGGTCCAAATGGAGCTTAAAGACGGCGAATCGTTTGCGGAATTAGCCAGAACCTATTCTGTGCGCAAATGGACAGCCGAAAAAGGCGGCGAACTAGGTTATCTGGCGCCCCGGGACTTTGGCAGATGGTCTCAAAAGGTATTTTCGCTGGAGGTTGGAGAACAAACCGGTCCCCTCCTCATCGATTCAATGTTTGTGTTCTTAGAATGCATCGCAAAGGTACAATCCAAAATTCCAAGCTTTGAAGCCGCACGACCCCAGGTTGAAGAAGCAGTCAGATTTGTCGCATGGGAAGATTATCTAAATTCAAAGATTACGGCCATCCGTAATTCATTAGATAATGTAATTGTCTATCCCCGGAGGTTAAAAACGATTCGATTGAATGGAGCAAAACATGAAAAGAATTGAACTGGTTTTAGCGATTGCCGGTGTTCTTCTGTTCACAAGCATGGCATTCGCACAAAAATTTGGCAAAATCACGGGCACGGTTATCGACGGAGAAACCGGAGAAGGGTTGCCCGGGGCCAATGTTATTGTTGTGGGCACGACGTTAGGCGCCGCCTCGAACCTGGAAGGGAGTTATGCGATTTTGCGCGTTCCACCCGGCACATATGAGGTGCGTACAAGCTTCATGGGCTATCAAACCGTGGTCACACAAAATGTCGAAGTGCTGACTGATCTCACTACAGAGGTAAACTTCACACTTCAGCCGGAAACCGTGGCAGCAGCCGAAGAAGTGGTGGTCACCGCCGAACGACCCATCGTCCGCAAAGATTTGACCTCTGCGGAGGCCAGAGTTCAATCCAAGGAGATACAGCGCTTGCCAGTGCAAGAACTCGGCGACATCCTCAATTTGCAAGCCGGGGTCACGCGAGACGCGGATGGCGGCATTCACATTCGGGGTGGCCGTTCTACTGAGATCGCCTATATGGTGAACGGAGTTCGGATCACAGATGACTTCACCCGCACCCAGGCCATCGAGGTTGAAAACGAGTCCATTCAAGAATTGCAAGTCATCAGCGGCACATTTAACGCGGAGTACGGCGAGGCCTTAAGCGGTGTGATCAATATCGTGACTAAAACCGGTGGCAACGTATTTCGTGGCAATTTCGAGGCCTGGTCGGGTGATTACATCAGCGACAATGATGGCATCTTCTTTAATATTGACGATACCGACCCAACGGCCAATTACAATTTGCAAGGATCTCTAAGCGGTCCCATCATCAAAGATAACCTCACCTTTTTTGTAACAGGTCGCAGGTGGAAAAATGGTGGATGGCTGTTTGGTGCGAATGCGTTTGATCCTCAAGGACGCTTGCAAGTTATCGATGGCGATACGGTCCAGGTGCGCGGTGACAGCAGCGCTGTCTCTATGAACTTTAGAGATCGATGGAGCGGCCAGGCCAGCATAGAATGGAGGATTGCTGGACCTCTTAAGCTCAAAATTGATGCTCTGGGCAGTAAGGAGGACAGAGGGACCTACAATCATGATTTCAGACTCAACCCCTTAGGCGACCGGAGCGATGAGGTAAGCGGTTTTACGTTGATGGGGAATTTGACGCATGCATTGGGCAGCAAGACCTTTTATGAACTGACCGGCTCCTATAAAGAGAACGATCTCACCGCTGTATTATTTGACGATCCGTTTGATCTGCGATATGTGCATCCGGATTCTTTGGAGACAGGCGCGAATCAATTCATAAAAGCCGGAACCGACCTGGCACGCTTTGAACGGCGGACCAAGACCTGGATTGGAAAGTTTGATGTCACAAGCCAAATCTCTGAACGTCACCAGGTCAAGTCAGGCGTTGAACTTAAATTTGACGAAGTTTTCCTTGAGGACCTTAATTTAGTTCCCAGAGAAGATGAATCCGGCCAACAGATTGTGCCGTTTGTGCCCGAGATTCGGCCAGTTTCGGAACCAACACACGAACGAATCAAGCGTAATCCATTTACCTTTGCGGCCTACATTCAGGATAAGATTGAATACGAAAGCCTGATTATCAACATTGGATTGCGTTT
This sequence comes from Candidatus Zhuqueibacterota bacterium, assembly GCA_011775825.1. GTDB lineage: Bacteria > Zhuqueibacterota > Zhuqueibacteria > Oceanimicrobiales > Oceanimicrobiaceae > JAABYK01. The sequence continues at coordinate 3,378 of JAABYK010000538.1, read as the reverse complement.
CGATCTGTTTGACGCACGGGCACAGGTACCGGTGGATCTCACAGATCCAAATATTTTCAATCCCTTCAAGTTAGAAAACACATTCACAGACGCAAACGGAGACGGCGTCATCAGCCTTGACGAACAAACCGAGGACAACGAGCTGACGGTCGCCGAGAGAGAAGCGATGGGATGGTATCGAGACACGAGCATCAAAACTCAGTTTAGCCCACGATTAGGCATCGCTTATCCGATAACCGACCGTGGCGTGATTCACTTTTCGTTTGGCATCTTTCAACAGATTCCCGATTACGAACAGCTTTATCGAGGTGATCAACTCAAGGTCACATCGGCTTCAGGTATCCAGGGCGGTAATTCTGATGGCTTCGGCAATCCGGATCTCGACCCCCAGAAAACAACCATGTATGAACTGGGATTGCAGCAACAATTGACCGAAAATCTCGGCGCTGATGTTACCCTCTTTTTCAGGGACATTCGGGACTGGGTCTCCAGCAGCCAGCCCATCGATGCAGCCATTGCAGGTGTGTCCTACGTACGCCGAATCAATCGCGACTTTGCGGAAGTACTCGGCGTTACGCTAACGTTGAATCGACGCTTTGCCAATCATTTCTCGTTCAATCTCGACTACACATTTCAAGTAGCTGAAGGCACGAACTCTTCTCCCGATGAAGAATTTTTTGCCCAGCAGGACGGCGATGAGCCCACCAAACAGTTGACGCCTTTGGACTGGGACCAAACCCATTCCCTCAATGCCAGCCTATTTGTGGGATCTAATGATTGGGGGATCAGTCTCATCGAAAGATTTAATTCCGGACAGCCGTTCTCACCTGAAATCAGTACGTTTGGGCGAACCGGCAGAAACATCATCGGTGGTCTTGAAAAAAACAGTCGCAACAAACCAGACCGCTTGACGGTTGATTTAACCGCCTTCAAGACTTACAATTTGGCCGATTTCCGTGTCAAATTTTTCGCGAGAGTATTCAATTTGTTTGATTCAAAAAATCCGGTAGATATTTTCGCAGACACAGGAGAAGCTGACTTTACCTTTGACCAGCTTCAGGCGGTTTCAGCCGATCCAACTTATTTCGTACGGCCGGACTTTTACTCGGAGCCGCGCCGAATTCAGGTTGGAGCCAGCTTTGGCTTCTGATGTTATGGTAATAGAACAAATAAACTTGAGGAACGGAACGCGCATGTTGACAAAGAAATTAATTTCGACAAACTTGCTCCTGACTGCAATTGCGTTCTTCATTGCAGTGGTAGTCAGTTTCGGCGAGTCGTTTGCACAAATCTCGGAACACGAACCATCAGACAACCGCGGAAACCCCAACTTCAGACGCAAGTCCAACATCGATGGCAATAACGTGCGAGCAACGGTGTTCAATTTTGGCTTCAGCGGCCGTACCGCAGCACGACCCGATGAAATTCCATACGAATGGCCCAAAAACACGGACCGAATTTATGTTGCATTGGTTGCCATTTGGAAAGCTGGTGAGGTTGTAGATGAAAATGGTGATGTCCTTCCAATCGTAGACTTTCCGACGTTCAGGGAAAGTCCGAGCGGCAGTTCATGGAATTTGGAGCCGGTTCCCGGATTCTTGAACCCGGACGCCAATTCCGTTGCACGCAGCGACGATCCGAACACGTGGCCAACAGCCGCCCAGGGTGGCTGGCGAGACAAAAGAGACGATCCGGTCGACCCGGGTTGGATTGGTTCCTGGAACGGCTTTTTTGGTAAGAACGTGTTCAATGCGGATCAGGAGATGTTCTATCGAACCTCGGATGATCTCTACACGCGATTTGATTACATTCCTGACGAAACGGATCCGTCCCGTGGCGGTCTGGGATTACTTATGGACGTTCGCGCCCTAGCCTGGACTCAGGTTTTGATCAACGACGTTGTGTTCTATATTCATGATATCTTAAACGATGGCACGAAGCGTATCCCCAAAGCCTCTTTCTTGATCTGGCTGGCAGACATCGTTGGCAACGACGCCCAAGATGATGAACCCTTTGTGGATCTGCAATCGAGCATCGCGTTCCTGACCGACGCCGATCGGGTTGGGGATGAAGCCTTTGGAAGCGATCCGGTGGGGCTGGCCTCCATAAAGTTCCTTGAAACACCCGGGAACGAGGTGGATGGCATCGATAACGACGGTGATGCCGACTTTCATCTGGAACTCGTCGCCCGTATCCAGGGTGACCCGGACGTGCGCGTACCGCTTTTTACGGCTGAGGACTTTGAATCCAGATTCCTAAGTCCCGGTGACAAAATCGTTCTCATCGATTCGTTGACCTTCGAAAGGAGAATCATCGAATACCCGGAAGGTGGCGGCACAGTCACCACGCTGGGAAGGACCATTCAATTGCCGGCCGAAGGCATTCGAGTCGAGGAAGATACCCTGGCTAACTTGATCGATGATGATTTGGATGGTCTCATCGATGAGCGTTTGACCTTACACCTGGAACGATTTGATGAAATTACCGGTACGGTGAGGCCTGTGCGATTCATCAATTACTTATCTTTCGTTGTCGGCGATACACTCAAGCGCGGATTCGTTTTCCCGGGCAAAGCCACTCCGCAATCCCTTGAGACTTTGGCACCCATGATCGACGAATCCAGAGACGATGGCTTTGATAACGACAACGATTGGAATGCCTTACGAGACGATGTCGGGCTTGATGGCGTTGAGGGTTCAGGGGACCCCGGCGATGGTGACGGTATGGCCACATCAGGCTCCGGAACCGATTTTCCGGGCGAACCGAACATTGACAAAACCGATGTCAGTGAAACCGACCTCATCGGTTTGACCTCGGCGGTGCAAGATCCGGCCGGCGGCATTAATTTCAGCACCATTGCTGATCGTACGGTGTGGACCAAATTCATGACCCCGGGGCGTTTTTTCCTGCCAAGACCCACCGGCGAATATGACACCTATGTTTCTTCCGGCTTTTTCCCCATCGAACCGGGTCAACGTCAACGCATGGCGGTCTCTGTGGCCATGGCTGGCGGCGGAATTAGCAAAACCGCTGACTTGCAAAGTGCGGTTAATAAACAGAATCAGGCACGAACCGCTTTCGAGTCCGATTATCAATTTGCACAAGCACCTTTGCAAGTCACCGTTAATGCAGTACCCGGGGATGGCCGCGTGACCCTTTATTGGGACGATGTAGCAGAGAGCTCGGAAGACCGATTCATCCGGCGCTTAGGTGGACAGTTCAGGGACTTCGAAGGATACCGTATTTATCGCGCCACGGATGCCGCCTTCCTGGATGCGTTGAAAATCACCGATGCCCAGGGGATTCCCACGTTGCTGAGACCCATTGCGCAGTTCGACCTGAAGGACGGCATCAGAGGGCTTCATCCCGTGGATATCA
>JAABYK010000536.1:4784-5377 GCA_011775825.1 Candidatus Zhuqueibacterota bacterium | reverse complement strand
TCCGGTCATCTCGAATAAAGCTGTTGGGTTATTTGCACTGGTTGCTGTTTTATCCGTGCTCTTTTATCTTTCGATCAGGCGCAAGAGCGAACTTCTTACCGGGATTACCTTGTTCCTGGGTTATGCAACCGCTCTCATCAGCGATACAACGCATTTTACGCTGGGCATGATTACCCTTACTTCGGCCGCGAGTGTTTACGTGCTCATCCGATACAACTGGCAATCGCTTACCATTGTCAGTATGGTGTTCGCTTACTTTGCCCACTTGTTGTGGATGTTGAATAACCCGCTGTTAGGAAAGCCTTTGCAGGCAATCACCGAGCATCATAACAACTTGATTTATTTGTTTGCTTACGGGGCGCTTTTTGCTTCAGCCAATCTGCTTAGGAACAAATCGGCGTTTACTGACTTTTCAGAATTTTTGTTGACAGCGATAAATAGTGTTGGTTTTTTCGCCATCGCTTCTCTTGCAGCCTTGACATTTTTCAAGCCCCATCTCGACACCACGAATCTGCTGATTGCCGCATTCTTTATCGCTGCGGCCGTCCTGAACTGGATTCACCACTCGAGTAAGTATGCGACTTCAATTTATG
>JAABYK010000536.1:2474-4778 GCA_011775825.1 Candidatus Zhuqueibacterota bacterium | reverse complement strand
CCGGAATATTTTATCTGGTTGGGCTGGCAGAGTCTGCTGGTCATTTCCACAGCCATTTGGTTTCGGTCCAGAATCATTGTTGTGGTCAACATTCTGATTTATCTCGGCATCTTTTTGGGTTATTTGCGCTTTGCGCCGTCAAACGGTCTTGTCAATTTGAGTTACGCCATTATCGCGTTGACGAGTGCGAGAGTCTTGAATTGGAAAAAGGAGCGGTTGGAACTAAAGACAGATATGATCCGAAACGCTTACCTGGCGTCAGCTTTTGTGGTGGTCCTGTATGGTTTGTATCAGGCGATCCCCAGCCATTATGTGAGTCTTGCATGGCTGGGCGCCGCGCTTTTTTATTTCGGAATGAGTCAATTGCTGGATAACATCAAGTATCGCTGGATGGCGATTCTGACAATTTTCGCGACCATTATTCATGTTTTTTTCATAGATATGGCCAAGTTGGATGCGGCATTTCGAATTGTCTTGTTCTTGGCCGTGGGTTTGGTTTTGCTCGTGGTTTCTTTGCTCTACACGAGGTATCGCAAGAAAACGGTGGTTTCAGCCCACTGAAGACCGTCATTCATTCTTAAAAATAAAAAGACCTTGTCAATATTAGGAATTTAATGAGTTTGGAGTTCGTGAGCTGGTGAGATTGGGACAGCTTATGCTTAATATTCAGAAATGTTTAAACATAGACATGTAAAATGAGATAGCAGAAACTTCATTCGGCACAGGTTTTGATATCGAGAAAGACTGATATTTTCAAATGGAAAAGAGAGGAATATGAAAAAACGTTTGCCCAGTCTCTTTTATAATCCGTTGAGCATGTTCGGGGCGATTGTGGCCATTGTAAACTTTTTGGCAATTCTGATCATTGTTCTAATAGATACACTTGTGGTCGGACTGGCACCTTACGCCGGCATCATTGCTTTTATCATTCTACCGGCAGTACTTTTTCTTGGGCTGATCCTTATTCCTGTGGGCATGTATTTTGAGCGTCGCCGCAGAATCCGTCAGGAGGAAGCGGAACCGCGCTCCTTTTACGTGGACCTGGGGAAGCCGTCCCATCGTTTGGCGACCATGATATTCATATCCGGCAGCATCATTTTTTTGTTGGCCACTGCGGTAGGCAGCTACCGGGCTTATGAATTTACCGAATCGGTGACATTTTGCGGGCGCATTTGTCATGAAGTGATGGACCCGGAGCATACGGCTTATCAAAATTCTCCACATGCACGTGTAACGTGCGTGGATTGTCATGTTGGAGCAGGTGCAGGCTGGTTCGTGAAGTCCAAGCTTTCTGGCGCTTATCAGGTGTATGCGACCGTGTTTAATACCTACCCAAAGCCTATTCCGACTCCCATTGAGAATTTGCGTCCGGCGCGGGAGACGTGCGAACAGTGCCATTGGCCCGATAAATTTCACGGTTCGCAGGAACGCGTTTTTGACCATTATATGGTGGATGAAGAAAATACCAAGTGGTCGATCCGAATGCTCGTCAAGACAGGCGGTGGCAGCAAGGAGGCCGGCATCGCACAAGGCATTCATTGGCATATGAACATCGCCAATGAGATTGACTATATCGCCACTGATGAGCAGCGGCAAGAAATCGCATGGGTGCGAATCAAGGACCTTGAAGGCAACGTTCGTGAATACATGAATGAAGACAATCCCATCGAGCCCGAAGATTTCGACAATTACGAAATGCGCCGAATGGATTGCATTGATTGCCATAACCGGCCGACGCATATTTATAAATCGCCCAGCAAAGCCGTGAACAATGCATTTACCGCAGGCCGGATCGACGCCTCGTTGCCAGGCGCAAAGGGAATCGCTATCGAGGCCTTGATTGAGGAGTATCCCACTCAAGACTCAGCCCTGGTGGCCATCGAGAAACAAATCATTGAAGCGTATGAAGATGAATATCCCGAGGTGCTTGAAACGCGTCAGGAAGATGTGAACCGAATGATTGCCAGCGTACAGGACATCTATCGCAAAAATTTCTTCCCAGAAATGAAGGTACGGTGGGATGTCTACCCCGATAATATCGGCCATTTTTTGAGTCCCGGTTGCTATCGTTGCCACAACGGACGCTTTGTGAGTGACGACGGAGATGTTATTTCAGACGACTGCAATAACTGCCATATCATTCTTTCGCAGGGTAACGGAACAGACAGCCAGATGATTGATCCGGATGGGTTGGAGTTTAAACATCCTGTCGATATAGAAGAGGCGTGGAGAGAACTGGCATGCAGTGAATGCCATACCGGGACGTCTCAACTTTGAAAAATAATACTGGGAAAGGAGGTGATG
>JAABYK010000536.1:783-2348 GCA_011775825.1 Candidatus Zhuqueibacterota bacterium | reverse complement strand
TTCATCCGAGGACATGCCCGAGTGGACACAGTGGAAAGAAACCGCACACGCCGTGGCTTATGATTCAGTTAGTGCTTTCGTGCAACAAACCGCTCGCTGCCTTGAGTGCCATACGACGGGTTGGGATACGACGGTTACCAACCAGGGTGCCGACGAATTCGTGGAGGTTACCGAGCCCTATGAAGGCAACTTTAACGTGACCATTACGGACTCGGCAGGTTTTCTCGCAAAAACGAACGTGCAGTGTGAATCCTGTCACGGCCCATCTTCGGATCACCCCACAAATCCGTCAGGCATCAAGCCACCGACTGTGATTCCGGCGGAGCAGTGCGGTCAATGTCATCAGGGTCAACATACACCCTATCTTGAAAACTGGCTGGAGTCAAAACACGCTATCTCTAACACAAATGACAACGCATTTTTGCAAAATCTCTTCCGCAATGATCCAGAATGTTCTGGCTGTCATACTTTCCAGGGATTCTTGGAGTTTGTGGGCGAAACGCCGGAAGATACGACGAATATTGTTCCCGATGTACAAAATCCCCCGGGCGATGAGTCTCTGCCTCTGGTCTGTGCAGCCTGTCACGATCCGCACAATGCTTTACACGAAGGTCAACTGCGGCTGCAACCGGTTGATTTGTGTGCAAAATGCCACAATCCGGAAGATGCGGAACCACCGGACAACCCCCATCATTCCACGGATTCCATGTTTGAAGGTACGGGAGCGTTCGAGTTTGCGGATGTGGAGTACACAAGAGAATCGACACATCAGTTGCTGCCACGAATTCAGGAGGTCAAGTGTATCGCGTGCCACGTTTTTATGACGGAATTTGATGATGGCGGTACGCCTGAAGACCCCACTGATGATGTACTGGCAAATACGGGACACACGTTCTTCCCGCGCATCGAGGCATGTCAACAATCGGGCTGCCACATTAATGGTTTGGAGATCCCCGCTGACTCGGATCCTGAACTTAGTGAGTTTGATCACAGAGGCCGCAGAACATTTACCAAGAATCTGATTGACAGTCTGGAGGCCATTGTCACTAACATAGAACAAAATGTTCTGCCTACGGCTTCGCCGCAAGATTCGATGGATTATCAAATTGGCCTGTTCAATTTGAGATTTGCGAAGAATGAGGGAAGTGTGGGCGTCCACAATCCTGAATACGCGCAGGACATTTTGGAAAGCACCATCGCTTTTCTCGACACGGCCATTGTGACCTCAGTGGAGCCGATCGCGGATCCGGTTTTGGAGCTACCGGAAACGTTTGCGCTGCACCAGAATTATCCGAACCCATTTAACCCGAGCACAACCATTCGGTTTGACGTGCCAGAATCGGGTCATGTCAGGCTCGTCATCTTCAACTCGCTTGGGCAAGTGGTGGAGACCCTGGTCGATGAGCAGTTGAAGCCAAACACGTACGAAGTCGAGTTTGATGCATCCCAGTATTCATCCGGACTTTACTTCTACAAACTGGTTTCGGACAATTTCACAACCACACGGAAGATGTTGTTGCTCAAATAAGTGCTGTGTTTGGAGTCCCGGTTGTTGAAGCCGGGAC
>JAABYK010000536.1:0-756 GCA_011775825.1 Candidatus Zhuqueibacterota bacterium | reverse complement strand
TAGGCGACTTCAGTTTTGAGACTGAGAATTCATTTTCAGGCTCAGGCGGAGGATTAAGTATTAACTAACTGCGGAGAGGAGATGTCAATTTTGAGAAAATATTTCTGGTTGTTAGGCATTCTAATTCTCAGTTTGCCTTTGCAGCTTAGCGCTCAATCCCTTAATGCGCGCTTCACAACCTCTTTCTATTCCTGGGAACGTCATTTGACCGAAACTGTGGATGAAACCCACTTCAGAATTTATCAGACAGCCAGGATTACCGTCGGACAACTGGCGGGCAATCGGTTGTCGTTCAACTTTTACGGTCAAGGTACGCAAGACGTGGCTGAATCGGCGGACGAGGATCCCATTCCACGTCTGTACAATGCCTATTTACAGTGGAGAGAGCGAAAAGGGATCGTGCAAAGAGTGCGGCTGGGCAGACAACGCATTTATGCGGGCGTGGCCTATGGCACTGTCGATGGCNNCACTGTCGATGGCGTTGACGCAACGTTTCGGGTTGGAAAGCTTTGCAAAGTCGGCGGGTTTGCAGGCTTTTTGGTGCCATTTTCAAACGAGATCGAAGTAGGTGATTGGGAGGACAGCCGGGCCTTCGGAGCCCGAATCAGCACCGACCGGCTGTTCGGAACAACGGTTCTGGTGAGCTTTCTGCAAAGAGATAACCGGCCCGCGCCCTACACATCTCCGGGTCGTTTCACGCAGCGCATACTGACCTTCGAGAGCTTGGAGCAGAGATTGGTCGGAGTCGACTTATTT
>JAABYK010000641.1:207-1007 GCA_011775825.1 Candidatus Zhuqueibacterota bacterium | reverse complement strand
CCCTCATTCAAAGACCAGGTATCTTCAGCTAATCCAAGGGTGGCGTATTTCCCAAGCAATTTAGAAAGATACACGGAATAGAAATAAGGATACGAAATGGGGAGTGCAGGCTTCTCCGGATCAATATTGATCGGTGTCATGTACAATTTAAAGTGAGGATTTGTTTCGAGAAGATAGAAACGTGCGATGCCCTGGACCTTTATGCCCAGACCCGCTTTAAACCTGAGTTCTATCCAGTCGGTGTAAGTATTTTTTTTGAGATGATATCTGTCTTTGTTAATCATCAGCTCCGCTTCTTCATCGCTCAAAATTTTGATGACGAACGGCAACTTCATGGTTTCTTTGTCTTTGCTAATCGAATTCTCAGGACCTCGGATGACGCCTTCGACTCGGTCCCCCTCTCGATTCACGATAGCCGTTTCGCCACCTTCTTTGAGCGAATTCACGGACGTGTCTGTGGTGAAGAAGGAAAACGTTCCCTGGGTTCCCCAAAGATCGGGAGCGCACATGGCCGAGAGCATGGCGCCATTAAACTTTTCGGGGGGAAACGTGATGGGCACGCGCAGTATGTGGCTGAAAATGCCGTGCTCCCCTAATAACTTCCAGAAGCTTTTGCTCCGACGCAGGAATCGCACGATGGGCTTGCCAAGCGGGATTTCGTATTTCCCGAGAGTGAGCGTGCGCTTCGGTGTCCCTACTTTGGAGGAAGACAATTCTGGCAGATAAGAATGTTTATCCCGCGACAGAAAATCGTAAATATTATGCTTACCCGGGCCAACACCCGTTGAAAATGCTGACCA
>JAABYK010000641.1:0-125 GCA_011775825.1 Candidatus Zhuqueibacterota bacterium | reverse complement strand
AAACGCAACAAGACCCGAATCGGCCAGGTGAGAAACGTAAAGAACGCCATGAAAAAGCTGGCGAACAACATCAGGAACGAAGTCAGGAAAGCAAAACCAGCTCCAGGTCCGATGTACGCCCAGGC
>JAABYK010000150.1 GCA_011775825.1 Candidatus Zhuqueibacterota bacterium | reverse complement strand
AGAAAGCACTGCGCTCACCTATTTCGCCCACAGCCCACAGGGCTGCAACCCGCACACCCGGTTCAGGATCGTTGAGCAGGTCGAGCAGTGAAGGAACGGCACGAGCGTCCTCGTGCTCACCGATGGCGCGGGCAATCATTTCGCGGGCAAAATCATCCTGCGGCTCCTTGAGAGCGTACAGGAGTGGTTTGACAGCTTTTCGGTCTTTGATTTCCCCGAGCGCCCAGGCCGCCATCGTCCTCACTTCAGTATCTTCATCCTTCAGAGCCTTGATCAGCACTGGAACCGCACGAATCTCTTCCCGTTCGCCAAGCGCCCAGGCCGCCCATTTCTGGACAGCGACTTCATCGCTCTTTAAATCTGCAATCAGCTCTTGTAGCGAGATGTCGGTATGTGAATTCTGTTTTGCCTGCAGTTGCATAACCGCCAACGGTATGATGATCGCTGCCACGGCGAAAATCGCAACCATGGCTGATAATCGCGTCAAAGAATGCCGGCGAATCTTTTGCGCGAGAATGTGCTGCAGGCGTTTCTTGATTTGTGACTGCCTGGCCATCGCAATCACGCCACAACCAAAGTCGGATTTTTGTGTCAGCGGGCTGGCGATTGACAGAAGCTGAACGGCGTAATCGATATTTTCCGTTCCTGCGCGCAGAACGTAGTCGTCGGTGGCGCGCTCGCGTTCTACGTCAATCTGCCTCACCGCAATCCAAATGAGGGGATTGTACCAGTACAGGGCGCAGACAAAATGAGTAACCAGGTTGGTGAGAAAGTCGAGCCGTTTGACATGTCCCAATTCATGCAATAGTACGGTCTGCTTTTGCCGTTCCGTCCATTTCTCAGCATTTTGCGGCAACAGGATGATGGGGTGGAACAGGCCTAATGTAAGCGGGATGGATGTAGACCTTGAAAAGACGACAGATACAGAGCGGCTGATACCCAGCCGATTTTTAAGCATTTGAATGGTCCGGCACCAGTCCCGGCTGCGGGCGACCTCACCGTTGCGGGCAATCCATACAACACCTGAAATTTCAAACAGGGTGCGGCTCAAAACGAAGAGCGCTCCTGTAATCCAGGCCAGGAAAATCCAAACGGACCAATCGAAGGTTGAGAACCAGTTTCGTTTGATTTTGCTTTTGTGAGAAATGGAAGGGCCGGAGCTCATCGTTTGATGTTCGGTTGAACCCACCGGCGGCAACGACTGTCCGCCCAGATTTGTCTGGTGGATTGCTGTGGTGACGGGCAGCCCCTGTTCAAAGCCGGCAACCTGTCCGTCGATGTCTTTGTTGAAGTCCGTTGGCAGGACTTGAAGCTGCCAGGCTGGTAACGTTGACGATAGAATGGGGAAAACCAAAACACCGAGAAACGCCATACTCCAAAACCAATGGCGTAACGCCGCTGAGGAGCGCTGCAGCAAAACACTCAGCAAACCGATGAGTGCCAGGATTAAAGAGGTCTTGATCGTCAAATGAAGCAAAAACTCCGGGTCGAAAAACTCAACGATTGCATTCATTTTTGCCTCTCACGTTTTGCCTGTTCAATCATTTTTGACAGCTCATTGAGTTCCCTTTCTGTGATTTTTGAGTCCAGCAAAGCTGAGACAACCTTTGGTTTTGAACCATCGAAGAAGGTTTTGATCACATGATCGAGCGCCGAGTGTTTTGCCTTGTCGGGAAGTTCCGTTGGCACATAAATGTATCGCTGCCCTTCTCTTCTGTGGGTTAGATAACCTTTTTTCTCCAGAATGGTCAGCAGTACGCGAATGGAATTATACCCCGGTGGATCCGGGAGCTTGTTCAGGACGTCTGTCACGCTCGCTTCGCCCAACTTGTAGATGATATCCATAATCTGTGCTTCGCGGCGGCTCAGGAAAATGTAAAATGGTTTTGGCATGTTTAGAATGAGTTTAGTGAATGTATACCGATTTTAATTAAAAATAGTTGCGAAAAAATTCGCACATCAAACTATACGAAAATTTAAATCAAATGTCAACAGAAATGTAAAAAAATTCGCAATTAGAAGAATTTTTCTACTCCTTCGAAAACGCCGCCTTCACCAACTTCGCCTGATCCTCTTTATGAACTTTTAGCAATCCTGTAGCCGGACTTGCACGTTCGGGCCGACCCGCGTAGTCAAGTTTCTTCTCCGATGGCAACAGCGCTTGCAGGCGATCCTTCAGAAAACTCCAGGCGCCCATATTCTTAGGCTCCTCCTGCGCCCAAATAAATTTGTCTGCCTTAGAAAACGTGTTTAGTGTCTCGGCTAACGGTTCCTTTGGAAACGGATAAAACTGTTCCACTCGCACGAGAGCGGCATCGTCTATCCCCTGCTTTTCTTGATGCTGCAAAAGATCGTAGTACACTTTGCCGCTGCAAAGAATGACGCGCTTGATCGATGCCTTATCTTTTGCGTTTTTATCATCTATGACTTCATGGAATCGACCTTTGGTCAGCTCCTCAGGTGTCGAAATGACTTTCGGATGGCGCAGAAGACTTTTCGGCGTCATCACCACCAAAGGTCGACGTTCGGCATCTCGCATCTGCTTCCTCAGTAAGTGAAAATACTGCGCGGGCGTTGTGCAGTTGCAGACCCTCATATTATTTTCAGCACATAGTTGCAAAAATCTCTCAAGCCGAGCGCTTGAATGCTCCGGTCCCTGTCCTTCGTAGGCATGCGGCAAAAGCATCACGAGATCAGAAGGCTGCTGCCATTTCGCCTCGGAGCTAACAATAAAATTGTCGATTATGACCTGAGCGCCGTTGGCAAAATCCCCGAACTGCGCCTCCCAAATGACCAGCGTGAGCGGGTCCGCCACGGTGTACCCAAACTCAAAGCCGAGAACAGCCTCTTCCGAAAGCAAGCTATCGTAGGCCTGCAGTTGAGCCTGCTTCTCCGTGATGTTGTTGAGAGGCACATATTCCTGTCCGGTATTCAAGTCGCTCAGCTCAAGATGTCGCTGACTAAAGGTCCCGCGAACGCTGTCCTGCCCACTCAACCGGACTGGTGTGCCCTCGCTCAGTAGCGTCCCGAACAACAAAGCTTCTGCCAAAGCCCAATCAATCTTCTTATCCTCATAGTACATCTTCTTGCGTTTTTCAAATTGGGGACCCAATTTGTGATGAACCTTAAATCCCTCCGGAAACGTGGTCATGGCTTCAATGACCTGATTCAACGTCTCCTGTGGGACCTGGGTCTCACCCATGGGCTGGCTTTTTTTTAGCTCCTCTTCGGAAATCGCTAAAGGCGGATCAGGTTCAAAATGAAATTTCTTATTCTGCGCTTCTTCATAAGAGTCTTGCAAGCAGGTGCGAACCGCTTTGTAGTTTTCCTCAGCTTCTTCCTTAGTGATCACGCCTTCTCTGATTAAAGCGTCCTGATATATTTCACGGACGGAAGGATGTTCTTGTATCTTTTTGTACATGAGTGGTTGTGTGTAACTCGGCTCATCCCCTTCGTTGTGACCGTGCCGTCGGTAGCAGACCACATCAATCACCACATCTTTCTTAAACTGTTGCCGATATGCAAACGAGATTTTCATGACCCGAATCGCGGCCTCTGGATCGTCAGCGTTTATGTGAAAGATTGGCGCCTGAACCATCTTTGCAATATCCGTGGCGTAGGGCGTGGAACGGGCTTCCTCGGGAGCCGTGGTAAAACCAATTTGATTGTTGATAATAATATGAACCGTCCCCCCTGTTCGGTAACCTTTGAGTTGAGACAAATTTAGGGTCTCCGCCACGATGCCCTGACCTGCGAATGCCGCGTCGCCGTGAATCAAGATCGGAATAATATGTTCGCGTTCCAAATCCTCCGAACGATCTTGCTTGGCCCGAACAATGCCTTCGACGACCGGATTGACCGCCTCCAGATGACTTGGGTTAGGCGCAACGCAAACGGATATCTTCTTTCCGTCGCTGGTTTCGTAGACCCCCGCAGCCCCCAGGTGGTATTTGACGTCCCCGGAGCCGTGCACGGTTTGGGGATCGATATTGCCCTGAAATTCCGAAAAAATGCGTGTGTACGGTTTCTTGATAATATTTGCCAAAACATTAAGGCGACCGCGGTGTGCCATGCCAATCACGGCTTCACGAACGTCCTGTCTGGCTGCACTCGTAAGCAGGTAACCCAGAATTGGAATCACCACCTCCGCACCTTCGAGGGAGAAACGCTTGTGGCCAATAAATTTCGTGTGCATAAACCGCTCAAATCCGGCTGCTCCGATGAGGTCCATTAAGACGTGTCGTTTGGTACTCTCATTCAAAGGCGCACGATTTCGCGTTGGTTCCATCTGCTCCTGTAGCCAGGCCTTTTCTTCCGGGTGCTGAATATGCATGTATTCGACACCGATTTTTTCACAATAGGTCTGCTTGAGAATGTCCAGAATTTCGCGAAGGGGCGCGCTGGGTATCCCCCCTAATCCGCCCGTAATAAACTCTCGATCGAAATCCCAAATAGTAAAACCATATTTGGCGGGATCCAACTCCGAATGATAGTGGGCTTCGTCCGACAACGGATCGAGATTAGCAATCAGATGACCCCGGACTCGATAGAGATTAATGAGCTGAAGCACTCGTGCCTGTTTTTCCACCTGCTCACGATTTTGCGTGGAGCTTAAGAGCGGCGGATGCACATCCTGGCCCCATTGAACCGGCTTGTGCGGAATCTTCAAATCTTCGAATATCTGTTCGTAGAATTCATCCGCGCCCAACAGCAGCTCGTGGATGCGCCCCAAAAACTGACCGGATTCTGCCCCCTGAATGATGCGGTGATCGTAGGTGCACGTGACATGCATCACTTTGCTGATCCCAAGTGTGGAAAGATTTTCCGGCGCCATGGCATGATATTCTGCTGGATAATCGATGGCGCCCGTGGCAATGATGGCACCCTGACCGACCATTAATCTTGGTAAAGAAGTGACCGTCCCCACGGTGCCGGGATTGGTGAGCGTGATGGTGGTTCCCTGGAAATCCTCCGGCTCAATAGCTCCTTTTCGCACCCGTGCAATTATATCATCATAAGCGGACACCAACTCGCGGAAATCCATGCGGTCCGCATTCTTGACATTCGGAACGATGAGTGATCTGGAACCATCTTTTCTCTCTACGTCCACAGCCAAACCGAAATTGACAACGTGCCTTGCAATCCGTTGTGGATTCCCACCCTGTGCTGCAAAAGCAGCGTTGAGCGATGGGAAATTCTCCAACGCCCTCATGATAGCCCAGGCAATAATGTGCGTGAACGACACCTTGCCCCCATTGCTCATCTGGAGATACTGGTTGACGATTTTGCGGTTTTCTTCCAGTACCTTAACCGGGATAACGCGCTGAGAAGTCGCCGTCGGGATCGTGAGGCTGTTCTCCATATTTTCGAGGATTTTGGCCGCAACGCCTTTTATGGGGGTGAGCTCGTCTTCCTCGTCGATATCCACCGAAACCGCTTTCGGCCGAGCCGCTTTTACCTGATCACCTTCGGCAGTCTGTTTCGTTTGCGTTTTTGGCTTAGGCTTCCCCGGTTCCGAAGGACTCCTTTCCCAACCATTTTCTTCTAAGACGCGTTCAAAAAACTGGCGCCAGTTTTCACTCACCAAGGAAGGATCCTGGAGATATTGAGCCAATTGCTCTTCGACAAATCCTAAATTGGCACCAAAGGAATCTTGATAGTCTTCTGGCTTTTTTTGGTCTCTTTGTTTCTTCATATTTATCAACCAATTATTAAATGGTCTGAACGAAGACTCTTGAGCCCGTCATTCCCGTAATGTTTTGAGACGAAATCTAGTGGTTTTAAGCACGGAGATCCCGTCTACCCATGCGGGAATGACTCGAAAAGGCGGCTTTCGTTCAAACTAAACTAAATACAAATCGGATTTACATTCTTTAAATCAAACAGAAGAGAAAATGTTCCAAGTCCTAATTTTTAAAAAACTTAAGGGCTTACTTTATCTGTGCTTACGCTGTTTCTCAAGCGCGGAATGAATCATGAGAAATTCCCCGACGTTGTCCGTGGTAAGAAGCCCCACCAGATCGTCATTTCTGACCACTGGCATCGTATGACAATCACCGCCCTGAAGACGGGCAAATGCCGTCTCCAGCATTTCTGAAGAATCCGCCACCTGAAAATCCCGACGCATCACTTCGGAGACCGACGCATTTTGTCCCTCGCTTGCCAAAGCTTTAAGTAAATCACTGCGCGTCAAAATGCCAACCACCTGCCCGTCTTCGACCACGGGAAAGTCCTGCTGCGATCCCGCCAGGATCAGTTGTGTGGCATGAGCCAATGTGTCATTTGGGTTCAGCGTTCGATATTCTGTGAGCATGGCCGGACTGACCGGAATGCCGCCCAAAGCGGAGCGCATCTGGACCATACTGGATTCCTGTGTCGCCCCAATCCACACGAAAAAAGCGATAAATACCAAAAACGGATTGGTGAACAAACCGATGAAACCGAAAATGAACGCCATTGCCTGTCCAACGCTGGCCGCAATCTGGGTTGCACGTGTGTAACTCAGTCTAGTCGCAAACAAAGCCCGTAACACGCGCCCGCCATCCATCGGAAAAGCCGGAAGCATATTGAACAGCACGAGAAAGACGTTCACCACCATGAGCCGTTCCACGAAGGAACCAGTGGCGATGCCCAATCGACTCAAAGGTTCAAAACCTGCTGTTAGTTGAAGCCAGAACAAAAGTCCCAATGCAATGACCAAATTGACCGCAGGGCCGGCAAGGGCCACCCAAAGTTCTTGCTTTGGGTCGTCTGGCATTCTCTCCAGACGGGCAACTCCACCGATGGGCAACAACGTGATATCACGAGTTTTGATGCCGTACTTCTTGGCTGTGAGCGCATGACCAAATTCATGCAGAACCACACACAGAAACAGCACCAGTATGAATCCGATGCCCACCAGAGTCGCTTCTAGGGTTTGTCCCTGTCGCCAATGCACCAGAGCCACCCAGCCAATGACGAGGAAAAATGTGGCATGGATGTAAACTCCGATGCCAGCGAATTCGCCAATTTTCCAGGACCATTTCATGATGAAGCCTCGTTTTAATCGTTAAAAATATACAGACAAACTTTAGTCAAATCAACTGCATATTTTTGGTGCTCTGGGGAATGTTGATTGAGCCACTGTACTTGGTTACCAACAGAAGTACAAAAGAAAAAGTGGAATTCTGGAGCTATCTTATTCAAGGCCCCTGCAGCCTGGTGGCGTTTGCTCGATACTCGATACTAGTCCAAACTCTTACATCGCCAACCGATTCAAGCCATCCAGGGCGGCGGTCTTGTAGCACTCAGCTAAGGTGGGGTAATTGAATACCGTATTGACAAAATAGTCGACGGTGCCGCCAAACGCCATCACCGCCTGACCGATGTGCACGAGTTCACTCGCTCCTTCGCCGATGATATGCACACCCAGAAGCTGCTTCGTCTCAAGGTGGAAGAGTAATTTCAACGTTCCGAAATTATCGCCAATGATTTGACCGCGGGCAATCTCCTGGTATTGGGCTTTGCCGATTTCGTATGGAACACCATCCGACGTCAGCTCCTCTTCATTGCGTCCGACCGTCGAGATTTCTGGTACGCTGTAGATTCCATACGGAAAAAGTTCGGGGATGGACTTGGTCTCTACGCCAAAAGCATGACAGGACGCCAGCCTGCCCTGCTCCATCGAAGTGGATGCCAGGCTGGGAAATCCGATAACATCCCCAACAGCATAAATGTGAGCTACGCTGGTTTGATAATTCTCATTCACATCCAGCAACTGGTGTTTTACCGTGTCCAAACCGGCATTTTCCAGCTTCAGTGAATCTGTCGCACCCGTGCGTCCAATGCTGTAAAGCGCCTTCTCCGAACGTATCTTCTTTCCGCTCTTCAGATTGATACGCACACTTTGATGAGGATCATCGAGACACTCGATTCCGGTGACTTCTTCTCCCAGATGCAGCGTGACACGATTTTGGCGCAAATGATAAATCAACGTGTCGATAATCTCTTCATCGATGAAAGGCAGCAGGCGCTCGCGTTTATCTACCAGCGTGACTCGCACGTCTAACGCCGCGAACATGCTGGCATATTCCAGGCCAATCACACCGGCCCCCACCACTGTCAGCGTACGTGGGATTTCGTCCAATTCCAGGATATCATCGCTTGTCAAGACATTCTTTCCATCAAACGGAATGTGCTCATGTTGGGTCGCTTTTGTACCCGTCGCGATAACCGTGTTAGCCGCCGCGATCTCGCGCTCAGCGGAGCCATCGACGAAGTTCAACCGTAACGTATGAGGCTCGATAAAAGATGCCTCCGCATTTAGAACATCAATCCCATTGCGCAAAAGCTGATCCCGAATCACATCGATTTCATGACGAACTACATGTTCGATTCGGAACATCAGATCCTCAGCCGTAATCCTGTCTTTCACCTTGTACGACTTCCCATAAATATTGTGATGTCGATAGCCGGAGAGGTAGATCACGGCTTCACGCAGGGTCTTGCTGGGAATGGTGCCGGTGTTGATGCAGACACCGCCCACGACCGCCTTTCGTTCCACCACCGCCACTCGCTTATCGAGTTTGGCAGCCTGAATGGCGGCTTTTTGTCCGGCTGGCCCGGAACCGATAACGACTAAATCATAGTCGTAAGAACTCATTTTGAAATTCCTCTAATTCTATATGCTGAAGTTTCGAAAGTTGTGAAACAATTTAATAATATAATATAATATACAAAATCCGCGTCTATAAATCCAACTCGAAACTCTGTCCTTAATGATTCAAAAATTAAGCCATAGATCGTTCGCGGTACAATTGTCCGATCTCGGCTCCAATGATGAAAACCAATGACGAGTAGTAAATCCAAAACGCGACAACGACAAGCAAAATATAGACCCCATAAATTCTTCCAAGGGTAGCAAAATGTTTGATATAAAAACCAAAACCCTGCTTTGCTATCTCCCACAGCACCGATGCCGATAGCGCGCTGATCGCTGCGGTTCTTAAGCCAATTGTTTTATTGGGAATGAAATAATACACCAGACTAAACAGAGTGAAAATGGATAAAAGGGAGCCAACCGCAAGCACCAACTTTTGAAAACCCCCAAACCTTAAGAACTTTAATAACGCAAATCGACTCGCCAAATCCAGAACCATCTCAAAAAAAGGCAGAACGGTGATGAACAAAGGAATGAGAATCACGACTAACAGGACCATACCCACATCTTTTAATTTTCCCAACACTACCGAAGTAGTCGGATGAATATTATACACTCGATTCAAGATCGTACGCATGGTGCTGAACAAACCACTTGCGGCAAATAGCAACCCAACGACCCCCAGATAACCGGCTAATTCCTTGTAAGTGACCACCTCTTCGATTCTGGAAGAAATCACTCGCTTTACAAAAGCAGCGGAGTCTGAATACGGGATCATTTTGCTTATCATAGCCCCAATCTGTCGCTCAAGCGA
>JAABYK010000415.1:21698-21909 GCA_011775825.1 Candidatus Zhuqueibacterota bacterium | reverse complement strand
GCCTGAAACGCCTAAATGTGGACGTCATCGATCTCTACTATCAGCATCGAGTCGATCCGGATACACCGATTGAGGAAACGGTTGGCGCCATGGCCGAACTGGTGAAAGCAGGCAAGGTGCGCTATCTGGGCTTATCCGAAGCCGCACCGGAGACGATCCGTCGGGCTAATAAAGTGCATCCCATTGCGGCTTTGCAAACGGAATACTCCTT
>JAABYK010000415.1:14244-21674 GCA_011775825.1 Candidatus Zhuqueibacterota bacterium | reverse complement strand
AATACTCCTTGTGGACGCGAGATGTTGAAGAAGAAATTCTGGCCACATGCCGTGAGCTGGACATTGGATTTGTAGCCTACAGTCCCCTTGGCAGGGGCTTTCTCACGGGCAAAATTAAAAGCCTCGACGATTTGCAGGAAGACGACTGGCGACGCCATTCACCCCGTTTTGAGCAAGAGAATTTAGAACACAATTTGAGCATTCTCAAGAAGCTGGGAGAAATTGCGGCAGAAAAAAACTGTTCTCTGGCACAGCTTGCCCTCACGTGGCTGCTGGCGCAGGGTGACGACATCGTGCCAATTGCAGGCACAAAGCGCATCAAGTATCTCGAAGAAAACATCAAGGCACTGGAAGTGCAACTCACACAAGACGATCTCGACAGAATCAACGAAGCCGCACCGATGGGAGCAGCCAAAGGATTGCGTTATCCGGAGCCATCCATGCAGACGGTGAATCGGTAAGGATACTGAACACCGCTCTGGCCTTATTTTGGCTGAGATATGTCACATTCAAATTCATAGTCAACTTTCAACAACTTGAGTCAACTTACACATAGTGCTACAGATAAAGTCCGCTAACATTTGCACGATGTTTGTTACAGATTCTAAGCCTTATGTCGCATAGTTAGCTNNAGTTGTCACGACGATAGGAACAAAATAATCAAAAACCAATCTTATGAATGTGATCGTACTGATCAAATTGTAAGCAAGCGATCCGGGAGGGAATGCACTTCGTATAGCTTTGTCCAACCTTAGATTAATGAAAATTGCGAATCGTCGTTTCTTTTGGGCTTCGGACAGACGTGCTTGGTAGACAATGTACTTTACTCTCCAGGCCATGAAGTCGGACAATGCATAAAGGCAAAAACTGGTTAAAAAGTAAACTATCAAAGCCCCGAGTATCCAATTAAGGGCAGTCTCGGCGGATTGTGTAAAGTTGATTCCAAAAGCCGCGATTTCATTGGGTACAAGATTTAGTTTGATAATTGCGATTACAATAGCGCAGGCAATCAGAAGATTACGTCTCTCTTTGCGAGTTATTTCACCAAGCGGACCACTGTAAATGGCTTGGAAGTCTTCCGAATTGAGCAACTTAGTTGCTCTTTTCTCCCATTCCTCAGGACTAAATTCATTACCAGCACTGTCAATTATTACTCCATCCTCAACATGAGGCTTCCTATCTGATGAAATATTTGATTTGGATTTGGGCAAGTGTTTACTCCCTCAAAATGAACTTTAAGTTTTTGCTTATCTTTTGAACGCCGTCTTGATATACTTTACTTTTATTTTAATAAACTAAACTTAATCAAAATGCAGACTCCTGAATTAATCACAAATTCTCCAAGAAATATTCGGTAATCTTCCTGAACAGATGCAGTTGTGTGTTGCCGCCGGAAATGCGGTGATTCCGATTCGGGTACATCATGAGATCAAACGACTTGTCCTTCGCTACCAGTTCATCGATCAAATACAGCGTGTTCTGCACATGCACGTTGTCGTCGCCGGTGCCGTGCACCACGAGCAATTTGCCCTTCAAGCCGTCGACATAGTTGAGCACGTTAGCCGCCTCGTAGCCCTCGATATTTGCTTTCGGATGTCCCATGTAGCGCTCGGTCCAGATCGTGTCATAGAAATGGAAATCCGTCACCGGCGCCACGGAAACCCCAACCTTAAAATAGTCGGGACCACGCATCATGAGCATGAGCGCCAGGTAGCCGCCCCCGCTCCAGCCCCAGAACCCGATGCGGTCGCCATCGACGTACGGCAGGGTCTGCAAATACTCAGCGCCTTCAATCTGATCGTGCACCGACCATTTGCTCAAATCCCCGTAGGCTAAGTTCTTAAAGGCCTTTCCCCTACCCCCGGTGCCGCGATTGTCGATGCAGAATACGAGATAGCCGTTTTGCACCATGAACGAATGCCACAGCGTGCGCTGCGATACGTGGTACGCTCGGCCGCCTGTGCCCCAGCGATTCACCACCATCTGCGATCCCGGACCGCCGTAACCGAACACCAGCACTGGATATTTTTTGTTCGGATCAAAGTCGTGCGGTTTGATCATGTAAGCGTTCAGCTTCGTGCCGTCGGTGGTGGTGACAGTCAGAAATTCCGGGTAGGCCAGGCGGTATTCTTCCACCGCCGAGATGTCGTTCTTTTCCAAGAACCGCACCAGGGACCCGTCAGCCTTGCGCAACATCATCTGTGTAGGTGTACGAACATCGGAGAAAAATCCGATTACATGCTTAAAGTCCGGAGCAAAGACCCCGCTGTGCCAGCCCTCTCTTTGAGAAATCCGCTGAAGGCCCTTTCCGTTGAGTCTGACTCGATACACATGGTGCTCCAGAGGCAAATCTTTTTTGCCGTAAAAGTATACCCAACCCGCTTGCTCGTCCACGCCAGCCACGGAGTTCACGACCCAGTCACCGGAGGTGAGTCGTTTAACCAGATTACCCTTCAAATCGTACCGATAGATATGCCGGTAGCCGCTGCGTTCGGATGTCCAGAGGAACTGGTCTTGCTTTTTGAGAAAAATCACGTCGTCGGTGACCTCCACCCAGGCAGTATCGGTATCGGCCAGAATCGTCCGCGAGTTACCGGTGTTGGTATCCGCCAGCAGCAACTCCAGTCGGTTTTGCTGCCGATTCAATCGCTGGATGGCCAATGTATTCGATGATTTGGTCCAATGGATGCGCGGAATGTAAATGTCGGTTTCCTCGCCCAATTCCATCCGGGTAGTCTCGCCTGTGGTGATGTCGGCCACACCGATTTGCACCAGGGCGTTCTTCTCACCGGCTTTCGGATATTTCAGTTTGAACACTTCGTTGTAAACACCCGCCAGTTCGTCCACTAGATTGAATTCCTTCACCCTCGTTTGATCCAGGCGCCAGAAGGCGATTTTCTTGCTGTCGGGCGACCAGCGCCAGCCGTCGTCGATGCTGAACTCCTCCTCGTACACCCAGTCGAATTCGCCGTTGAGGATGTTCTCGGTGCCGTCGGTGGTGATGGCCCGAGTTTTACCGGTGGCCAACTCGACGATGTAGATGTTGTGGTCACGCACGTAGCCCACCCATTTGCCGTCCGGTGAGAGCTTGACGTTGCGAAGCTCTGGATCGGCGTCGGCCAAGGGCGTCAGTTCCCTTGTAGCCAGCTCGTACAGATAGTGTGGCGCCTGAGTGGAATGTCGCCAGATTTTGGTGATCGGACCGGAAATCACCAGATACTTACCGTCGGGCGTCCAGCGGTAGCGGCTCATATTCACGGGTTGGTTGTTGTATATCAGGTCTGCCCCTGCCAGAAGCAGTGTTTCTTCACCACTGCTCACCGCGTGCTTATAGATGTCCAGTTGGCCGCTTTGCGGATTGCGTTTGGTGAACGTGAATGCGGAGCCGTTGGGTTGCCACTGGATGTTGACGACGGTTCTGCCCTGGAATTTGTCCGAAGCAAAGATGTCTTCGAGCGTGAGGGGTTTTTGGTTTTGGGCGTTGAGAAGGGTTGCGAAAAGAATTAAACTGAAACTCAGAATCCGAATTGACTTCATGATAATCCTTTCTCTTTTTGAAGATACAATTCAATACTGCCTGACTGCCTGTCTTTTGATACACACTCTACTGCTTACTGCTCCACTGACTACTGATTACTCCTATACTGATTCCTGCCTCACTGATCACTCCTCTCTGCCTGTAAAGATGAATCATTCTCAAATACCGCGTCACTACAACCAGCCGGCAGTCACCGTCACCACAGCTTTTTAACCTCATCCTGCAGTCCCAAATATTCCCAACGCTGCAGGGCGATGGGAACGTTGCCGTTCTCCATCATGTAATCGTGGTAGTCGCGAAGGCTGAACTTATCTCCAAGCTTGATTTTGGCATCGGCGATCAGGTTCAAAATTTGGAGTTTGCCGATTTGATAAGAAATCGCCTGTCCGGGCGTCAGGGCAAAAAAGCCTGCCTCCCACTTTGCTGTGGGCGCATCCATGGGTACGGTTTCGGCCAGGTACTGACCCGCTTCCTCGATGCTGTAATTGCCCAAAGCCAGATTCACATCTACATCCACACGCAGAGCACGCAATCTCATAAACCGATAAATAATCTCCCGCGTGTGCGGACGGTCACTAAACAAGCCAAACTGCAACATTAATTCTTCTACATAGAAACCGATGCCTTCGATTGGTCCGGAGTCAAAGAATCGTCTTCGAATGGGATTGGAATTGGCCCACGACAGCACCAATTGAAAATAATGGCCGGGGACGCCTTCGTGAATGATGATAGGCCGCGGGTCTTGTGCCGAAGCCAATCGAAAAAAAGACAGGTCCGGTGAGGGTTCCGGAATGTAACTCACCGCGTTCTCGTCCAGACGCGTTTCTGAAGTCAAATCGTCCACCACGCCCATGTGAGTAAAAGGCTCGATCCGGGGTGGTATTTTCTTGTTCCGGTAATGTTGCACCCAATCGGGTACAGTCATGATATTCTTTTCCTCCAAAAACCGGCGAATGGCTTCCTCGTCTTTTCGAGACTGTTTGATTTGCTCTTCAGCGGTGTCGAAAAGATCTGGCGGAGGAATGTCAGCATTTCTGAGATGTTCATAGACATCAAATGCCACGGAGCGGTTCCATTCCAATTCTCCCATCAAAAGCAGTTCCTCCGGTGTATATGGCATTAATGCGATGTTCTTTAAGAAATAAACGTAGCCGTCTCTGCCCACACTGAAGTCGTTGGACATGTCAGACTTTCTCGCCTCTATCCAAGTTGCGTAATTCTCCAAAGCCTTCGCGGCTTTTTGAGTAGCGTCCTCGAGGTCTGAATGGAACGATTCCTTCATCAGATCTTTCAGGGCGTCTTGGCAAGCCATCATTTTTTGGCGAACGTCCTGCAAATTCGACAAAGCAATTTCGGCAAAGGCACGCACAGGTTCGGACAAATTCTTCTTGGCATGCTCCAAGGTCGCTGGAAAGGAGTTGAGTCGAACAATCATGTTGCGAGCACGTGTGTCGGTCATGGGTGTGTGGATGAGCAGAAGTTCATACAGAGTCCCAAGTGTCTGATGGACATAAAAATCCGGATTGCGATGAGGCAGCCGCAAGACGTTTAACTCCCAATTCACCCGTTCAATGGCGGAGCGCATGAGCAAATAATCGACGCTATCCGAACGCGACCAGCCGGATTGTGGGATGGCATTCAATCTCTTCTTAAAATCTCGAAAGGCTTTTTGATATTCGGTGATGGCTTCAGGCGAGTAATCGGGCGTCCAACCGTCTGGTCGTTCAACCCGCAAAATGTCGTCGCCTGTAGCAGGCTGCATTTTCACCCGCCATGAAAAAAAATCTTGTGCGAGGTTTTGAAGCGTCCAGTTGGGTTGAGCAAAGCCATTCGTGCAAAAAATCAGTAGCAACAGAGCGATTTTTCTCATGAGTCCTCCCCTCTCGAAGGTTTCGTTTTGAGGTTCATCAGGTAATCATTTTGTCTTTTTTGGATCGGGATTACTGAAAAACAATCCTGCAAACGCGACGTTTGCCATACTTAACCATCGTACATTTCTTTAATCAAGTCGGCATATTTTTCCTCAACCTTCTTTCGCTTCACTTTCAAAGTGGGTGTAAGCAGACCATTCTCGACCGTGAACTCCTCAGGCAACGAACGAAACTCCCGGATCTTTTCGTAATGCGCAAAATGCTGCTGTCTTGTGTCCAATTCATTTTGAATCAACTCAACTACCTTGCGGTTTTCGATGATCTCCTCATTGCTCTGGGCTGAAATCAAATGTGCCCCAAATAGCTCTTCAAGGCCTCGAAGTTCGGTACGATAACCGCACTAATAAAATTGCGTTTCTCACCTATCAGCACAACTTGTTCAATGTACTTGCTTCCCTCCACTTGCTTCTCAATCACCTGCGGAGCCACCTTTTTCCCAACCGAGGTTACAATCAACTGCTTTTTTCTATCTTTGATGCTTAAGTATCCTTCCTCGTCTACATTGCCGATGTCGCCGGTATGAAACCAGCCATCCACAATGGCCTCCTCTGTCTCTTTAGACATTTTGTAATAACCAACCATGACATTGGGGCCACGTGTCAGGACCTCGCCATCCTCGGCGATTTGGACGTGTACCCCTGGCAAAGAGTTGCCAACTGTTCCAAGTTTTGGCCTTTGTGGAGGATTTACTGAAATCACAGGCGAGGTTTCGCTCAGGCCATACCCTTCCAAAATCTTTAAGCCCAGGGCATAAAAAAATCGGCCGACCTCCACCGAAAGAGGCGCACCTCCGGAGATAAAGTATCGCAAGTTTCCACCTGTCCGTCGTAGGACTTTTGAAAGCACCATTCTATCCGCAACTCCTGTTAGCATGTTTAGCATAAAGCCGTTCTGTGCCTGAATTGTGTTCGACTCTATTTTCTTTCTACCAACGTTGACCGCCCAATTAAATAGCATTTTTCTTAAAAATCCCTCTTCTTGTAGGTTGTTTTCAGTGGTGGCTTTAACTTTTTCGAAAAACCTGGGGACGGAAGCCATGATGGTAGCTCTACTTTCTATTAAGTCGGCAGTCACCGTATCAATTCCGGAGTAGACGATGCTTGTACCTTGCAAAAAATAGAGATAGTCCACGGTTCGTTCAAAGGCATGTGACAACGGTAAAAACGAAAGTCCCGGTCGTTCGAATTTATCTTGAAGACGCTCCCACAAGCCGTAACATTGGACATGATATTTCGGTGATTCAACATCACACGTTTCGGAGGTCCGGTTGTGCCGGATGTGTAGATGATGGTCGCAATGTCATCCGGTTTGGCCAAATCGAGGCATTTTTCCAGAAACTTAGCCTTCTCGCGTGTCCGACCTGCGCCAGTATGTCATCAAAGCTTCTGAATCCTTCTCCTTCTATCCCTTTCTTCATGGTCATGATTTGTTTGATTTTTTTCAAATCTTGACGGGTTTGCCTAATCTTGTTGGCCTGAATTTCATTAGAGATGACAATGAATTCGCTGTCGCTGTTTTTGGCGATGTATTCGATTTGATCGGCCACCAGGTTTGGGAAAACGGGTACCACTACCGCCCCTAACAGATGACAAGCGAAATCCACCACATGCCATTCGGGTCGATTTTCTGAGAGAAGCAGGACTTTGGACTTTGGCTTGACCCCCAAGCTTTTGAGCGCCAAGGCGAAATCGATGACACGTTCTCTGAACTCATTGCTCGAAATGCGATAGCTGATGCCATCCCCGCCCCGGTAGCTCAGAAGATCAGGCTTATTGTATTGAGTCGCATTGAATTCGAACAGTTGGCTTAGCATTCCAATGCTTGCGGGTTTGCCTTTGCGTTCCATAAAAAAAAGTAGTCGAAAGTTGACTCAAAATCAACAAAAAATAACGACGCCTTTTTATATCTTGACTTTTAAGCTCATTAGATTTACATTTGGGAAATTATTTGGCGTTTTACCA
>JAABYK010000415.1:7191-14187 GCA_011775825.1 Candidatus Zhuqueibacterota bacterium | reverse complement strand
TTTGGAGGCTATTTCCAAATTTCAGGATAGACATTCCGTTCAATTACAAGGGGTTATAAATGGTACACGAAATTGAATTCGAACTTGTTGGCGATGACATGCAAGCTGTGATCATTGCGCTTGATCCCGGAGAAATGGTTCAAGCTGAAGCCGGTGCCATGATGTACATGACCGATGGCATCAAAATGAATACCGGAACTGGTGGGGGCATTTTAAAGGGGATGAAACGGATCCTCACAGGCGAATCATTTTTCATTACAACATTTCAGCAGGCAGGCGCGGGACTTGGCAAAGTGGCTTTTGCAGCTCCGTATCCTGGCAAGATTATCGCGTTGGATTTAGCCAAGATGGGGACGGTGCTTTGCCAACGGGACGCTTATCTGTGCTCGGCCTACGGAATCGATATTTCGGTAGCGTTTACAAAACGTCTTGGCGCCGGATTTTTTGGGGGCGAAGGGTTCGTTTTGCAAAGATTAAGTGGAACGGGCTTGGCGTTCGTCCATGCAGGCGGAACCATCATCGAGAAACAATTAGCAGACGGCGAACTCTTTAATGTGGATACGGGCTGCCTGGTAGCCTTCCAGGACAGCATAGATTATAACATCAAATTTGTGGGTGGAATTAAGACGGCCTTTTTTGGCGGAGAGGGATTATTTTTTGCAAGATTACGCGGTCCTGGAACCGTATTCCTGCAAACGCTTCCCTTCTCGCGACTGGCTGACAGAGTCGTTTCCGCCGCCATGTCCAATGTCGGCGAAGTCAAAAGGGGCGGCTCAGTGTTTGGTTCTCTGGGCAATTTCATTGGAGGAGATCGGTAAGAAACAAAGGTCAATCTAAAGGCAAGGGAAGGTTGAATCATGAACGTCACGGCTTCGGAAAAACGTGAATATCGTGCGGAAATGAATGAAAAGATTCTCAACAGCGGATTCAACGATTACAAAAAGTTTTTCGCACTCGATAATAAAGCTTATCTGGATGGAGCGCTGCCAGCGAAAATGAAAGAACTTATGGGATTGGTGGCGTCGATGGTGCTCAGATGTAACGACTGCATTTTTTACCATCTAGATCGTTCCGTTGAAGAAGGCGCAACGCGCGAGGAATTGCAGGAGGCGATGAATATCGCTTTGATTGTGGGAGGATCGATTGTCATCCCACACCTGCGTTACGCATTTAAAGTCCTGGATGAATTGATGGCTCCGAACGAATAGACTTAAACTTGTCACAACAAGGAGAGAGGGAGTAGATGGCAGTAAATAATCAGCGTGTGGTCGTAACCGGAATGGGAATGGTTACGCCCATCGGTTTGACCGTCAAAGAAAACTGGCGCAACATTTTGGCCGGAAAGTCTGGAATCGGCCCACTCACCAAATTTGACATTCCCGATTTTCCGGTCAGAATTGCGGGCGAAGTGAGGAACTTTGATCCAGCCAACTACATCGACAAAAAGGAAGTCAAGAAAATGGATCCGTTCATTCAGTTTGCCATGGCAGCTACGGAGGAAGCTATAAACGATGCCAGGCTGGTCGTTGATGAGGACAATTGCGAACGAGTGGGAGTCATCGTTGGTTCAGGACAAGGTGGAATTACCGTAATCGAACAGAACACACTGAAGGCATACAACGGCCAAATCAGCCGCATTTCACCGTTTTTTATCCCCTCGGCGATCATCAATCTTGCGTCAGGGCAAGTGGCCATTAAATACGGAATCCGCGGCCCTAGTTACGGTGTGGTTTCCGCCTGTTCGACGGGCGTTCACGCAATTGCTGATGGTTATTTTACGATTCTGCGGGGGAATGCAGATATTATGGTGGTGGGCGGTACGGAGGCCACGTTGGTACCGGTCGCCATGGCTGGTTTTGCCAACGCTCGCGCTCTTTCGGTACGCAATGATGAACCGGAAAGGGCAAGCCGACCGTTTGATCTGGAAAGGGATGGCTTCGTATCAAGCGAAGGGGCGGGTGTGATCATTCTGGAAGACTTGGAAACGGCGAAGAGTCGCAATGCTAACATCTATGCGGAAATTATCGGTATTGGGATGAGTACCGATGCGTTTCACATCACCGCACCTGACCCCGAAGGACGAGGCCCCAGACTCTGTATGCAAAACGCGTTGAACAATGCCGACATCCAACCTGAGGATGTGGATTACATCAATGCTCATGGCACCTCCACCCCGCTCAACGATCGTACCGAAACTCAGGCGGTCAAACATGTTTTCGGCAAGCACGCTTACAACCTGCCCATGAGCTCGACCAAATCCATGACCGGACATCTTTTAGGGGCGGCGGGCGCAGTTGAGGCGATTTACTGCATCAAGGCCATCGAAGATCAAGTCCTCCCTCCTACCATCAACTACGAAACCCCGGATCCTGAGTGCGATCTCGATTACGTCCCCAACAAACCTCGCAAAGCCAAAATCGGGCTTTGTTTGTCAAATTCATTTGGTTTCGGCGGAACCAACGCCAGTGTGATCATCAAGAGGGTTTGATTTTCTTTCTCCTGAGTTGCCTTCACTTGCAGAATTTATAGACCGACTTTAGCCTTGAATACAGACCTCTTTGCCTTTTCGTTGCGATAAAAACACAGGCCCATTTCTGCGTTGGAGGAAAAGTTTGTATTTCTTGAATTTCATCTCAAAAAGAATCCTTGCCAGGATGGCTAACGACAGAGGCTGACTTACCACTTGCACCTGTTCACTGTGAATGGCTGAAAACACCCCTTCAAGGGTCAGGTCGGTTGCCTGTAATACAGAATGGCAAACACCCATGTATTTCAAAACGTGACAATCGGAATTCCCCACCACTGGCAACGCCTTTTCTTCTGCAAGTCGCAGGGTCTGCTTGTTCAGGTTAAACCATTTGGAATAACAGAAGCTAAACTCAAGGGCATCGAAAAGGTCGAGGTTTTCGAGCAGTTTGTTGCCCAAACACTCGCTGGTTTTAAAAAAGGGATGGGGTGCAATGACAAAAACGCCATCATTCTTTGCATTGAGCAGTTCGGCAAACGTCTTAATTCTTTCTGTGGCTGGATACGCATTCAAGATCAAAACATGCTTCCCTTCTACCTTCTTTTCGATACCAGGGATTAAAAGCACACCTAAATCGGCTGCAAAATTCTCCAGGTCTCTGCTGAAGGTGAATGTGTTGTGGTTGGTTATGGAAATCGCGTTAAACCCTGTTTTTGCTGCGTATTTAATCAGCTCGTGGGCAGAATGCGCAACGCGATCTTCACGATCTTCGCTCGTGTGGAGGTGAAAATCAGCCTTAACTAACATCCTTTGACGTCCCCTTGACCATGTCTATTCAATTCTTCTCCTATTCTCGGATACTATGTTGAAAAACTAAATGCAACTTATTACGCCTACCATGCAGAGATTGTAAGAACAATATACGTAAATATAAGATAGCTGCGGACATCAAATTAAGTTGCATGTTAATCAGAAGCCTCTATGGGAATTCTGAGAAGGAAATGGAAATGCAGGTTGACTGAATGCTTGATGCTCGTCTCTTGGAAAACAGATAAAAGCTGCCTGGGAGATTCTGGTTTACAGATACCAGTAGCCGCTTCCTGTCGGACTGCGTCTTACCCAACGTTTAGTTTAGACTTTTTTAGGAAGCTCGATTATTCCCGGGAATAAATGAATTTTAAGTAGAAATGACGATTCCTGGAAAGTACCGTCTTTGCAGCTTGTATTTTGCCTTAAATCACCTCGTTTGTGCTTAGGCAAGGATGTCTCAAGAGAATTGCTGACTTTGATCAAGCTCACATGATTGAGAAAGCGTTCAAAGCAGTTTCTAAGATCCAGCTTCAGCAGCCCTTAATTTGCCAACGGCCTCATCAGTATTCCTGTAGATCTTCAACACGCTATCAAGTTTTGTAATCTTAAAATATTCGGAAATTCTGCCATGTAATCCAACGAAGTGTAAGTCTCCGCCTTTATTACGCAACTCACGCATGCATGACAATAGCAGACCTATTCCAGAACTGTTTATCCATTGCACATCGCTGAAATTCAAAATTATGTTTTTTTCACCATGCTGGATTAAGCTCTGCAGATGTTCGGAGAGTTGCAAAGATTCTCTGCCCCCCATAATCTTGCCTTCCAGCTCAAAAACTGGCACGCCTTCTACCTTCTTTTTTCCCACCTTCAAATGCATTTTCCTTCTTAAATAAAAGTCCATGCGGTAACATTTCAACCCATTTACGGGAAATCAATTGGCTTGTTCCTCAAGTCAGGTTGTTCTTCATTTGACTGAGGTCTTCTTCGGTAAGGAGATGCTCGATAAAATAAGAGCGAGACCATCTTCGTCAGCATCCTTGTTTTGATTCAAAGTAGTGGCAGCGATTACATGAGCACTTTCTGATATTCAGCACGGAGGTCTCTCGCACCAACGGGCTCGGATAATTTCTCTACTCCATCATCACTGCCACTACCTTGATATCTAACGATTGAATCATTTAGTCGTTCCTCATTAAACACCTGGGAACTTTTTTATTTTTTTACAATTAGAATAGTGACGGTCGTGTGAAACTAACTCTTTACCCCATTCTCTTCCTCCTCCGGTTTCATGCGGCCGTCTTTTATTTAGTTTCGACTTACCGTACTAATTAAGATTTCAGTTGTGAAATAAAGTTAAGAACGGCTTGACTTATGACATGCCAAATGCCGGCAATTGAAATCATGTCCAATCAAAAGGCAACGCTCAATCCCAACATCGTTGGAGATCACAAAAGAGACTAAGTTGAGTTTAGTGGAAGATGTTATGGACATCGTTTTCTCCCCCAAAATCTTCTGTCAGTTTTGTGTTTTTAGGGCTGGTGACCCGGGGTCGTCTCCCGAGGTCCCCGACCATTAAGCGAGGTACCTGGCGGGCGCCAGATGGAAGTACCCATGTGCCTAATGGCTGTCACCAGCCCGTCTTATTTTCATAGCTGATCCGTAATCATGACTCATTCAGGTTGAGTTTTACTATTTTGCTTCAGCGTGGTTCCTTCTTTTCGTTTCCGTGTTTGAAGTTATGTTCTACCTACGTAATTTCCAAAATTGAACATTTTAAATCAAGAAAAATACATAAAGGTTAGCTCCAAAATGATTTCATCTTTTCTCGGATGTTAAACGACTTACCCAGAGTAGTCGTACACGCCTTTTCCCGTTTTACGGCCAAGCCGTCCGGCTTTTACATACTGTTCCATCAGTGGACACGGTCGATATTTATCGCCCAACGTTTCGTGAAGAAATCTCAAAATTCTGAGTCTCGTATCCAGTCCCACCAGGTCCACCATCTCAAACGGCCCCATTGGGTGATTCAAGCCCAGTTTGATGGCTTTGTCGATTTCTGCGGCTGAAGCGATCTCTTCTTGCAGCATATAAAAGGCTTCATTACCAATCATGGCATTGATGCGGCTGGTTATGAATCCGGGCGACTCCTTGATGGTTACAGCCTCCTTCCCCATTCTCGAAGCCACATTCTCAGTAGTTGCGATGGTTTCCTCACTGGTTTCCAATCCGCGCACGATTTCAACCAACTTCATTTTGTGCGCAGGATTGAAAAAATGCATCCCGACAAATCGATTTGGGCGCTCGGTTACCGCGGCCATTTCTGTGATGCTCAAAGAAGAGGTGTTCGAGGCAAAAATAACTTTCGAATCACACAATTTGTCAATCTTTTCGAATAGGCTTATTTTGAGGTCAATTTTTTCTGGAACGGCTTCGATAACAAAGTCTGCCTTGCTTACCGCTTCCTCAAGATTATTGGTTGTGCGAAGATTGGACAATGCGGACTTAGCCGTTTCGTCAGCAATGATGCTACGTTCAACTGCCTTCTTTAAATTTGTTTCTATTCTTGAAACCGAAGTTTTCAGCATTTCATCTGAAATATCCTGAAGTACGGTCTCGAAACCACCGGCGCAGGAAACGTAAGCGATACCATGTCCCATGGTACCAGCACCAATAACGGAAATCTTTTTGATAGTCAATTTTCTCTTCCTCTTCTATTTTCAGGGTACCAGGATCACCTTTCCAAATTGTTCTCGATTCAGGAGTCTTTTGTGGGCCTTCGCTGCATCCCTAAGTGGAAATGTCTTATCCAACACAGGCTTGAGTCTTTCCGGGAAGTGTTTGAGCGCCTGCTTTAGACCCGCTTTACGCCCCATGAAATTCCCTAAAATCTTGAGTTCTTTGAAGAAAACATAGCGTAAATCAGTCACCGCACCATAACCGGTGGTCGCTCCGCATGTGACCAATCTCCCCCCTTGAGTCAATACCTTGATGCTTTTGTCCCATGTAGATTTTCCTACGTGTTCAAACACGATTTCCACGCCCTTTTTGTTTGTGAGCCGCTTCACTTCCTTTAAAAAGTCGGCTCTATTGTAATTGATAAGTTCGTCTGCACCAAGCTCTTTCGCTTTTTGCAACTTCGCATCCGTGCTGGCAGTTGCAATGACCCGAGCTCCGTAAAGTTTGGCAATTTGAATTCCAGCGCTGCCCACACCGCTGCCTGCAGCCAAAATCAGAACATCCTCCCCATGCTGCACTTTTGCCCGATCGACAAGCATATGCCATGCCGTCAAGTATACCAAAGGGATGGCTGCGGCTCCCTCAAAACTCAGTCCTCCCGGAATCGGGAACGCATTTTCAGCAGGCACCTTCACATACTCAGCATACACGCCCTGTGTGCCTTCTCCCAGAATTTTGTACCCGTGGCAATAATTATCATTGCCCGACAAACACGCCTCGCACGTGCCGCAGCCCCACGCCGGCGCCAGTAGGACCTTATCCCCGACATTCACATTCTTTACCAGTTCGCCGACTTCTGCCACCACGCCAGCAGCATCGGAGCCTAAAATGTGCGGCATGTTCAATTTGAGGTTCGGCAGTCCTTGCCTCACCCATAGATCAAGATGGTTCAAACTGATGGCTTTGACTTCTACTAAAACCTCATCGGCCGCAATTTGCGGAGTTGGGTAGTTCTCATAAGATAGCTTATCAAGGTCACC
>JAABYK010000415.1:0-7175 GCA_011775825.1 Candidatus Zhuqueibacterota bacterium | reverse complement strand
TGTAGAAATGGCAGGACCAGACAGTTCAGTCAAAATTCGCTTCAAAAACACGCCGACCATTGCTTTACGATACTGCGGTGAAAAGTGAACATTGCGGTAGGGTTTGACTTGCTCCATCACTTCATGACTGATCTGTTCGATCAGCTCGGCGGTCATTTGATCGCCCTGGAATTGATCCGTAATCTCGTTATAAATCAAAGGAGTGGTATTGGTTCCCGTAACCGCAATTCGTAATTCTTCGACGGTCTGTTCGTTCAATCGCATGGCGACGGCTGTGCCCATCACCGGATAATCCATGGAATCCCGAACCCGGAGTTTCTTGTATCCCGCTTTCAGGGTTTTCGCCTCTTTCGGGATCGAAGCATGGATCAAGATTTCCTCTGGCAATTTTACATTTCGTGTGATCCCGTCGTGTGTGAAAAATCGACTCGAGTGCACTGAACGTTTCCCTTCCGGCCCAGCAAGGTGAAAAGTAGCGTCCAAAACCATGAAAACCGGAGCTAAGTCGCCGGAATAGGTTGCATAGCAGATTTCTTTTTGGGGGACTACCAAACACACATCTCCGTCCGCTTTCAAGCAAAAGCCTTTTGCTTCACGCCACAAATACGACTGATTGAAAAACCAGCAGCGTGTATCCAGCAAAATATTTCCACCTACGGTACCCGCCTCTCGAAGCAAAGGCGTGGCGATCAAATGGGCGGCCTGGGAAAGTACAGGGAACGTTCCACGAATTATAGGATTTTGCTCCAACTCAACAAGCGTTGCCATCGAGCCAATCTTGTGATCCGTGATTTCATACAATTCTTTGATTTTGCTTAAACTAATTACATTAAAACGATTGTTTAAGCGATTCTTGTAATTAGGTAAAACATCGGTCCCGCCGGCTATGAAATCGAAATCACCGTCGCACCTTTCGGCAATATTTAAAGCCTCTTCGAGCGTCTCCGGCTGATGATATTTAAAACTCGGTAAAATCATAACTGTTATTTCACAGCTTTCTTACGGTTCCCTGGCGCCACCGAGAGTATTTTCTTAATGATGGATTCATCTTTCGGAAGTATGTCAACCTTGGGCAATCTCTGCACTAAAGTTACCCAATTTTCATCTTTGGCGAAAATTTCTTTAAATAAAGACAACGATTCCTCGGTTCTGCCCGCATTTACCAACGATACGGCGTGCCAAAACTTCATCTCCAGGTTCTCCGGAAACAGGGCTTCCGCTGCACCGTACTCTTCCAAAGCAGCCTCAACATCATTTCTTTCGATAGCCAGATCACCTTTGTTCATGTGCTCGTAAGCGCGATGCAGCCTCACCAAACGCTTCAACTCCTGGATCGGATTCGGATGGTCCTCAATTCGCAACTCCATCACCCGGTCTTCCCACGGCTTTCCCGTGGATTCGCCACGGACAATTAAAATTGCCGCCGATTGTTTCCCTCGAATATCACCACCAGCCGATTGGGCAGCTTCGAGTGAAGCAAGCATCTTGTCAGCCAAATCTCCTGGAGTTGATTCGTAGGCTTCCTTCATGGCTGGCCAGACTTTGTCGTTGAGCATCAAATTTGCCTGCACGGAGAAATTATCGCCCACGATATGGCCAGCATCAGGAATACATTTCTTGCCGGTATGTGCAGCGACATTTCCCTCAGTATCGATCATTGCCACCTGCCGAATTTCGGGATGCTGATCGGCTACCTTCAAAGCCTCCAGAGCTTGTTCAGCCGTTCTCCCGGCACGCATGAGATCGAGGCCTAATGGTCCGTAAGTCACATCTACTAGCGACTGAGTGGCCACGGCTCCGACGCCAGCCTCTGCCCAGGTGACGATTGAGCCGACGGAGAACCAATGCGACTGCACCGCAACACCCATCTGGCCGGATTCGGGATCGCGCGCCACGATGGAATAGGTATGAACCGGACGAGACGTTTTTCTTAAAGTCTTCGCATCTTGAGCAAATGCATGGTTTGCAAGCAACGCAATAAATACAAGCAGCGAAAATGTTCTTGTTATTTTCATGTTTAATCCCAAAGATTTCCTTTTATTAAAATCCGTCATGTTCAGCAAATGGGCACCCTATTTTTAATTTTTTCCCGATTTTCTACAATTTCTCTCATTTTCTTGGTTATTTCAAAGAAGAGTACCACGAACCCAACCTTTACGGTTCTTTCTATCCTGAATATTGAAAGCTATAAAGCTATTAAAAAAGCTATCACGGTTAATGCTGCAGTTCCAAGTATGATAAGAAGGTGTATTTACATTTTATTCCTCCTTCACGTCCTTTGGCGTTATAAAATAGGCTAAGAAGCCAAAAGCGACAAAAAATGTGCTAATCACAGCGGTGGATAAAAAAGAGTATTTACCTGTCAAAAAACTACCAACGGCACCTATTGTCAATGTATATTTGGCAGCATCAGCACAAATGCTGCCCATAACTTTGCATTTTAAGCTTTCTTTTTCATACTGTAACGAAGGTCTTTGAACGAATTCCCATCGTTGCCTTCTGTCTCTGTGCCTCTTTCCAAAGCTTATCCGGGGTTATGGGCAACGAATACATTCGAACGCCCACGGCGTCATAAATGGCGTTGGCAACGGCCGGCAGAATTGGCAAAAGCGGGCCTTCGCCGGCTTCTTTCGCTCCAAACGGGCCTTCCGGGTCGTTGCTTTCGACGATGATGACATCGACGTCCGGCATTTGCATCGGCGTCAACGTCCGGTAATCCAGGAAGTTCGGCCCCAAGATATTTCCTTTCAGATACGGCATTTCTTCGCTCAAGACCTGGCCCAGCCCCATGTGAATGCAGCCTTCAATTTGCCCTTCGACTGCAAGTGGATTGAGCGCCTTGCCACAGTCGTGTGCCGCCCAGACTTTTTGCACACGCACCTCAAACGTATCCGGATCAACGGTAACTTGCGCAATGTAAGCCTGAAAGCTGTACGTGGGAGAAAGCCCAGCACGCCAGCCTTTGAATTCACCTCGTTTCCCGATTGGGGGAGGCGATTGATAAATCCCCTTTGCGACGAGTGCCCCGTTTTTGGCCAAAGCCTGTGTCAACGCCTCATCGAATGTCACGCTAATGTCGGGATTGGGCGCGTAAATCAGTTTTTCGTCCTTCAGCACAAATCCTTGCGGAGGATAGCCGGTGATTTGGTGAGCCGCATCCACCAGTTTCTTTCGAACTTTTTCTGCAGCCTGAATAGCAGCGTTTCCGGCCATAAACGTAACACGGCTGGAATATGAACCTAAATCAACGGGATCTGTATCGGAGTCCATAGAAAAAATCCGAATCCGGTTAAGCGGCAGTCCCAGAGGCTCGGCCACACACTGCGCCAGCATGGTGTCGCTTCCCTGTCCGATTTCCGCAGCCATGCAGTGAACCGTAATGCCGCCATCCATATCGATTTTGAGGTGAACGGTGGACTGAGGGAGCTCATTGAAGTGAATTCTGTGAGCGCTTCCGCTGATATAGAATCCGCACGCCACACCAATACCTTCTCCAAAAGGCAACTTTCGAAATTTTTTGTCCCACTCCGAACGTTCACGGGCGCGTTCGATGCATTCGCGTGTACCATTGCTGGTAATTCGAAAGCCGTTGATGGTCTCGGTATTTTCGGGGAGCAAGTTTGCCAGACGGAAATCACATGGATCAAAATTGGCATCCTCCGCCAACATATCCATGAGCACCTCAAAGGCAAAACGCGTATTCACAGCTCCATGGCCTCGCATGGCACCGCATGGAGCTTGGTTCGTGTACACCCTTCGCCCTGAATATCGGAAATTCGGGATCTGGTAAGGCCCCATCGCCAAAACGCCGTTGTAGTAGGTGGTGACCACTCCAAAACTGCCCCACGCCCCACCATCAATGGTTGCGTCTAAATCCAGCGCTGTGATTTTGCCTTTGTCATCGGTTGCCACCGTGATGTGCGTTTTGGTTGGGTGCCGACCGTGATTGTTGTAAAAAACCTCTTCGCGGTCAAACAAAATTTTCACCGGACGTCTGCATTTGCGCGAAAGTAAAGCGGCAATCATTTCGTGTGGAAAGGGATCGCTTTTGCCACCGAAACCACCCCCGACCATGGGGCGAATGACGCGAATCCGGTGCATGGGCATCTCCATAACCTCTGTCAAGGACCGATGCAGATAATGTGGAACTTGTTGTGCCGACCATACTGTCAGCCGATCATCGGCGTCATAATGCGCGATGGACGCAATGGGCTCCGTGAATGCATGATTGAGTCCGACAAACTCGAAGTCATGAGTTTGCACATACCTTGAATTCTTGAGTGCCTGCGGAACGTCCCCAAAATGTTGGTGAACGGATTTCTGAACATTTGTGCCATTTTCGGTACGATCTTGCAGGGGCTCGTCCGTTTTGTTCAGCCCATGTTCCGTTCTGATAATTGGCCTCAGATCCTGCCATTCAATTTCAAGCAACTTCAATGCTTCCAAGGCGATTTCTTCGTTATCTGCAGCCACAGCAGCCACACAGTCGCCGACATACAGGACTTTTCCTTCACGACCTTTTGCACCGGGTTTGGGCAGCGCAATTTCATCTTTAGAAATGGGCAAGACGCCAAAGCGATTCTGGGCGCCGGGTTCGTCTCCGGTAATCACGGCGTGAACCCCCACCAACGCCTCAGCCTTTTCCGTATTAATGCTCTTGATCCTGGCATGCGGATACGGACTTCTCAAAATCTTCCCGACCAACATGCCCGGTAGTTTGATGTCATCCGTGTAAAGTCCCTCCCCGGTGGTTTTTTTCATGGCATCCACAAGCGGGATGCGTTTGCCAATGGTGTTTGTCTTTTGTTCTAAAGTACGCATAACTTCACTGTTTTATTTTGAGATTTTCCTTAGGACTGAAGTGTCGGTATCGGGTTCAATGGTGAAGCGAAAGTTCTGAAGATAATTCATCCCAAGAATGCCACGGAAGTTCAATCCTGTTGGGAAATCTATAATGGTGACGGTAATATTGTCGATCATATTAATACCAATTCTCACGGAATTCATTCTTATAATTGGAACTTGTTTAGCGTTACCAAATGCGGGAGCAATAGTGACGGACTGACCTTTACCTCTCGTTAATCCGATCTTCTCCGCAATTCTTTTATCAATGGCACAGAAAGATGCACCCGAATCAACCATTTGATTCTGTCTCCGCGCGCCAAGCATAACCCCCCAATGTCTTTTGGAACCAAATCGCCTGTGTAGCAAAAGTATAGCTTGGAGTAGGGGATTTTTTTTGCGATATGCAAATCCCTTATTATAACCTTCTTCCTCGTCTTTACTATGAAAAAGTACAATACCGGCCATTGGAACTTTGTAGTTATCTCTTTTTGTAATTTCAACTACCACCCACTCATCTTTAATTTTTTTCGAATTTCAGAAATTTTTAATTCTTCGGCCATAATATTACCCCGCTTCCTCACGGACTTTTGCAGCCGCATTTTGAATGGCATCCATGATCTTGATGTATCCAGTGCATCGGCACATGTTTCCGGAAATGGCCTCTTCGACTTCAGTATGCGTTGGATTTGGGTTGTCGTCAAGAAACGCTTTTGCTGTCATAATAAACCCTTGAGTGCAAAATCCGCATTGCGACCCCCCGGACTCTGCAAACGCGCGCTGCAAGGGATGAATGATCGGCGATTTTAGACCCTCAATCGTGGTGATCTCTTTGTCCAAACATTCGAGTGCCAGTGTTAGGCAGGACAGCCTGGCTCGACCGTCAACGAGCACTGTGCAGCAGCCGCAGGTCCCCATATCGCATCCGCGTTTGGTGCCCGTTAAATTCAGATTCTCGCGAATGACATCGAGGAGAACATCGTATTCGCGAATGGCGGTTTCATAATTCGACTTGTTAATTTTGAGATTGACAATTCTGCGAGCCATTTTTTCACTCCGACAATTTTACTTCTTACCAAAAAGTTCTCGACTAATAATCAATCGTTGAATTTGACTCGTTCCTTCATAAATCTGAAATATCTTGGCATCGCGCATAAGCTTTTCGACAGGATATTCGGTGGAATAGCCGTATCCGCCAAAAACCTGGACCGCGTCCGTCGCTGTTTTCATCGCCATGTCCGCGGCAAAGCATTTGGCATAGGCAGCTTCAATGGTGTTTCGCTCACCTCTGTCGGTTTTCCAGGCTGATTTCCACACCAACAAGCGCGCTGCCTCAATATTCATGGCCATGTCTGCAATCATGAAGCTCACACTTTGGTGTTTGGCAATTGGCGCACCAAATGTTTTGCGCTCGGACGCATACTGAATCGCATGTTCCAAAGCCCCTTGCGCCAAACCGACAGCTGCGGCAGCTACGACGGGACGGGAATGGTCGAATGCAAGCATGGCGATCTTCCAACCGTCACCTTCGTTGCCCAGTCGATTTACTTCAGAGACTTTCACGTCATCAAATGTGACCCCGCGTGTATCCGAGGCTCGCTGACCCATTTTTTCTTCGTGCTTTCCGATGACCACGCCGGGAGTATCAGCGGGAACGATAAAAGCCGTCATGCCTTTATACCCGGCTTCCGGGTCCGTGTAGGTCAACACAAAAAGCCACTTAGCCTGAGCCGCATTGGTAATCCACATTTTCTGCCCATTAATGAGATAATCGCTGCCCGTCTTCTGGGCTGTGGTTTTGATACTTGCCACATCCGATCCGGCATCGGGCTCAGTCACGGCATATGCACTGAAGGAAAATTCATCGACCATCTGGCCTAAATATTTCTTCTTTTGTTCTTCGGTTC
The DNA here is from genome assembly GCA_011775825.1 of Candidatus Zhuqueibacterota bacterium. Taxonomy (GTDB): domain Bacteria; phylum Zhuqueibacterota; class Zhuqueibacteria; order Oceanimicrobiales; family Oceanimicrobiaceae; genus JAABYK01. The sequence continues at coordinate 426 of JAABYK010000415.1, read as the reverse complement.
CGGCAACGATCAGCGGACCCTCAGCCAACATATTCCCCATCATCGATGTGCCGATGCCAGTGCAGCCAACCCCGAACTCCTCGGCGATGATGCAGTCTTCGAGCACCCCCAGACCGGGGCCGCCGTACGCCTCGGGGATTTGAACATTCATCAAGCCCAATTCCCAGGCTTTGCGACACACCTCCATGGGGAATTCAGCCTTTTTGTCGTGTTCGGCTGCAACGGGTACAATTTCGTTTCGTGTAAATTCTCTTGCTAAAGCTTGCAATTGTTTTTGCTCGTCTGAAAGACCAAAGTCAATCATAAGAAGGCCCTTATTTTAAGCTTATTTCATTAGAACATCTACTGTTCGTTAAAGAAAGTTTTGATATCTTTCTAAGCTGCTTTTTCATACATTTCGGTGCATAACATCTCGTTTGGTATCCT
>JAABYK010000662.1:906-1049 GCA_011775825.1 Candidatus Zhuqueibacterota bacterium | reverse complement strand
TAGAGACAGGGCCATAGGTAGATCTTTTACCGAATCGAGTATCATATCGGCCCTGGAAGACTCACTGATTTCGTGGCCACTTCTCACGAGGATGTTCGTTCCAACTCCGGCATGGATACCGGCTTCGATATCCGTTTCTTTGT
>JAABYK010000662.1:243-869 GCA_011775825.1 Candidatus Zhuqueibacterota bacterium | reverse complement strand
TGAAAATCATGCCCGGATTGGGTTTCCTGTCAAAGGAATCTCGTTTGTACTGCCCTTTCCCTTCCGTTGGATGATACGGAGAGTGATAGATTTTGGAAATCAGCACTTGATGTTTCGAAAACTCCCGAATCATCCAATTGCTCAATTCGGCGAAGGCTTGTTCAGAATACAACCCCCTGCCAATACCGGCCTGATTAGTGATCACAATAATTAAATAGCCTTTGTCCATGAAGAATTGGCACGTTTCAAAAACACCGTCGATAAATTCGACGTCCTCTTTTTTGTGTAAATAATGAATCTCTTTGTTGATGACACCATCCCGGTCCAGAAGAAGCGCCTTATTCATATGACTTCATTTCCGTTTGAGCTCGCCGATAATCGTGTGGCACCCCGATGTCGATGAAATAGGTGTCCGAAATGTGTGCATGCATGTTCAGCTCAGACGTGTACTTTTTCAAGAAATCTTCTTCAAAAGAGAATCTCTCTGACAGGTCAAATGCGTCAAATAATGTATTCCCGGAAATGTACACTCCGGCGTTGATGTATCCGAAATCGACTCGTTTCTTCTCTTCAAAATGTCTTATTTTGGTGCCATCGATTTTCACAATCCCGTATCGCGAGATCTC
>JAABYK010000662.1:0-197 GCA_011775825.1 Candidatus Zhuqueibacterota bacterium | reverse complement strand
ATCGGCTTCGGTTGTTCTGTGGGTTTTTAGCATATCACCAATGTCGACATCAAAAAACGTGTCTCCGTTCATTACCAGTATTTCTTGCGATGAGACTTTTGAAAACGCTTGTTTAAGAGCGCCTCCCGTTCCAAGCGGCTTCTCTTCCACCGAATACTCTATCTGCAATCCCTTGTACGATTCTCCATAAAATGCTT
>JAABYK010000086.1 GCA_011775825.1 Candidatus Zhuqueibacterota bacterium | reverse complement strand
CGATTTGAATTGCCGGTGGAGCGACACGTCAAACTAACAATCTACAACGTGCTGGGCCAAAAAATCAAAACGCTGGTCGACGAAATGAGAGAAGCAGGGGCTCATTCGGTGACCTGGGATGGCACTGACGAAGAGGGGCAGCCGCTGCCTTCGGGTGTCTACTTCTATCGCTTTGATGCCGAAATTGTGAGTGGCACAAAAAATATGGTGCTGGTGCGGTAATGATGGAATGCAAAATTAGCGAAGCGTATTATTGCAAAACAGTGTTGGAGTACTCGAGTACTGGTATAATAGAAATTTGGCACGTAACACAAACCTTCTCGTTTATGATGGGCTTGGGATGGCTAAGAATTTTCAAAAAATCAAACATATATCAAAATTCTATTTGGGGGTGTACTTGTACAAGCATCTTCGTTCCGATTAGAACGAAAAAATGTACTCTTAAAAGTAGTACTGAAGCACACATCAAATTGCCACAGTTGGGAACAACAAAAATTTTAATGTATTACTATAGATTTTTCATGGAATACAGTGAGAGGTAGTCACATAAAATGAGAATACAGAAAATATATTTCATTACAGTTTCTTTGAGCTGCTTAATCCTGAGTTGTCAAAAAGAAGTTGTCGGACCTCAAGGTCCATCTGCCATTGAAGCTCTCTCGAATCCCAAAATATTTCCCGAGGTAACTTGGACCGTACCACAATCCGGATCTATAGGGCCTTATCCATTTACCGGAGGCAATACGGCTTGTGCCCATCCAATCATTGTGCAATTCAACAAATTTATGGACATGTTCTCTGTGGCAAACGCGGTAAAATTGCTTTCAGACCCCGCCGGACGGATTACTTTAAACTTTGAAGCTTTTCGCTTTCTTGATGGAACAAAAATTGAAATCAAACTCTACGGAGCTTACGAACCAGGTTTTACCTATCGGGTAATCATTGATTCAACGGCTTCAGATATTAACGGAAACCATTTACAAGCTCCCGATACTCTTAAATTTCTTCCTGAACCGTTTTTCCGAATGACAGATGCTTCGCCTCCCAATCAGTCCGTGGTAAGAGCTACACAATACAGTTTTTCTTTTTATTTTAACAACGTGCTCAATAGACCACCATCAAAGAATGATGTCATAATTGAACCACCGATACCCAAAGGGGAATTTGACATGCTTTCGATCTTTTGTAGGTCGGCGGGATATGAAGTACAGTTCTTCTCAAATGAATTAAGATCGGCGACTATGTACTCGATGAAATTCAATAAGAGCTTGCGAGATACTTCCGGCAACTCGCTGCACCACGATATCCTTTATACTTTCTTCACCGAGCCCTTTGATATAATCAGGACATCTCCCGCAGATGGCGATACTTCAGTTCAACGGGTGGGGTTACGGATATTCGCCGAGTTCAACAACAAAATAGATAAAAATAGCATCGAACAAGCTTGGTCCACTACTCCTCCTTTAACGGGAACGTTTGAATTTAGCGCGAATGCCTTTGTATTTGCTGTATCCGACACTTTGTTATCTAATACAGAATACACCATAATCATAACTACAAAGGCCAAAGATTGGTTTGGGGACAGCTTGGCGGCTCCTTTTACTTTTTCATTCAGGACAAGAGATGACCGGTAAAAATTTACCTCTTTTTTATATTTTCATCATCATGACTGTTATCGCTTCTTGTAAAAGCGGCCCGGTAGGACCTCCTGGCCGATCTGAAATTGAGGAGCTTAGAGATCCGTTTATTGTACCGAAGATTGTTTGGTCATCGCCGCTATCGGGCAGCGTTGGCCCGTACCCATTTACGGCGCAGAATGGATTTAGAGAACATCGATTCATCTTACAATTCAATAAACTCATGGATATGAAATCTGTGGCTGAAGCGATAACGTTTGGACCGAATGCAGGTGCAGGAATCAGCTTGTTTTACGTTGAGTCCATTGACCAAACTAAAATCAAAGGCACCTTGAAAGGAGTTTATCTTATTGGTCAGGAATACTTTATAGTTGTTGACTCAACCGGAAAAGATTTAAACGGTAATCATTTGGTCGAACCCGATACTGTGCATTTTCTCCCAGAACCCTATTTTCGAATAACCGTACCCAACAGACTTTCAGAGCGAAAGAATGTTGAACCTGCCATCTGTTGCATCGATTTGGTCTTTAACAATAAAGCAGATACCAGTTCACTAAATAGAAGTGTTCATATCGATCCGCCGTTAGATTCCGGAGGGTTGTGGTTTAATGAGCTTGATGAATTCGGGGATGGCTTTTTGGCTCGAACTTATACTGCGCCAGGTCTAATCCCGGATACTACTTATAGAATTGTTGTAACCACAGGAGTACAAGATACCTCGGGCCATAATTTGAAAGAAAACTACGCTTTCGAATTTATTACCGAACCCTTCAAACTCGTGGTTTGGTCTCCTCAGATAAATGGAGCCAAGAATGTTAAAAGAGTCAATTTCAAACTTGGGTTTAAATTCAACAGTCGCTTTTATTCCCATTCCATCCTCAAGGGTTGGAAAACTTCCCCTGCGATTACTGGAGTTTTCGATTGGGGCATCACATGGTTCACTTTCACCGCAAGCGATACACTAAGAGCGCAAACCACCTATTCAATTGCTCTGGGTCCGGAAATGACGGAAGTACATGGAAGACCTTTAGCCAATCCTATAACATTGACTTTCACAACGGGTGATTCTCTTTGAATTTATTTCTACCGGTTTGATGCCGGGGCGGTGAGTGGCACGAAAAAGATGCTCTTGATGAGGTAGGTTCAAATGAAACGTGGTTGTATAATTCTCGCAGTTGCCATAACGCTTATCCCGATTGCGGGCAATTCTCAAAAGCTTGAACATACATCTTCTGACCTCAAGCTCACGAAACCCAACGGCCAACCCAGGTCCACACTCATCAACATCAACAACATGTCTATGTGGGTTCACGAAAACGGCCTTTCAGGACTTCCTGTAAGAATAGACTCCCTTGAATTGGGTGTGAAAAAAACAAAAGGAAATGGCATTGTCTTCCCGCGAGGCACGAGCCGAATTGTTTCCCAGGATGGCTTTCTCTGGGGAGGTTTTGTGCTGGATGGCCAAACCCCGGCTTTGAGAGTCGGTGGTCACACACGAATTAGCGGTCTTACTCAGGGACCCATCGAGACACATCAAGACCGCCGACCGTCAAAATACATCTGGCGCATCCGGCCAGATTGGAAAACCGCTGACCTCACCCTGGATGCCGCCGAACTCCTCGGAAAATCACCGGAGGAAGTCACCCAAGACGACATCGAGTTTGTACGAAACCAGTACGAACATGATTGGAATAACTGGCCCTGGAAATTAGGCGCACCTTTCTATGACAGCAACGAAAACAGTATTCTCGATCCTGGAGAAGAACCCGGACTCGCCAACGCAGACCAGGTCATCTGGCTGGTAGCGAATGACCTAGATCCGCAAAAGACACTAAGCCTCTATGGTTCTCCACCCATTGGCCTTGAATATCAAGTGACTCTCTGGGCTTACAATAGAGAGGACGCTTTCGGCAACATGATTTTTAAAAGACACCGCCTCATATACAAAGGTACTGGGGACACACCCGACACAGCCAGGATCGACAGTATGTTTTTTACTCAGTGGTCAGATGCAGACATTGGCCAATTTGACAACGACTACGCAGGATGCGATACAGTGTTAGACCTCGCCTACGCTTATAATGGGACAACTCTCGATGTCTTATATAGTGCTTTCAATTTGCAACCTCCATCAGTCGGATACGCTTTGCTCCGAGGGCCTTTGGTTAAAGCACCTAACGACTTTGGCTGGTTTGATTTCGCAAGAAGAAAAAACTTCAAAAATCTCCCGATGACGTCTTTTGCTTACTTTGCATTAGGGCTTACACAAGAGCCGACGCTTGGTAACTACAAAAGTACACAAACCTGGTATATTCTTATGAATGCTCTGTACCGCAACCCTTATTGTGACTTTGGTCCATGTGACACTGTGCGCATCAATTTCCCACTTAGCGGAGACCCAGTTACAGGTGCTGGCGAAATCGATGGCATCATTTTACCTCCACGAGATCGACAAATCAATCTAACCTCTGGCCCCTTTACTATGGCCCTCGGTGACACGCAAGAAGTCATTATCGCCCTCGTCGGCGGTTTGGGCGCGGATAACCGCTTCAGCGTGCAGGTGATGAAGCACCACGCCAAATGGGCACGACAACTCGCCGACGCAAATTTCGAACTGCCACCCGAATCGCAGCCAGAGCCTGAAAAGCCGCCCCTGCCCAACCGTTTCCGATTAGCGCAAAATTTTCCCAATCCGTTCAACCCCGGCACCGAAATCCGATTTGAATTGCCGGTGGAGCGACACGTCAAACTAACAATCTACAACGTGCTGGGCCAAAANNGGGCCAAAAAATCAAAACGCTTGTCGATGAAGTAAAAGAAGCGGGCACTCATTCCGTGACCTGGGACGGCACCAATGACCGGGGACAGCCGGTGCCCTCGGGTGTCTACTTCTATCGCTTTGATGCGGGCTTGGTGAGTGGCACGAAGAAAATGATCTTGATGAGGTGATTGATAGATGCTTAAAGCTTTAGCGGCAATTACAATCACACTGAGTGCATTCATCCCTGTTTTGGCACAAAAACGTGTCCCAGATCTACAAACACAAAGTAAAATCACAAATCGTATCCCTGAGCGTTCTACTCTGATTAACATCAACAAACTGTCGATGTGGATTCGGGCGGACGGTATGTCGGGAAGGAATCCTCATACCTTCGGCGGCGGTGTCATCTTTCCGCACGGAACTACCAATGTTGTATTTCAGGATGGCATCGTCTGGGCAGGTCTGGTAAAAGACGGTAAAACACCGGAATTACGAGCTGGTGGTCAAAGGCATATTGTCGGTACAGTGGAGGGCCGTATCATCTCAAAAGGCGTCGCAGAAGACCCCAATGATCCGGACGTCCGAATCTGGCGTATACGTCGGGACTGGAACACTGCTGATCTACGTCAGGATGCAGCGGAGCTAAACAACATCTCAATCGAAGAAGTCACCAAATCCCAAATCGCCGAAGTACGAGAGCAGTATGAACGGGACTGGAACGAGTGGCCGTGGCAAAAAGGCGCGCCCTTTTATGATAACAACAACGGCATCATGGATCCAGGGGAGGAGCCAGGACTATTCGATGCCGACCAGGTCGTATGGCTGGTGGCGAACGACCTCTCCGAAGGCCATACGTTCGAACCGTTTGGTTCGCCGCCTATCGGCATAGAGTTTCAGGCGACATTGTGGGCCTACAAAGGGCCGCCACCTTTGGACCACGCCATCTTCAAACACTATCGCGTGATCTACAAAGGCACCGCCACTACCCCCGACACAGCCCACATCGACAGTATGTATATCGGTCAGTGGTCGGATCCGGATGTGGGCAGCTACAGCGACGATTTTGTCGGAGTGGACACATTGCTTTCGCTGGGATATGGTTACAATGCTTCTGAAATAGATGATGCCTACAGTCGCTTCGATCTGCCGCCACCCGCAGCCGGCTATGTGCTGTTCGCCAGTCCCACAACGGACCTGCCAACCCGGCAGACGATGACTTCATTCGGATATTCGACTCCGCATCCTCTTTTCCACGGCTGTCTGGGCTATGAATGTGCCCTTGAGTTTTGGAATCTTTTTCGTGGCTTCATGCCCCGAAGCGATCCCAAGAATCCGGAACCATGGCGCACTCCATCGGGCGACATCACCAAATTTCCCCTCAGCGGCGATCCGGTTGCAGGCACCGGTGATATCGATGGCATTGTGCTGTCCCCCGGCGACCGCCGCATGCTGATGAGTTCCGGTCCGTTCACCATGGCGCTCGGGGATACCCAGAATGTGCTCATCGCCCTGGTCGCCGCACACGGGGGCAGTCATCTCACCAGTGTTTCGATGCTTAAGTTTCACACCCGGGCCGTGTTCTCTGTGTTTGAAAACGACCTTCGACCGCCCAACCCACCGGCACCACCAGAGCTCGCCATTTCCAAACTCGACCGCACGCTTGTCCTCAACTGGGGAAACGATGCAACCGCGGTTGCGGAAACCGAACCTTCGCCACAGGACAGTTACGAATTCGAGGGATACAACGTCTACCAACTGCCCTCACAAGAAGCACCTCTGGAACAGGCCAAAAAGATCGCTACTTTCGACCGGGTGAATGAAGTCACCACCATCATGAGGACCGTCTTTCATCGGGAATCGGGACGGTTGCTGCAACGCCCCCTACGGATCGGACGCAACACCGGCGTGCAGCGCTTTCTCGTGGTCACGCACGACCATCTGCGCGACCGACCACTCGCTAACGGCACGCCATACTATTTTGCAGTTACTGCGTACAACCACAATCCGGACAATCCCATCATTCCCTCGCTTGAAACGCCTTTGGACATCCACAAAGCCGTGCCGGAATGGCCCAAACCCGGCGTCCGTCAGGGCCACGCGGTCGGGGATACCCTCAAGGTAGAGCCTCTGGCGGGTGCAGGCTTCATCTTTCCCATCGTCATCGATCCGTCTCAAATTAGCGGCGACCGCTATCGAATACGCATTCGACGCGTCGGACAAGACCAACTCATGTGGGATTTATTCAACGAGACCGCCGGAGAGTTCCTGTTGAGAGATCAAACCAATTTTAGCGGGAATAATGACTATCCCCTGATCGGGGGGCTGCTGGTGAAAGTGGTCGGTGAACCCCCGGTGAGAGAGTTCTTCTTTGGAGCCGATGCGCCATCCTTCGATCCGCAAACCGCCCAAAGGGATGTCCGGCAACAGGTCAATGTGTACCCCAATCCGTATGTTGGCGTCAACCGTCTCGAAACCAGTCGCTTTCGTCCCTTTGTCACGTTTACGCATCTGCCGCAGAAAACGAAAATCCAAATCTTCAATCTCGCCGGACAGTTGGTGCGCACCCTCGAAAAAGACAATGACAGCCAGTTCCTGAAGTGGGATTTGACCAACGACCATAACTGGCTGGTCGCCAGTGGGATCTATCTGGCACGCATCGAGATGCCGGAACTGGATGAGGTGAAGGTTTTGAAAGTGGTCATTGTCAATCGACAGCTTTATTGATCATAAGGGAGAGTAAGCGTAATGCTATCAAAAACGAGCCTGACTTTGGCATGCATGCAGCTACTAATGTTGACCGGACTTGCACAGCCCCAGTCCGACTTCTGGGTTCAGACAAACGGACCCGATGGCGGCGCAGTTCTGGCCCTCAGAAGCGCAGCCGATGGACGGCTTTTTGCAGGCGCCGATAACGGTGTCTTTTACTCCAGTGATGGTGGACAGACCTGGCGTCGACGCGGCTTGGTTGGAGAATATATTCGAGAATTGGAAATTACGGAAGAGGGAGATATCCTTGCAGGCGTATTGGGACTCTATCGCTCCAAAGATAACGGAGTGACCTGGAACAAAATCCTCTCCATTACTGGGGGCGTAGATGCCATCG
>JAABYK010000534.1:7640-11630 GCA_011775825.1 Candidatus Zhuqueibacterota bacterium | reverse complement strand
AGCGCATCGGTGCCACCAGCGGCTACCGATGGTACATGCCCATCAAAGGGAATTTCTGGTCTCTCGTGCGTTCGGTCTGGAACATGACCAGCGCCAACGTTTTATTCAGCGACAAATACAATTTCGCCTGGGGCGGGTCCATGGCCATCCGCAGAACGACATTTGAAGAATTGCGCATTGTCCGCAAATGGCAAACCGGTCTGAGCGATGATATGATTCTAAGCCAGGCGGTGAAAGCTGGCGGTTATCAAATCAAATTTGTGCCGCAGAGCATCGTCGCGACATATGAAAAAACCTCCTGGCGTTCGCTTCTGGAATGGACTTCCCGTCAATTGACCATCGTTCGGATGTACGAACCGAAGCTGTGGAAATTTGCGGCGTTTCCGCAATGGCTGTTTAATTTAATTTTCCTTTTGGGATCATATTTGGTGCTGAAAGGTTTGCTCACGAATTCGGTCATTCCGGTTGCTGCCTGGCTGATGATGAGCGATCTACCGATGGGTGGCATCATCAACTCGGTCCGATTTTCGACGTTTCAGAAGGTTATGCCGGCGTTTCGAAAACAGATGGCGTCTTACTGGTGGGCGTATGCAACTCTGCATCTTGTGGCTTCTTTTGTCATGAGTTGGAGTCTGCTCAAATCTTCGAGAAGCAATCGAATTACCTGGCGGGGCATTCAGTATGAGATGCGATCGCCGGAACGAACAGTGGTAATACCTGGTTGAATTGAATACTCAATTTTTTACAAGATAGAAATGAACGTCCGTGCAATCAAAACCGACGCAGACTACCGAGCAACTTTGAGAGAAATAGAGCAGTTGTTCGACGCTGCACCCGGTACACCCGAAGGCGACCGCCTGCAAGTCCTAACAACGCTGGTTGAAGCATATGAGGATGAGAAGTTTGACATTCCATTGCCTGATCCGATCGAAGCGATCAAATATCACATGAAAAGTCGCGGATTGTCGGAACGTGATTTGGAGAAACACCTCGGAAGCAGCGAAGCTGTCCGGCAGGTATTAGCCCGCAAACGTGAGTTATCAATTGAGATGATACGTCGGTTGCACGCTGGACTTGGTATATCAGCCGAAGTTCTCATCCAACCCTACTCCACCAAGTCTCCTGCATAATGTGATACTAAAATAAAACAAAGTCAAAGTCCAAATGAAAAATAACATAATTCTCGATGGTAGGCTTTGGCCAAGAATTGGTCTCGACTACGCCCCTAAGATTAACACCGATTTCCAAAATAACGCAACTAACCAAGGCCACTTGGCCATTCAATTATTACTTTACGACAAACTCGCTTTTCCTACAAACGACTTTGGAATTACAGCGGCCTTAGTTAGTTGGCTAGGACCCGAGTTGTTTCTTGAGGCGCTCGAGCAAAACACTTTTTCATTTCTTCGCATGAAGAGTTTTCTCGGGTACTCAGGGAATGGAGTTGGGCTCTCGTTTTTCTCAATGCAACCTTCTCCAAGCGCCAAACGGAATGAATGGTGGCAACAGGCACGATTTGGCAATTCAGATCAATCTGCGGAATTACAATTGAAACACATGTGCGGCTCACTTGCTTCAAATGATTTGCAAAAAATTTTAACAAAGCTCCTTTCGGCCACATGCGAATTAAACTTTGACGATGATTACTTTAAGAAAGAATTCCAGCACGAATGCTACGCCGACGTTGCCAAGAACCCGAAACTTTCAAAGTTTATATTTGACCATGTAGGCCCTGAAGTGAATCACCTAGATTTGGTGAATTTGCCTGGTGTTGCGACCAATAGTGTACGAGTTTCCGCTTTGGGCAGAGTTACAGATCCTATCGGTTTAGTGCTTCGTGTGGCCGAGGCCAATCTAGAAATGTTAATAGCTTCATATTTAGGTAACTCTGATTTGTTTACTGCAGAAGGAGTTGACAATTTGCTGGAAAACAAACTGAGCCGTTCAGGTATTTTAAGCGAAGGGTTTTGTACATTATTGGAGCTTAATGATATTCCAGATATAGGATTGGCAGTAAGAGAAGGTCGGATGAATCTTAAAAGAATATGGGCTATTAGAAAAAAGAAAGCTTCAAGCGATTTTAGACGCTGGCTCAGAGAACTCCAGCCTGAGAATGTTCGGGAACTAGAGAAAGCATTTGTAAACTCTCTTGTTGAAGACTCAATGATTAGTTCTTTGCCTGCAAAAGTGATCAGGTTTTGTATAACAACTGTAGCTGGTTTAATGAATCCTATCGCTGGTTTGGCTACTGGTACCGTTGACAGCTTTTTTGTCGACAAATTATTCAAAGGTTTTGCACCCAAGATTTTCTTTGACGAACTTAGAAAACTTGAAATTGAAGGATAGCTTTTTGTCGAAGTATAACATTTGCTCGAGTTGGTTAGCAGCATATAAAATCGCTGGTTCGTGTGAATTTCCTCTATAAAAATGCAAACACAAAAAGGAGCCTCTATGAACGCTCTTAAAGTTGTCTCCGATTTTGCGAAACCGCTGATCAGCGACAACGCTTTCAGCATGCTCATCTTCTTTGTCACCTCCCGTTGCAACTCCGTGTGCCGAACTTGTTTTTACTGGGACAGCCTGAACCAGGAAGGCGATCTGTCTTTTGAGGAAATCCAGACCATCTCCGCTACAATGCCGCGTTTCCGTGACCTCTGGCTTTCAGGCGGCGAACCAACCATGCGCGAAGAATTGGTCGACATCATCGATTTGTTTTGTAAAAATAACGGCGTCAGCACGGTTCGGCTGCCGACCAACGGCTTGCTGACCGGTCGAATCGAAAATATTGTGGATTCGGTTTTCGAGCAGAATCCGAATATCACGTTTCACATCAACCTGGCGTTGGATGGCTACGGCGAGACACACGACCAAATTCGCGGCGTTCCCGGAAATTTTGAGAAAGCGTTGAACACCCTTCGCGCGCTCACGCCAAGACGAGACCGGTATCCCGGATTTCGACTGTTTGTGAATTCCGTTGTGTGCAAGGAAAACTACGAAGAACTCATCGACCTCGGTCATTTCATTCGCGATCATTTTGACGTGGATGGCCATTATTTTCAGATCATCCGCGGAAACGCTCCGGACCTGGATCTCAAAGATGTGCCGATGGAGAATCTAAGAGTCATTTACGAGAATGCCATGAAGCTGCATCGACACTATCTGAACAAAACGCGTGAGAAACCGGACGGTGTCCCACAAAAAGTGTTCGAGCTGTTTTATTTAGGCACGTATTTATTTACCTATGAAACGCAATTCAACAATGCCGATCATAACGAGCTGTGGAAGATGCCATGTCTGGCTGGCACCACATCGGCGGCGCTGGACTTTGACGGCAAGTTGAGAATCTGTGAACTCCGAGACCCCGTTGGAAATCTGCGCGATTACGACTGCGACTTCAACAAGTTGTGGGAATCCAAAATCATGCGGGACGAAGTCAAGCAAATGCACGAAGACCAATGCGATTGCACACACATTTGCTTTCTGTACAACAGTCTCAAATCGAGCTCGCGAGTTAAATTTTGGGACATCCCGAAAAGCTATTTCAAATTCAAGAAGTCCAATGAGAGATTTAACTGGCTGCGTGTTTCGCGGAATGAACGTACACCAAAAGTAGCTGAGTCTGAATCTGCTGTCGTGGAGTCATTGAGTTCGTAGTACGTTCGTAGTACGGCCGTCAGGCCGTGGATAACAATTCTAAATAGAGACAAATCGAATAAACCTATCGATGCATGTATCTAACTTCCCAAAACTTATGCAACGCAACTCGACAGTTTTGCTAGCTCTGGCAATTGTCGGATGTAGCTCCTCTCCACCCGAAAATTTAGGCCTGAGAGATGGCCAGCTCAGCCCCTGCCCCGACTCGCCGAACTGTGTCTCCAGCCAGAGCGAAGACGCCAGACACAAGATCGCGCCCCTTGAATACTCGACGTCTTTAGCCGAAGCGAAAACTCGTCTCAAAGAAATCGTGCAATCCTACAAAAGAGCTAAAAT
>JAABYK010000534.1:0-7565 GCA_011775825.1 Candidatus Zhuqueibacterota bacterium | reverse complement strand
GATGATGTGGAATTTTATCTGGATGAACAAAACAGCGTCATTCATGTGCGATCTGCTTCCAGAACGGGCCATTGGGATTTGGGAGTCAATCGCAGAAGAATTGCAAACATTAGAAAGAAATGGCAAACCCTGAACCTTTCCAAACAAGGAGAAAAGAAAGAATGAGCACACGCGTGGAAAAAGACACCATGGGAACCCTCGAGGTCCCGGCTGACAAGTACTGGGGGGCACAAACCCAGCGCTCTTTGCAAAATTTCAAGATTGGCGGGCAGCGAATTCCCGTTGAAGTGATTCATGCATTCGCCATTCTCAAAAAAGCTGCCGCCTTGACCAATATGGAATGCGGAGTGCTGGAAAAGGACAAAGCCGATGTCATCGCGCAGGTTTGTAACGAAATTTCGGGGGGAAAATTAGACGACCATTTTCCGCTGGTGGTCTGGCAAACCGGTTCCGGGACACAATCGAATATGAACGTTAACGAAGTCATTGCCAACCGAGCCATCGAAATTTTGGGCGGCGAAATCGGCTCCAAGAAACCGATCCATCCCAACGACGACGTCAACAAGTCGCAATCCTCGAACGACACCTTCCCAACCGCGATGCACATTGCAGCCTACAAAATGCTCACGGAGCTGACCATTCCCAACATCGAAGCGCTGCAGGAAACCTTAGCCAAAAAAGCCAAAGATTTCATGCGCATCGTGAAAATCGGGCGCACGCATTTGATGGACGCCACGCCTCTGACGTTAGGTCAGGAATTCTCCGGGTATGCCTCGCAATTGCAGCACGGAGTTAGCGCTATTAAAAACACCTTGCCACATTTGTCCGAGCTTGCGCTTGGCGGCACCGCTGTGGGCACCGGCATTAACACGCCCTCGGGTTTTGCCGAAAAGGTGGCCAGGAAAATCGCCGAATTGACCGGATTTCCATTCGTGTCGGCGGAAAACAAATTCGAGGCTTTGGCGGCACACGACGCGCTTGTCGAAGCCCACGGCGCTTTGAAAACGGTCGCCGCCAGTCTGATGAAAATTGCCAACGACATCCGACTTCTGGCTTCGGGTCCGCGTTGTGGCATTGGCGAAATTACTCTGCCGGCAAACGAACCGGGATCGTCCATAATGCCGGGCAAAGTCAACCCCACGCAAGCGGAGGCGCTCACCATGGTTTGCGCGCAGGTGTTCGGCAACGACACCGCCATCAACGTCGGCGGCATGACCGGCCATTTCGAGCTGAATGTGTTCAAACCGATGATGATTTACAATCTGCTCATGTCGGCCAGATTGCTGGGAGATGCCAGTAAGTCTTTCAACGACAACTGTGCAGTTGGCATCGAACCGAATCACAAGGTCATCCAACGCAACCTCGAAAACTCACTGATGCTGGTCACCGCGCTGAACCCCGTTATCGGCTACGACAAGGCTGCGGAGGTCGCCAAAAAAGCGCACAAGAAGGGAACCACATTGCGTCAGGCAGCCGTAAGTTTGGGTTATCTTAGCGAAGAAGAATTTGATAAGCACGTGGTGCCGGAGAAGATGGTGGGAGAGTTGCCCAAATAATTAACACTATTAACACTACTGCGAACGATTTGACCAAAAAACTCATTCCTCAAAATGATTAGAGTCAAAATGATTGATGTCGTGTTTACTTTGTTTTATGATTTTTCTCCATCATTTTGCCAGAAAATTATTTTGCCAATTTTTTAACATTAGCTGTAGGAAATTGTCTGCAGGAGAGTTTAATATGGCAGAATGATTGACCGGCAGAATAATTTAATTTTGGCCGTTTTACACAAAATGGTTTTGCTCTATTTCTCCATGCATTAAGCGGCGAAAAAGCCGAGTTTCGTCGTAGTGTTAATTATATTTTGAGTAAGTTCAGTAAGTAAAGGAGTTTCTATGTCTGAAATAACAGATCAGATCAAATTAAGGCTTTGCCTGAAGACGAATTACATAAACTACTGGAAGAATTGTTGACAGACACCGAAATCTTAGAAGAAATCGAAAGAATTGGTTATTTACGTCTCACCGAAAAAGCGTTTGAATTCTGGGGTGATCCTCGTGAAGATGTTTACCAAGATTATGTGCGTTCTAACGGTGGTGAGTTGCCGAAGTGAGTATGTGATGCCTCAAACTTCACATTCTGGCTCAGCTTAATTCAAGATGAATTTTAACCGCCCTCTCTACCTCTATCATCTTTCTTGCTTGCAGGAGTCCCAAATGGGAGACGAACCGACTTCGATCAAGCGTCCGAATTTGATCGGCCTTTACCTTTGAATCTTTTGGTAAATTTCCGGAGCCTTTTGGCAAAAAGACCTCGAACGGATGTACCTTTGCCAATTTTTTTGAAGTAATTGGCAAAACTGTAACCGTGCCCGAAAACCTGTTGTTGATATCATTAGAAATAACTAACACAGGACGTGTTTTTGAAATCTCTCTTCCGATTATTGGGTCTAATGAGGCAACGTAAATTCCCCCTCTCCTAATATTCATCCCAACCCTCTATGTCGGCGGCTTCAAATTCTTTGGCCAATTCAAGGCTTTCCGACCTTGTGTTTTTGTAACCCTCTTCAAGAGCCTTTTTGAGATCTTCTTTTTCTATTTGATCAATTCTAAAACGAATACATTCAGCGATAAAGGCACTTTTGCTCTTATGTCCAGAAAACTTTTCTAATCGTGCTGCTGTATCTTTTGGTAAGGTAATATTTAATCGCACTGTGTTCATGTTATGCACTCCCTAGTATGGTTCGATCACTGTATTAATAATACACATTAAAATGTTCTTTTGCAAGAGAAAAAGTACATCTCACAATCGAAACTCTTCAAAAACTTCCGCTGCTGCCCGATGCAGCAAAGAATGCCGAAACGCCAGCTCATCCAAATCGTGAGCATACCCGCCGCCAATCACGCACGCCACGGGAATCCCACGTGAGACACACGCCTGTAACACCGTCCGCTCTCTTTCAAACAGACCGTCGTAAGTCAGTGCGAGTTTTCCGAGCGGATCGTCCACATACGGATCGACTCCGGCATCGTAAAGTACCAAATCCGGTTTGATTTCTGAGAGTAGATCGGGAAGGTAAGTTTCGAGCATGCGCAGATAATCGTCGTCTTCCGTGCCCACGGGGATGGAAATATCCAAATCGCTGGTTTGTTTGGTGAACGGAAAATTGCCTTCGCAATGCATCGAAAACGTGAAAATCCTCGGCTCATCTTGAAAAATAGCCGCGGTACCGTCGCCCTGGTGCACATCCAAATCGACGATGAGGATTTTGTTGACCCTGCCTGAATCGATCAAAACGCGCGCCGCCACGGCCAGGTCGTTAAAAATGCAAAAGCCGGAGCCGTACTCGCGAAAGGCGTGATGCGTCCCGCCGGCCGTGTTGCAAGCCAGTCCATGTTTCAAAGCCAACTCCGCCGTCAGTAATGTGCCACCAACCGCGGTGCGGGTTCTTTTCACGAGTCCGGGACTCCACGGCAGGCCGATGCGTCGAATGGACTGACGGTCCAGCGCACCTCCGCAAAATGCCTCAACGTATTCGTTCAAATGAACCGATTGCAGCAGTCGGAACGAGGCAATGTTCGGATGATGCAGCTGCTTCGATCGCGCCAGGTCTTCGCGCACCAGCAACTCATAAAGGGCCTGGAATTTCATCATGGGGAAACGATGCCCCGCTGGCAAAGGCGTAACATAGTAGGGATTGTAGACTATGGGCAAAGACATTCAAATCACTCAAAGTAGAAGTCACAAGTTACCCAACTCAGATCAGAAAATCAAGAGAGACGGGTTACTTCCCGCTGACAAAAACCAAGTCTTTTTAGAAGTTTTTCCACGTCATGTCGATTTTCTCGCTCCTGATTCGTCATAGCATTGAAAATAACCAAAACCGTTCACATTCATTAAATTGGAGGTTCACCATGAAGAAGCTCTTGAGTATTTCGTGCATCGTGTTCTTAGTCTGCTCCGTCTTTGCTGCCGACGGCAAAAAAGAAAGCAAGGCTGTGCAGGCTTTTGAGAAATTCAAAACCCTGGAGGGAGAGTGGCAAGCGAAAGGTGAAGATGGCAAAACCAAACATCTGACGTACAAAGTTTTTGCCGGTGGCTCGGCGGTGCAGGAAACGTTCACCGTTACCAAAGAAGGTCAAAAAGAGGAGATGGTCACCATGTACCATCTTGACAGCGACGATTTGATGCTGACCCATTATTGCGTCGCGAACAACCAGCCCCGCATGCGCGCTATCTCTATCAGCGACGATTTGAGCGAAGTCGCGTTCAAATTCGTCGATGCGACCAATTTGGCCGACCTCAACGACGGACACATGTACAAAGCCATGTTCAGGTTCAACGACGACGGCACCTTTGCAAACGCCTGGACCTTTCGAAAAGACGGTGAGGAAGTCTTCAAAGAATCGGATACGTACAGTCGGGTGGATTAAACCCACTTGCGTAGAATACACAGTTTTCCACAGTTTGAACGATTCATCCCTCGGAGGTCTTCGAGCCTCCGGGGGTTTGTTTTTCCCAAAAAGTGAAACCTTCTCCCCACATTTGAATTATATTTATACATACTGCCTGAACGAAAACGGGAAGGAGCACGTCATTCCGGTAGTCTTTTGAGCCGGAATCTCACGATTTAACACGGGGATTCCCGCCTACACCTGCGGGAATGACATGCAAATACTGTTTTCGTTCAGGCAGTATGTAGAGATTATTTCGAATTCCTGTTGTAAACATCGCGCTGGAGGTCCAGTGCAAAACTCTAAAATCCAACGTGACCCACCGGAAGAACTCACATGGATCGAGCAAACCCGTGAGAATCCCAATGCCTTTCAACCGATATTTGACAAATACCACGATGTCATTTTCAATTACGTGCTCCGCAGAACCGGAAATCCTAATCTGGCCCAGGACATCACCGCGAATACCTTCCTGAAGGCGATCAATCATCTTAAAGATTTTACATGGCAAGGTGTCTCGCTATCGTCATGGCTGTATCGCATCGCAACCAATGAGATTAACGAACACCACCGGAAATTCAAACGGATGGTCCCGCTGACGGCCGAGTTGACGGATACCCTGAGGAGCGAACGCAACACAGATACCGCGTTATTGGAGATTGAAGAGTCCATTGCCAGGAATGAAAAGTTTAAAGCGATCTCTTCGGCTTTATCGAAACTTAAACTCAAATATCAAACGGTTCTCACGTTGCGTTATTTTGAAGACAAATCCATGAAAGAAATTGCTGAAATTTTAGACCTCCCTGAAAACACCGTGAAAACCCGCATCCGGCGGGGATTGATACAAATACGGAAACGATTATGAGAAAATCATTAAAAGACATCGAAGATACGCTACGCAACGGCAAACTCCCGCACGCCAACCTGGCACAACATCGTCACAAAGTTTGGCAGAGGGTTCTGCAGGCACAAAGAGAGCGCCGCAAATCAAAACTCATGTTAAATCTGCCACCGTGGATTTGGGTGCTGGCGTCGATTGTTCTGATCTTGCTTTGCGTCATCGTCATGCTTCTCATCAAATAGCATGTTTGCAATTTTGACAGAAAAATGAGGAACAGAAAAATCAAAACTGGTAGTATCAATCCCGAACTTAAGCTTCGGGACACCGTTAAACAACGAGCAAGTTACAGACATGAATGTTTCTGTCCTCTTAAAGCGTGTTACAGGTGATTCTATTAAGGTGGTGTGAAATATAAATTTGGAATGGAAAAATTCGGACAAAGCATTCGCTGTTTGTATTAAGCTTAGCGCCATATAAAATGCAGTTTGTTTATTCACACGCCCTAATCCGACTTAGCCGGAACCAAAAGTCAAAATGATTAAAGTCAAAATAATTGATGTTGTAGAGCAATTAAAAAGCAATTAGAATAATATGGTCAAAAAGATTGAAATGGACGGTCATGGTTGATGATTTCGGCCGTCCTTCATCTCGAACCTTGACTGAAATCATTCTGCCGAAAAATTATTCTGCCGAATTCTTGAAGTGGAATGTACGAAATAGACCGCAAGAATATTTGGATTTGGCAGAATGATTTAATTTTAATCGTTTTGCCTTTTGCTTTTTTTGTTTCCAAAATCTTTGCCGGTAAAAGTCTGAGACAATCTCTGAGAAATTGGCTAGCAAGATATTCTAAACAATTGTGTAAACGATCAGGGTGAAGTGATGATTTCAAAAGAAGCGATTAAAAAGGAAATCGATAATATTCCGGAAGAGCGTCTTGATGAACTCTATCAATTGATCAAAGAATTCGCCAAGTCAGAAAATGTTCAGAGAAAATGAAATCTGATGGCAAAATTAAGACAGGTTAAAATTGACGGCCCGAGAGATTTCTCCAAAAATATTGATAGCTATCTGAGCGGAGAAAGCAATCGTTGAGTGATCTTAATCTCAAGCATGTGAGGACAGAATTTTCCATTCACCTTTTCCATTTCTGAGCAATTAATAAAATGACAATTCTAAGCCAGCCAAGTTCACAATTAAAATGGGAGACGTCGCCATGAAAAAGCTCAGTCTATTTTTGACCGTAATCAGCCTCACGTCGCTTTCGGTTTTATTTGCCGGCGAAGAGGTGACCACGGGTACGTTGATCGCCCCNNCGCAAGATTAAGTTGGATTTTTTCAATCATAATGGTCACACAACGTCAGGAGATGCCTGCATTCGCAGGCATGACAGACCAGACTTTAGGCGCGTCATTCCGGCGCATGCCGGAATCTCCTCTATTGCGTTCTACCAAGTTATTTTTGCACAGCCCCTAAGACAGCAAATTCACAACCCAAATAGGAGGCTCGCCATGAAAAAGCTCAGTCTCATTCTGACCGTAATGTGCCTCACGTCGGTTTCGGCTCTGTTTGCCGGCGAAGAGGTGACCACGGGTACGTTGATCGCCCCTGATGTGGACGGCGAGAAAGTCGCAGTGCCCCTAAAACATACAGACGTGCAAGCTGACATCTCCGGCTTCATCGTTCGAGTGGATGTGACGCAAACGTTTGTGAATCCCTTCGACAAACGTATCGAGGCAGTTTATGTTTTTCCGCTGCCTGAAAATGCCGCGGTGGATCGCATGCAGATGAAAATTGGAGACCGGACCATCAAAGGTGTGATCAAACGGCGCGCAGAGGCCAGAAACATTTATGAGCAGGCCCGAAGGGAAGGCAAAACCGCCAGTCTGTTGGAACAGGAACGGCCGAACATTTTCACCCAGTCCGTGGCCAATATTTTACCTCAGGATACTATATTGGTTGAAATCAGCTATGTGGAAGTTTTGCAGTACGAAAAGGGACAGTACGAATTCGTGTTTCCCATGATCGTCGGTCCTCGATATATTCCCGGTGAACCCAAAACAGAATCCGGTGGAACGGGTTGGGCGCCAGATACGGACAGAGTGCCCGATGCATCTCGAATCACACCGCCGGTGCTGAAACCGGGACAACGCACGGGTCACGACATTTCCGTGAAGGTGCATTTGAATGCGGGTGTACCGGTGCAAAACCTCACGTGCAAATCGCATCCGGTTGTCATCGATAAAATCGGTGAAACGGAAATGACCGTG
>JAABYK010000126.1:8296-8737 GCA_011775825.1 Candidatus Zhuqueibacterota bacterium | reverse complement strand
TTCCCTGTGCACGTCCACAAACAGAGGTCCGAGGTTCGGATGCTGCGACAGGTTGATCTCCGCTCCCTGGCGCGAATGGCAGCCCAGACAGGTTTCCTGCGCGACCTTACTCCCCTGACTGAAGTCGTGGCAATCAGCACAGCCTGGTTCATAGGTCTCCGGATCAACCGACGTGCCGTCCGCCAGGGTGGCGGCATGACAGTCCAGACACGGTAGCGAATCCATGGGAACGCCCGTCAGCGCTTCAAAGCCGCCGTTGTCTTCGCTGTACCAGGTGACTTTACCCTGCCGAGTGGCGTGCAAGCTAGTTCCAAAGTCGGCTTGCGCATAAAGCCACATAGGGAGAAACAGCAGAGAGATGAACAAGATCAGCAAAGTCTTCGTTTTCATCGACCATTCTCCTTTCAATTTGTTCTGGAATTGTGTGCGATGTGCGACGCA
>JAABYK010000126.1:7359-8261 GCA_011775825.1 Candidatus Zhuqueibacterota bacterium | reverse complement strand
AGGCAAGTGGGTCGCCCATTTCGAGATTATTTGTTCTCTAATTGAGCGGCACACAGTTTTAGTACTTTGTCCAGTATTTCCATGTCCGGCGCCAGCTTTTTAGCCTCGGTAAAAGAGCGGCTTGCCAGACCCACATCGCAAAACAGAGCAAGTAAGCCCATTCCCAAAAGATAGTCCAAACTCGTTAATGTCCCGGGTGGCGTCGCTGTCCACTGTTCCAAAAGCTCCGGACACGGACAATCGTTGTTTCCCGGTTTTCCCGTGAATAGTTGCTCGGGAACATGAGTCAACAAGACATCCAATTTCGTCAATGCGCGTTCGATGTTTTCTGAAGCCACGTAGCAGATCATCAGTTTTTTCAGCGTTGCCACCTCATCCGGATGCGTGCTGAGCGTCTTTTCAAGATGAGGGATCGCTTCGTTGAATTTCCCGGTCAGGAAATACCGGTTACCGAGCATCCTATCCATTATTCGATTTGGTGTAAAATTACCTATGCCGAGTAGAGCAAAGAGAGTACCAATCCGAATTGAGCCATTTCCCGGCATCTCATGAAACAATTTGTTTCGGGACAAACCTACGTTAGCTCAGATAAAGCTATTAAAGATAAATCATTAGGACAGAATCGGTGGGAATGAAACGAACTGTTTCAAATGAAACGAAATTTGAAACGAGGAAACCTAAAAGCGGTGGGCAATCAACGCTACTACTTCATTGGTGTGGGAAACGCTAGGTTGGCTGAGAACGCGGATAACCAGAGAGCACGGATTTTAGACAGGCTCCAATCCGAATCCGTTCTTTCAGATTATCCGTGTTCTGAAAGGCTGCTGCAAAAATACGCTCGCTGCTCCCCATGCATCCTTGCACGTCCTACCATCAAGCGTTTCCGACATATAAGGCAACAG
>JAABYK010000126.1:6797-7319 GCA_011775825.1 Candidatus Zhuqueibacterota bacterium | reverse complement strand
TTAGTACAGGATAGTTCAACACCTGAGCAATTGAAGACCTTAAAGAGAATTGTGGAGAGTGAGTTGAAATGAAAGAAGAATTGTTTAAGGAACTTTTAGAAAGTGTCAGGCAGGGCGGTGCTGTCCTCCGGGGCGAAAGAAAGCCAAGTCGAGAATTCACTTTTGAACCAATCGACGTTCGGTCAATTCGAAAGAAATATGGTTTGTCGCAAGATAAATTTGCTAACTAAATTACTCGGAATTAGGGTGGGCACTTTAAGAAATTGGGAGCAAGGAAGACGCAAACCTGAAGGGGCCGCAAGAGTGTTATTAAGGGTTGCGTCAAAACATCCTGAGGCAGTACTTGATACGGTGAATCATCCGGGCTGAAAAGTCTCCCAGTTTCATTCGTGCTTCCCTCCCAGCGTAAGACACATGATGTCAAGCACATATCAACGCTGCACATTGAGCAAATCCAACTCGCGCATCCGGCGCCACAGCGTCGTCCGGCTTATGCCTAACTCCTGCGCCGCTTTCTCCCGA
>JAABYK010000126.1:6523-6714 GCA_011775825.1 Candidatus Zhuqueibacterota bacterium | reverse complement strand
CGTACATACAGGGGCAGTTTGTTTTCGGTTATGGTGCTGCCTTTTGTGCGAGCAAATACATGCTCTATGATGTTCTCGAGTTCACGCACATTGCCGGGATAATCATGCGCCATGAGTAAATCGTACGCATTGTCGGAAATATCTGTGATGGGGTTATGCGTAGCCTGGCGATACTTCTCCATGAAATGCTC
>JAABYK010000126.1:6215-6454 GCA_011775825.1 Candidatus Zhuqueibacterota bacterium | reverse complement strand
GCGTTATGGGGATGACATTGAGCCGATAGTAGAGATCGTCACGAAATATTCCCTCCTGTACCATCTTCCAAAGATCGCGATTGGTGGCGGCAATCACACGTACATCCACGTGGATGGTTTCCGAACTCCCGAGCCGTTGAAATTCGCCCTCTTCGATGACGCGCAGCAGGCGCAATTGTGCAGGAGGCGTAATGTCGCCCACTTCATCCAGAAACACGGTGCCGCCATTCGCCAACTCG
>JAABYK010000126.1:5646-6071 GCA_011775825.1 Candidatus Zhuqueibacterota bacterium | reverse complement strand
TCCCAAGATGAGAACTGTCGACTTGCTGTCAGCAATCTCTTGAATGAGTTGATAGACTTCCAACATACGTTTGTTCTTGCCAACGATGCCGTGGAAATTGGTTTTGACCATGCCATTATTCACGTGTCTTTGAATGGAGCAATCTCGAAACGACACCACGCCGCCGATGGCTTCCGATTGTCGATTGTACAAAATGGCGGTGTTCACGTAAACGGGCAATCTGTTGCCCTGCCGATCCTGGTATTCAATCTCAAAATCCAACATGGGTTTGGAGCGTTTCAAAGTTTCGGCAAGGGGACAGCCGTCGACACAATGTTTGGCCGAGAAAACTTCTTTGCAATGTTTTCCCAACACGTCTTGCTCTTGCCAACCCGTGATGCGTTCGGCGGCGCGATTGAAACTGGTGATCCGCCATTCATGATCGA
>JAABYK010000126.1:2268-5584 GCA_011775825.1 Candidatus Zhuqueibacterota bacterium | reverse complement strand
GCCAATAGAGGTATTGCCGCTGTTTATCGGGGTTAGCTTACCAATGAGCCGTCGTTTGCTACCGTCCGTCTGCTCCATTTCAAAGTTGTGGCTCTCAATCCTCTGGCCGGAAGATAGCGCAGAGTCCACCCAACACCTGTCGCGTGGCAAACTCGGACAAAATACCTCCTGGAAATGCCGTCCTCTTGCCTGAGTGGGCGAAATGCCAAGAGTGCTTGCGGCATAAATATTTATGTGACGCACAATCCCGTGCTTATCGATTGCCACAATGCCTTCCATGACCGAATTGAGTATGGTTTCCCAGAAGTTCTCTTGAACTCGATGCTTGTCAGCCATTTTATGCGACTCTGTCTTCCCGTATTCGCATTATTTGCTTTACAAACCCTAACAGGGTTCGGAACCCTGTCAGGGTTAAGTCAATTGAAATTGCCACAATCGTGCCAACTAAGATGCACGGAAGCTTAACACTAAGTGACTGTTTTTAAAGAACTGAGATCTTTCGACAAGTCACAGTTTTTCTTATTTGCAGTAAAGATTGTGAGTAAATTTCTTAATGATAGGAAAGTGCCAGGACTCTTCGCAGTCAATCTAAGAAAAGTGCGGTTTTTAGAACTCTTTAATATGGTGAGATGTGTGCTGCATACCGGCCAAATTTCTTGAGATCAATTCTCAACATTGGAGGTCGAGTGTCGCATGCGGCAGCAGGCTTTTGGCTTCGTCCAAAACTATCTTTGCGAGTTCGGGGACAATCTTAGCGACTTGTGGCGACAGGTCGGTCCCCGATTCTTGCGGGTGGGTAATGGAAATGGCAAATAAGGTGATGTCACTCGGCTCGCCGAGCAGATATAGACCATCCAAAAGGTCTTTGAGTCCAAT
The DNA here is from genome assembly GCA_011775825.1 of Candidatus Zhuqueibacterota bacterium. GTDB lineage: Bacteria > Zhuqueibacterota > Zhuqueibacteria > Oceanimicrobiales > Oceanimicrobiaceae > JAABYK01. The sequence goes on along the minus strand of JAABYK010000126.1, from coordinate 4,708 downwards.
GTCATGAGCCGTCAGAGTTTTTGGGTAATCGGAAGAAAAACGGGGGCGGAGGCGGCGCACCGTACCGATTGGTGCGCCATCCAGGGTCGCGTCAATCAGAATAACCTGTTTCGCTCGCTGCAACGTGTCGAGAAGATGGAATCCTCCTGTGCCCCCGTCCACGCACTCTATCCCCTCCGGCAAACTCATCTGCCGAATGTGGTTGACGACGTGCACACCCACGCCTTCATCACCCATGAGCACGTTGCCGATGCCCAGGATGAGAACGTTTTTCGGACTATTTGAGAAGGTCTTCCCGTTCAAATTTCCAGCCTCCGACCATTGAAGAAGTGGTTCCGCGGCCTTCAATGTAATCGTGGNNTAATCGTGGTAAAATACCAGGTAGATGTGAATGATTGTGAAAATCACAAAGAACCACATGAACATATGGTGCCACTGCCGAACCGCGAAATCTCCGCCCATCAGAGGGACAACCCAGGAGAACAGACGCGGCAAGAATGATTCACTCATGCTCGAATACAAAGCAAAGCCGGTTACAGCTTGAAATAGAAATGCCAGAAACGAAAGAAAATAGGTGATTCCTGCAAGGGCATTGTGACCGACGGAAATCAGACCTCGTACTTTTGCCTGAAGAACATCGACCCTGAGGATCTCCCTCATTTCACGAAGCTGTGCCTTTTTGAACGGGATGAAGTTCTGCCAGCGAGCGTATTCATTGCCAACAAAACCCCAGTAAATCCGCACTAAGAAATTGAAGAAGAAAATGAATGCCGTCACAAAATGAACGAATCGAACCGTGCCGAACCAGTACTGCTGATAGGCTTCGTTTGAGTAGGTGATGGCCAAAGGCTTGCCAATCAAGTATCCGGTTGCGATCAGCACCAAAACGCAGAGCGCATTGACCCAGTGGTACAACCGCACCGGGAACTCCCAGACATACACACGGCGATAAGGTATTGCTCCCGTGTTAGCCATAACGCCCTCCTCAGTTGAATTTGACCTGATGAATGTGCTTGCCTTCCGGATCATACAAATGCACTGCGCACGCAATGCATGGATCGAAAGAATGCACAGTACGCAGGATCTCGACCGGCTGGTCGTTGTTCGCAACGGGTGTACCAATCAGCGACTCTTCATACGCCGAACGTTGACCCTTGTGATCTTTCGGCGAAGCATTCCAGGTACTCGGAACGACAAGCTGGTAATTGTAGATTTTTTTGTCTTTAATACGAATCCAATGGGCCAGCGCACCTCTCGGAGCTTCACTCAATCCCACGCCCTCGCACTCCTCCGGCCAGGTCTGCGGATCCCATTTTTCTTCATTGAACGTGCGCGTATCCCCGCCTTTGATATTGGCCACCAGTTGGCCGTAAAATTCTTTCATCCAGTGCACCACAAGGCGGGTTTCAAGCCCACGCGCCGCAGTTCGACCGAGCGTCGAAAACAGCGCCGTGACCGGAACCTTAAGCTGCTGGAGTGCTTCATTTACCACATCCTGGATTTCGGTGCTGCCTTTGGCATAGCCCACGAGCAACCGCGCCAAAGGGCCAACCTCCATAGGATTGTCCTTCCAACGTGGTGTCTTCAGCCACGAATACTTGCCATCGACATTCAGGTAATCGTAGGGCGGTTTGGGACCGGTGTAATTAAATTCGGTTTCGCCGGACCAGGGGTGTAAGCCGCTTTCGTCGCCAACCGAATACTTGTAATAGGAATGGGCAATGTATTCCTTAATCTCTTCTGCATCACGACCGTTAACCTCATGCACTTCGTTCAGGTTGCGGCCCAGAATAGCGCCGCGCGGAAATTTGAACGCATCGGGTTGATTGTATCCACGTGTGGGCAAATCGCCGTACGCCAGATAATTTTTCAGCCCGCCACCGATGCCGGCCCAGTCTTTATAAAATCCGGCTACGGCAATGAGGTCCGGCAGGTACACCTGCTCCACAAACTGAATCGCATCNNGTCCAGATTGATGGAGCAAGGAGCTCCGCCCACCAGATAGTTGGGATGGGGATTTTTGCCGCCAAAGATCGTATGAATCTTGACGATTTCTTTTTGCCATTCCAGTGCTTCCAGATAGTGGGCAACACCCAATAAGTTCACCTCGGGCGGGAGTTTATAGGCCGGATGACCCCAATAGCCATTTGCAAAAATGCCGAGTTGACCGCTTTCCACAAACGCCTTTATGCGCTTTTGTATGTCAGAAAAGTACTTAGGCGAGGATTTTGGCCAATTTGAAATGGATTGCGCGATGCGCGATGTCTCATTGGGATCCGCTGAGAGTGAACTCACTACATCCACCCAATCCAAAGCATGTAGGTGGTAGAAATGCACGACATGGTCTTGCACGTATTGCGTACCAAACATCAGGTTTCGGATGATTTCGGCGTTTTGCGGAACGGAAGTCCCGAGTGCATCCTCGACGGTTCGCACGCTG
>JAABYK010000126.1:1364-2262 GCA_011775825.1 Candidatus Zhuqueibacterota bacterium | reverse complement strand
CCAAGGCATGCACGGTTGTGCAGACGCCGCAAGCGCGTTCGGTGAAGGCCCAGGCATCTCTCGGATCGCGGCCTTTCAGGATTTTCTCAAACCCACGAACCATGGTGCCGGAGCTGTATGCCTCCGTGATTTTGCCATTTTCCACAACCGCTTCGATGCGCAAATGCCCTTCGATACGGGTGATCGGATCGACGACTACGCGTGCCATTATTCCTCACCTCCTTTCTCCTTTTTTACATTGTTCACGGATTCTTCCTTGTGTTCGGTGATAAGCTGGCGCTTGCGGATATTTGTGGTTACGGCATGCGCCGCCACCCCGGCTAATGCACCCACTCCCACTATCGTGCCAATGGTATCGGCTGTGGTCTCAATGCCAAATCCGGGGAAGGAAGCCAGATGCCGATAAAAGGGGCCGTTATCCCAGAACCCATTCTCGCTGCAGCCAATACATCCGTGACCGGACTGGATCGGATAGCTGGTGCCCTCGTTCCAGCGTGTCACCGAGCAGGCGTTGTAGGTGACCGGTCCGCGACAGCCCATCTTGTAGAGACAGTAACCCTTGCGGGCCTTTTCATCATCCCACGCTTCCACAAACAACCCTGCATCATAATAGGGCCGTCGATAACAGGTGTCATGAACTCGGCGACTGTAAAATTCTTTCGGACGCCCCTGGCCGTCTAATTGCGGCATGCGACCGTACACGAGAATGTGGGTCACCACTCCGGTCATGACGTCGCCAATGGGCGGACAACCGGGAACGTTGATCACGGGCTTGCCGAGAATCTTGTGAATGGGCGTGGCATTGGTGGGATTCGGATTTGCTGCTTGAATGCAGCCATTGGATGCACAGCTGCCCCATGCGATCACGGCTGCGGCATCCTTTGCCGTTTCCCGCAGA
>JAABYK010000126.1:0-1312 GCA_011775825.1 Candidatus Zhuqueibacterota bacterium | reverse complement strand
ATGGGAACCGACCCTTCCACAAGAAGGATGTACTCGCCTGCATGGTTTTTGACGGTATCGTGCATGCACTTTTCCGCTTGATCGCCCGCTGCTGCCTGTAACGTCTCAGTGTAATCCAGCGACAGATAGTCGAATACGACGTCCGCGACAATCGGATGCGATGAACGGATAAACGATTCGCTGCAACAGGTACATTCCTGGAAGTGAAGCCACACCACCGGGGGACGCGGTTTCTTCTCGAAGGCCTGCACAACACTGGCCACACCGGATGCCTTAACTCCAGCGACGGCTGCGGCGAAACTGCAAAACCGAAGAAATTCACGGCGCGTATATCCCTTCGCTTGCATCGCTTGCCAGATGGAGGGGGTAGACTCAGACATAACGCCTCCTTCAATGTGTGATTGAGAAACGCTGTTTTCTTACGCCATGGAATAGAAAGTGAATGGAACGATGAGCACGCTGCAGAAGCTCGCTGCATTAGCCTGAGGCTTAGTTTTTCGTTTCCGTTCAAGTATGTTCGCGAAAACGCAATCTTTGTACCAGAATTTTTTTAGATGAGCAGAAGCTTAATAAAGCTATATTTTTTATATATTTAGTTCTATACCTGTCGGAATCCATCACGTTTATTCAGAGCTTAATTGAGTCTTAAGTGTCCCGATTTCTCTGAACTAAAAAATTTCCAAGCTATTGTTTTTTAAAAACTAAAATTGAATAGAAAAAATGAGTCAATACTGTCCCTTTTCTTATTTTTGAGAATTCGTCGGGGGGCCCAGAGCACAAAATTGACCGCAAATAGTCTGAACGGACACGGCCTTTTCGAGTCATTCCCACATAGGGTAAGCCTGTCCCTGCATCGGCAGGGGCGGGAATCTCCGTGCCTACAACCAGAGATTCTGGCTCGAAACATTACCGAATATCGGGGTTCATCCGTTTTCGTTCACGCATTTATAAAGGCTGTCTAAAAAGTAGTAAAATTAAGCGCTTACGCACCCACTACAAACATACTTCACACTCCGATAAGTAAGCGGAATTGTTCGTAGTGACGCGGTCAGGCGGTTTTTTGGAAGCCCCCATTTATAAGAAATGCACATCCGGATTTTGATGATTGGGTTGATTTTCAATAGAGATTTGTCTACTATTGAAGCGAATCTTCTCGATCCGGTATTCACAAGAATCAAAAGCTCTAAGCTTCAACGGAATTGTTCCACCAGCAAGTATTGAAAGGAAATTTCGTTTAAACATACAAACATCACATTGAGTCGATTACAGATTTCCGAACTGTCCTTCCACGACAAAGGACCCATTACTCTAA
>JAABYK010000659.1 GCA_011775825.1 Candidatus Zhuqueibacterota bacterium | reverse complement strand
CTGAGCGACTCGGATATTTCGACTTGATCCCAAGACCTTTGTAATCGCGGTGTGTCTTAGTATATGAACGGCCCCGGTTTTGTTTATTCCTGCCTTTTTCATTGCTCTTGAAAAATATTCGGTTAGCGTATCCCTAACGAAATGAATGATGTGATCTTCGGGATCGAATGAATTTCCCAGCTCGGCTTTTCTGTCCAAAAGGATAGTTCTTAGCTTTGGATGAAGGGTCACCAAGCGCTCCTTTTTCTTGCCGTAGAGTCTGACTTTGTTACCCATCCAATCGACGTGCTTCCATTTCAGACCCCTATCTTCATCTAAGGACTTACGCGCAATTTCACCGCGTCGGGCGCCGGTGTAACGTATGATCCAGAATGCAAGCCGAGCTTCACCTTCAAGCTGGTTGGCAATGGCTATGATTTCCTCATCATTCAAATATTTCGGCACTCGCACTTTGTCGATCTTGTAACGTTCAATCTTCGGAACCATGCTTTCGGAAATCATGCCTTTTTGGGCCGCGACTCTAAAAACAGATCTCACATTCTCCAAGTCTTTATTGATGCCTCGTTTTATTTTATCGCCCTCAAATTTCCATCCCTTGCGTTCGTATTCATTGCTTGCGATTTCGTACCTGGCTTTCTTGAATTGGTCAATATGATCTGACTTAAGATTTGAAACCAGCATGTCAGCGCCGACTACTTCCATAAAGACTTTCATTGCGTAAAGATTGCGTTTCAAGGTATCGTCGCTGACTTCATTCTGTCTTGCTTCATGCACTTTCTCGGTAAGTTCCCTCAGTGTGATAGAATCGACTCTTTCCGTCTTTTCAGCAAATTTCTTTACACCGGCCTTATGTAGAGCGAGTTCTGCTTCGATTCGCTTCTTCTCGGCCAATACAACGGACTTAGGGGTCTTGGGTGAGAATTGCTTGTACCTTCTTTTGCCATCAAGGTAAAATTGCAATTGCCACGTGTTTTTGACTTTTCTTAAACAGGCCATTTTGTATCATCCTCATTTTATTTTGAAATGGTATAGCCGCCGGGATCATACTTCACCGGCGGCGATGTTGAACTTAGCGCCTTGTGTACCGGACATAAGGATCAAGTCTCGTATCGGGAATCAAATTCCAGGAGGCCTGGAATTCATCCGGTACCCATACGTCCTTGTCTTTGAGCAGAGTTACGGCGTCCTTGCACTTTCCTTTTCTCATGAGGCTTTGGATAGCCTTTAGAGTGGGCCCGTCCAGATTCACTCTAAAATAGGTCATGTGTCTGTATCGGTAAATTGACGCACGCATGATCAAGCGTTGAACCTGGCTCTCTTCGAAAGTCAACAAACTTTCCAAGCCGTCGGCGTCGGCAAGTCCGTGGAAGGTCTGCGATTTGTCATTGTTGGTGGGTTTCTTCTTGGAACGGTGGGAAAGGAGTTTCCGGCGCATCTTGCACCTCCTTATTGCGCAAAACCCCTCAAGGCTGGCTGAAATACCCGTGGGTATTTTGGGGCCGTTACCGGACACCCACAACCTTGAGGGGTCTTGCTCTTTTATGTCTGAAAAGACATAAAAAAACCACGGGTAATTTCAGCATTAATAAGATAGTAGAATTTGTTCATAAATGCAAACCTTTTTTAAAGTCAGACGTCGAAAAATGAAAGATGAATTAAACTGAATCCCCTCAATATCTGAACACCAAAAAGCGGAAGTATCCCCCAAATCGAAGCAATGTGACAATAGAATTGTGACGGATGGATGGCCTTGGTTTTCATAACGGCTGGATGATTTTAAGTAGCTCGGTTCTTGGAACCCGCACTGAGCCAGCAATCCGATGGGCCTTTAACCGTCCTTCGTAAACCCATCGATAAACTGTCTTTTCGGATACAGCGCACATCTTAGCCACATCTCTTAGCCGGTAATGTTGCTGTAATTTCACTGCTGCTTCTTTGTCAAAAATCGTCTGCAAATCGCCGGTCGTTGGTGTACAGTACCAACGCTGTAGTGCCTTAATCTGTTGTTTTTATTAATTGCAATCGTAGCAGTTGCGCTATTCTTACGTTGTTTTTAGCGTTCTTCCATTTCTGATATGGTCTCGTTCTCGAGTTTTTTGGCTATTCCTCGATGAATAGCCCCCTTTCCTGACGTTTTTGCACAATCAGATCGTCCAGTGATGGCATATTTCCTGTGATACCAGCAAGCTCTTTAAGACCATCGTTCTCGACGTAATTGTCAGACGCACCCAATAGCTTAAGGACTTCTCGCCTTATTTCCGGTTTGAGTTTTTTCATCATTTTCACCATGTATTTGTATTCCGGCTTTTCATCCGGAATAGCAATGAGTCCCAGGTTTTCTCTCGAATTTATTTGAGATTCGAACGGCTGTTTATCGCGCCACTGATCTGGCATCCTGTTTTTAGTCCAATAGATTTGTGCCGTTACATCAGGTGCCATCTCCTTGACTGTCTCAATTACCTTTAGAGGTTTGCCAGCAACCACTTTTTGCGTTTCGGTTTGTTCGTCAACTACAGTTTTAACCTGGTACTCCGTTCGAGTCTCTTTGTAAGAATAGCCCATCGCTCGCTTGTATAGGGCACTTACCACTCTTTGATTGGTTACGGCATTTCCGTTTTTTAGGCGTTGCGCAAGTTGCGGATATTCTTGCTTCCATCGCCAGAGCGTAGTTCTGTGTATGCCGAGGTTGTGTGCGATGTCTTCCTCCATGAGTCCACGTGCTGCCATGTCCTCAACTTCATCAAGTCGACTCTCCATGTCAAGGTCTTTCCACTGGCTTTTCGGCATCTTTCGGACTTATCCTTTTTCTGAATTCCTCGTGTCTTGAAATCATAGACTTCTTGATAACATTTATCTCATGAGTTCGAAAATGATCAACTTATCCCGCATTGCCTCAAAATCCATCGATCAATCCCTTGATGTGCTCACCAATCCGCCTCATGAACTCTGGTGGAACACAATTTCCAATGAGCTTGTGCGCGCGCCATTCAGGCAGCTTGAAGTTGTCGGGGAACGTCGCAACTCGCTTCATCTCCAGCGCGCTCAAGGTCCTGGTGTAAAGCGGGTGACAATGATGGTTTCGCAGATAGGGTTTGTTGATTGTGTCACCGGCCATGAGACACAATGCCGGTCGGTTCCATCTCATTCTCTTTTGGTGGCCGGCATACGTTTCACCTTGTTTTGCGGCTCTTGCCAATGGCCATGTCCTGGTGTTTCGACCTTCCGGCGACTCATCAATCCAATAATGATCTTTCTTTTCGTTCATCTTGTTACCGAGATCCGAAAGAACGTCCATCATTCGGATCATATTTGTGGAAGGTTCGGGGAAAGTCGGATTGCCGTCCTTCAAGCCTATCCAAAACAGGCGCGTCCGGCTCTGTGGCACGCCGTAGTGCATTGCGTTTGCAGCAAAGCATTTAACATTGTATCCGGTGCGTTTCAGTTCGAGCATCAATTCTCGAAATCGTCCACGCATTCTGCCTCTGACCATTCCACCGACGTTCTCCATAACAAAGGC
>JAABYK010000607.1 GCA_011775825.1 Candidatus Zhuqueibacterota bacterium | reverse complement strand
GCCATGCACCAGAGTTGTCGCCTTCTATGGGACAATTGCATCCTTCACAATTACAGACCATGGTGGCGGCTCGATCCAGGAGCTTTTCCAAGTCCATTCCGATCAAGCCTGCCGGCACCAAGCCGAAGTAAGAAAGGGCAGAATAGCGGCTACCAATGTTTGGATCATTGAGGAAAGTTTTTCGAAAATTATAAGATTGTGCCAGGTCTTCCAGTTTGCTACCTGGATCGGTTATAGCGATAAAGTGTTTGCCGGCGTTGTCAGCTCCCACTGCTTGGGTCACCCGGTTGTAAAAATATTTGAAGAACGAAAGCGTTTCTACCGTACCGCCCGATTTGGTGGACACGATAAAGAGCGACTTTTCAGGATTTAACTTTTTGGTATAATCGAGAACGGCTCCGGGGTCGGTACTGTCCAGCACCGCCAGATCTAAATAGCCTTCTTTGACGCCAAACGTGAATCGGAACACTTCGGGCGCGAGGCTGGAGCCGCCCATGCCCAACAGCAGCGCGTGCGTGTAGCCATCCGCGCGCACCTCCTTCACCAAAGCCTCGATTTTTGACACATTCTCCGGCATCACTTCCGGGCTGTGGAGCCAACCCAACCGGTTGCTGATTTCATCGGGATCATCTTTCCACACCGTGTGGTCGTGCGCCCAGATGCGCGACATAATCTGATTGTCACGCAATTCATGGAGGGCACGGTCAACGGCATCTTGATATTTGCCCAGGGAGGCCTTGTGGTCTTTTTGCCCTTCCAGAAGCTGATCGCGTTTCTCGGTTATACTTTGCATCAGTCAATGGCGATTTTGCCCGTCAAGTCTTCATTGCCCCTTTCTTCAAGAGCCTGCTCTACAGCCGTGTCCACTCGGCTGACAAAAAAGGAGGCCACCGAGGACACCTTTTAAGCTCACCACCATTGGCCAATAGTTTTTCCAATCCATCCAGGTAAGCTCCGGCCACCGCCCGGTAATTTTCAAGATCGAAGATCAGCGTGACATTCACATTGATGCCTTTCGAGATTAATTCGCTAATCGCTGGCAGACCTGCCAGTGTGGCCGGCACTTTGATCATCACGTTGGGCCGATGCAAAGTTGCAAACAGTCGCTTGGCTTCTGAAATGGTGGCATTGGTGAGCCAATTTCGGACTTACCTCCAGGCTGACATAGCCATCGAGGCCGTCGGTGGAATCGTACACAGGTCGCAGCAGATCCGCGGCGCAACCGATGTCATCTAAAACAAGGGCCTCGTAAATTTCATCCACGGATTTGCCGGCGCTGACGAGATGTTGAAGCTCTTCGTCGTAATCGGCGCTGCCGGCGATGGCTTTCTCAAAAATGGTGGGATTGGAAGTTACCCCGCGCAATCCCTCATCAATGAGTTCTTCAAACTCACCTGATGTGATAAAGGATCGACGGATGTAATCGTACCAGATGGATTGACCTAAGTTAGCTAATTCCTTCAATTTCGACATATTTATCTCCCTAGAATTTCCTGGGTCAGAGGTAACATGAATAAAAACAGATCAACAGACTTTTTTTATGAATGACCAAAAATGTGAGACCCACTTTCCAAGTGCATTTTTGGAAACAATTGGCTACCCCATTTTATTCAAATTCGTCCAAAATTATTAAACTTGCAAATTCGCCGACTATAAAGTTCTAATTTTCTGTCACCTGGATTATTCATAAATTTTTGCCATCAAGACACCAGGCCACTAACTAAGATTCTTAGATTATAAAGAAAGTTCAATTCCAACTGAGTCTTATCGATGTTTTTGCTTTGGTGAGTGTTTTTTGTCATAATAGCTTATTTTTTAATATCTTGTGAAACTTTGTATCTTTGAGCCTTTGTGGTTATGAATTTTTCAGGCTCGGCTTTGCTCGCTGTTACGTCCGTTTTCTGAAGTCTATCTGTTTTTGGCGGATCACGCGAGGACACGTTTTACGACTCAGGTTTCACCTTGTTTCCCCGGATCCACATTTCATAAAGGGGCGCTACAATCAGCACGGCCATGGAAAGTCCCATAAGAGCGCCTGCACCGGCCATAACGTAAACAAATGCCGGAATATATTTGATCAGGGCACGAGACCCAAAATCGACAAATAGAGCTAAGAAAGGTAGCGGCATAAGAAAGGTTTTCATTTTTTGTCCTGCACCACAGAGGGAGAAAATGATACTTAGGCCAAAAAATACAACCGCAAGGGACATCAAATGCGTGTGAGCCACCCGCGCCCAGAGGGAGACAGGTTCTCCTCGATCGACGACCGTGACCTCTTTTACCAATTCAAAAGTTGTGAGCGGTCTTTTCCACATGAGTCCGTTTGGGTTGTGACATCTCACACAGCGGTTTTCAAAAATATGTTCTACTTCTTTAAAACCTGTTTTCGGTGTTCCATCTTGTATCCACGACAGAATTGCTTCTTTTGCGCCGGGAGACGGTAGGTACTGCTCCATGCTCCCACCGTCAATTTTGGAAGCGAGTAAAGTCTGATTTCGATTGCCGTAAAAAGAGCGTCTTAGATCCTCGATTGTCAGGCCGGGGTCCCCATCAGTGAGATGATAGGTTAAATAGAGATTGAACATGGAAACCATATAAGAAACCCCGATCATGACCAGAAAGAGCGTAAACACGAATTTCAGCAGTGGCGAAAGCTCTGTGAGCCTGATGTCAGTTATGTCTTTGGTCATCAATCTACCTTCCTTAGATTTTGGGGCGCCGGTGTTTATCCCGGCGTGTTGGATAAGCTCTCGCTTAGAAAATACCAATCGTAGCACAAGCGTCTCGATTGCGCTGGCGTTTCCGAGACTTAAAGCAATGGGATGGCTTGTATGAACCTATCAATTGGACGTTTTTACATAACCGTTCGCTGCAGCATAATCTTTCAGAGAACTTGCCAGCTTTTGGCGACCGCGTCTAATGCGCGACATGACAGTACCAATGGGGCAATGAAGAATTTCGGCTATCTCCCTATATTTTAATTCATTCATATCACACAACAAGACCGGTATGCGATAATGTTCTGGCAATTTATCTAAAGCAGCGGTAATGGAATCATCAAATAGCTCCCGATACTCCATATGCAAATCGGATGCAGAGTCGCTATCGACCTCTCTGGTATTGTCGTTGGCCCATCGTGCAACGGTCTTTTCGAAGTCTACCTGGGTCGGCTTTTGCTTCTTTTTCCTATACTCATTGATAAAGTTGTTGGTTAGGATACGATACATCCAGGCGCGGAAGTTGCTGCCTTGCTTAAATTGACCGAAATGACGATGAGCTTTTAAATAGGTAGTCTGAACCAGGTCTTCCGCATCCAGTGGGTCCTTGGTCATTGATAAGGCTGTGGAGTAGAGTCGATCCATCAATGGGAAGAGATGCGTTTCAAAAGCTTGACGTTTCTGTGCAGCCTTTTGGCTGTCGGAATGTTTGATACTATGTTTCATCATCGAGCCTCTCACCATCTCAAGTTTTTATGCTGCGGTTTACCATTTAATGATTAGCCGAATGGTCCCAGACGTCTATTGAGAGCTTGATAATTGGGCAAGGGATTTGCCGTAACTCTTACCAAATCCGTGCCAGAATAAAAAAACCGCTTAGTTTGTTAACTAAGTGGCTTTTTTACAAACTCTTAAAACTGAATCCAGTTTGCTTGGAATTGCATATCTGGAGCCGTTCATCTGTCATTATTTCGACGATTATTAACCAATGCCCAGTTTTTTCATTTTGGTCAATAACGTGGTCCGTTTAAGACCCAGCAACTCCGCAGCGCCTTTCGGGCCCCCCACAAGACCCCCGGTTTTTTCCAGGGCCTTCAGAATGTGCTCACGTTCCGCGTCTTCGAGCGTTGACAATTCAACTTTTGTAGCCGAGTGTTGAGCTGAAATGCTAATATGCTCGGGTTTTAAGACGTTGTCCTCGCAGAGAATCACGGCTCGCTCCAGAATGTTGGCCAACTCACGTACATTTCCTGGCCAATCGTAATTCATGAGCTTTTCCATGGCTTTGGGGTTAATGCTCTCTATGCGTTTGCCCAGTCTGCTGGAAAATTTTTTGATAAAATGGTTGGTTAAAAGCGGAATGTCGTCCATGCGCTCTCGAAGAGGTGGGATAGATATGGGAAAGATATTCAAGCGGTAAAACAGAGCAGAGCGAAAAGCGCCCTGCTTGACCGCTTCTCCCAGATTGCGATTGGTGGCGGCAATGACTCTGACATTCACCTTTAATGTTTGTGTGCCGCCAACTCGTTCAAATTCTTGCTGCTCTAAAACTCGTAGGAGTTTGGCCTGGGTATCCAAAGGCAGCTCACCTACTTCGTCCAGAAATATGGTGCCGCCATTAGCAAGCTCAAATCGGCCTTTCCTTTTCTCGGTAGCTCCTGTAAAAGCGCCCCTTTCATGTCCGAAAAGTTCACTTTCGACTAAATTAGCCGGTAAGGCGCCACAATTTACTTTTATCAGGACGTTCCTTTCCCAACTGCTTAAATTATGGATGGCTCTGGCAATCAGTTCTTTTCCCGTTCCGGTTTCACCCGTCAGAAGCACAATTGAATCCGTGGCAGCTACTTTTTCTATGTTCTTAAACACCTTTTTCATGGCGTTTGAGGCGCCTACAATTTCTCCAAAATTATACTCACTGTCAATTTCTTCCCGCAGATAAATCTTCTCGAGCCGCAATTTCTTGAGTTCTGCCTTCGCACGCTTGTGGTCATTGATATCCCGCAAGATAATCGTGTAGAGGCTCTGTCGGGATACTTCAACATGCGAGATTGTGGCTTCAAAGGGAAATTGTTCTCCGTCAGCACGACGCGCTGTAAGCCCTTTTGGCGATAACATATATTGCTTGCTTTTTTTACGCCCACTAGGGACTTTCATATAATTTGTGATCAACCTTTGCAGGTTTTTACAGAGGTATTTGTGTATTGGTTGACCGATCATCTCAGCAGCAGAGCAGCGAAATACTTTTTCCGCCGCTTCATTAAAAAGAACGATGCGGTGAGCGTCGTCAATGGTGATGATGGCATCCATGGTAGACTTTAGAATGACGGAGAGCCTTTCCTCACTTTCACGCAAGGCCTGTTCCGTCCGCTTGCGTTCGCTAATGTCGCTTACGGCAGATAAACATCTGCCGACGTTTGGTTCATCATCTTGCCGGGTTATGCTCTCAAGTAAAACTTCTAACTGACCGTGGTCTTTTCTTTGAAGTTGCAGTTCACATCTTTCTTTCTTACCGGTTTTGAATACTTTGTGCAGGTGCGTATAAAACTCATCGCGCGACTTTGGCATAACAAAAACCAAAAACGGGGTATTAATCAGAAAGCGTCTTTGAACGCCTAACAAATTAGCTCCGGTAAGATTCGCTTCTTTGATCACGCCTTGTTGATCAAAAACCAAATAGCCGACAGGAGCAAAGTCGTAAAGTTCATAATACTTGGTGCGTGATGCTTCCAGTTCCTGTTGGGTATGGCGAAGGTCTTCGTTTTGAATTTCCAACTCTGTCTGATAAGTCTGCAGCTCCTGAATCAGCTTCGCTTCATCTATAGCGGCCGGTTCTTGAATCTCATCGCTGTGTTCCTTCACCCGTTTTTTAGCTCGCTCGCACAGTTCGTTGAATTCTGAATCTTTTTTATTTTTATGTTTCTTCATTCTATCGCTGTTTTACACGACAATAAAGGCCGTCCCGCCATCTTCCTTCTGGCACATTTCTAAAGCATGAGTCCAGAGCCTCCAAACCCCCGGCTGATACGCCTGTGGCCATAAAGAAGTTCTTGCTTTTTGGCCGCAATTGCGATGAAGCATCTTCGCGCTGTTTAGAGCATTTAGAATCCTTTTTGATGCCCTTTTGTTTGTTAGCTACCTTTTAAATTCTTTAAGGTGGGATAATGAAATTGCTTTAATATATGAATCTGTTTTTTCTTATTTTTTTTAATAAATATCATGGAATTTAGTTAGATATTTAGTGGTTAAACGAAAAGTCGATATTGCTCAACCAACATCCTTCGACTTCGCTCAGGATGAAGCTAAATTTCTTCATGGTGAGCGGAGTCGAACCATGATTTCTTTAGATTTGAGGACTTTTCGTTCAGACAGTATCACTACAGCGAAACTTTTTTCGAACTCACCCCCTAAATCCCCCTCTCTTGGCCAAGAGAGGG
>JAABYK010000341.1:7904-12061 GCA_011775825.1 Candidatus Zhuqueibacterota bacterium | reverse complement strand
AATTCCTGGAGATTCCGGCACAAAACAATGCCGGAATGACGTGCACTAACGAGTTTTCGTTCAGCCACTGATTACTCCTCCACTTTGTAGTGGACGTGGATTTCACCCGATTGAATTTTTCTGCGGAAGTATTTTTTCAAATACATTTTGACGAAGATGCGGCTAAACGGAAGCAGCAACGCGAATCCCAACACGTCGGTGATGAGACCCGGGGTGAGCAGTAACAGAGCGCCGGCTAAAATCAAAGCTCCGTCAAACAGGCTGTCGCCGGGGAGTTTTTCCTGGGCAAGCTCATTTTGAATGCGTTGCAGCACGCCAAATCCCTGGGAGCGAGCCAGAGAGGCGCCAACAACCCCGGTTAGGATGACGATGGCGATGGTGTTGAGCAATCCAATCGCCTGACCTAATTTGATGAGCAAGGCGAGTTCCACTAACGGAACAACGGTGAACAGAAGAATAAGTCGAAATAACATAACAACTCGAATTTAAGTTCGTCTGTAACTACTCAGACGTTTAGACTGTAGGCTGTTAGGTTTGGGGTAATGAGCGACTGATCCGGGAGGTTCATCCATATAGCTCCTCCTTCAGAATTTTGTAGTTCATGATTGCCAATCCGTCAGCAGCCTAAAAACCTACAGCCTATCTATCTACCTGAATAGATACGTTCGTATTTTAATATAAATTAACGCATTCGTAAAGTCACTTGCAAGCCCTTTTCTCAGCAAAACGGATTAGCTTGATTCTCCTGCTTTTCGGTGTCTTCGCGGGTTGCGAAAATCCCTTTACCACCCGACAACCGGAACCTCCAACAAATCCTTCCAATTTCATACCGCCCAGCACTCCGGACATCGTTTTTATCAATCTCAGAATTGCGTTTGAAGAGCGAAACGTGGAAAATTACATCCGCAGTTTTGTGGATACGACTCGTTCGGAGAACACGTTTATCTTTGTACCGGATCGGGGCGTGGCAGCCGCCAATCCCGGTACGTTCCAGAATTGGCAGTTGTTAGACGAGCGCAGATATGTGACTCAACTGCTGCAGGTAACCCCGGCCGACTCGATTCATACATTGCGCTTCGTTGAAGAGCAACGCAATGAGGGCGCAACCACGGCCACGTTTACCCAAAATTATGAACTTATTTTGCATCATCAAAGGCAGAATGAGAACATTCCGATAGAATATCGAGGACAGTCGCAGTTCTCCCTTGAGAAAAACGAATCCGGGGACTGGGTCATCTATCGCTGGGAAGATTTCACAAACGGTGAAGACCCTCCCTGGAGCGAATTGAAAGTGTTGTTTCAATAACATGGTGCCGCGTTGGAAAGTCAGACTCCTTGGGACGTTACTTGTTTCCGTATTGATTCTTGGAACGGTCAAGTTTCTCAGTCAACGTGACCTCGATCTCAAGTTCTTTGCGCAAGCATCCGAACCCAAACCATGCAGCAAAAAAGAAGCGCTCAGGCTAAGCGTGTACCAGGTTTTGTTTGAGTACGGCATTCAAGTGGATTGGATCTCGGGCGACAGTCTGAGTAAGACGGTTCGGATCCCAAAAGATTTGGCAATCGTCGAACCCTACACTGCGCTGGTGGGGCGATTCAAGGAAGAGGGCGGGCAGTTGTTAAGAGCGGACTCCAATCCGGAAGGAGACGTGGCCGTCATTGAGGTGGGTGTTCAAAACGAACCGCTGTTTGCTTTAACGTTGCGGAAAGATTCCGAACTCAATCGAGTGGCAGGCAGCATTGCTTTAATCGTGCGCGAGCTGCATCGGGCCAACGACGCGCTGCTCGAGGAATTCATGAGCCTGGATGCACAAATTGGCTTGGCAGCGTTTCCTGGCTTGAACCACACACGGGAAGTCACAAGCATGGCTGCTGAAAGTCAGCACGAAGTGGTTGTGCAGATTCCATTCGAGACAACGAATGGCAAAGTCGGAGATGAATATCGATTGGAATCGAATATGACTGTGAAAGAGATTCGGAAACGGGTTCGAAGAGGCATTGCATCCGTTCAAGGTGTAGTTAGCGTATACATTCATATCGGCGGAGAAGCAAACCTGGATGGGGCGCTGCTTGAAGCTATCCTCGATGAGACCGGGAAAGCGGAGCTGAGTTTGCTCGTGGAGAGAGAGGGTCCGCCGGACGATTGCACTTTGGCCAGAAAAAAGGGCGTTGCTTGCGGAGTCGTTCACACCTTTCTGGACACGATTAAGGAGGCACCGTTCATCCGTCAACAGTTGCTTCATTTGGCTGAATTAGCCAGCCGGGAGGGGAGGGCCATCGGAGTTTGCAGCGCCGAAGACCTGACGTTACGAGTGCTAAAGAACGAACTCCCCAAATTGCACAAAAAGGGATTTAAATTCGTTAAGTTATCAGAGGTTGTAAATTAGGAGGACCGAGAATGGTAAGACTTGGAGTAAATGTCGATCACGTCGCGACGGTTCGGGAGGCTCGCAAGGGTGAGTTGCCGGATCCGGTGGCCGCTGCCATCGTTTCCGAGATGGCCGGCGTCGATGGCATTGTGTGCCATTTGCGCGAAGATCGGCGCCACATTCGAGATAAGGATTTGTATTTGCTTAAAGAGGTGGTCAAAACGCATCTGAATTTGGAGATGGCGGCGACCGATGAAATGGTCAAAATTGCCACGGAAGTGGTGCCGGATATGGTGACCCTGGTTCCGGAGAAACGCGAGGAAGTGACTACCGAAGGCGGATTGGATGTGCAGAGCAATCCCGACTGGATCGAAGAGGTCATCAATCAGCTCCACAATCATAACATTGTGGTTTCGCTCTTCGTGGATCCGGACGTTCAGCAAATCAAAGCCGCGGTTCGTTGCGGGGCGGATTATGTGGAACTGCACACCGGCATGTACGCCAATGCCGAAGATTTGAGCTCCATTGCCGATGAACTGGAAAAACTCCGGTCCATGGCCATGGCAGCGTCAAAATTGGGACTCGGCGTGAGCGCCGGACATGGTTTGAACTATCACAACGTGCGTGACATTTTGGACATCGAACAAATCGAGGAGCTGAACATCGGCCATGCCATCGTCGCCAAAGCGGTGATGGTAGGCATGGAAACAGCCGTCCGCGAAATGCTGGAGATTATAAGAAGGGGGAAGTGAGGCTAGACCTTCGCTACGGCCAATATTGAGTTATGAGGAATTTGGAAGAAATAAGAGAAGTTTTGAGCCGCCACAGCACCGACTTGGAGCAAAAATACAAGGTCGAAAGGATGGCGGTTTTGGGTTCCTATGTGAGAGGTGACCAGGACAAGGATAGTGACCTTGACATTTTGGTTAAATTTCGAGAGCCGATTGGATTCTTGTTTATTCATCTGGCTGATTTTTTGGAAGAACTTTTGGATGTGAAGGTAGATCTGGTCACGGAGGACGGGATCAAATCTAATAGGTGGGAATACATCAAAGAGGAGCTCACTTATGTCTAAGAGGGAATGGAAATCGTATGTCAAGGAGTCGATTAGATCAATGTTAGCACTGACATCCAAAACTACTATCAAGCTGCTTTATCCGCTATGACCTCAGCGATTCCGTGTGATTTGCAATTGGGTCGAGATTTTCAAGATTGCATTTTCTCAAAATGTGTTCTAAATTAAATTAAGTTTAAGCTGATAACCAAGACATAGAATTGGAGATAGCATGCCAGAGATTAGCCGTTTCTTTGGTATCATTATTCGAATGTATTTTGATGATCAATCGCCGCCTCACTTTCACGCTATTTACGGCAATCATGAAGCACAGATCGCTATCAATCCTATCACAATTTTGCGCGGCAGTTCACCACACCGAGCTAAGTCAATGGTTATTGAGTGGGCTGCCCTCCATCAAAAAGAATTAATGCAGAACTGGGAGAGTTTGCGCAAAGACCAGCCAGCTCAAAAAATTGAACCATTAGAATAGGAGTTTCCTATGTTACCACGAATTACGAAGGTTAGGCATATTGAAAAGTATCGCCTTGAATTAACATTCACTAATGGGGAGAAAGCAGAATTGGACTTCAGGAATCGAATTGTGGGGCGTGGAGGGGTCTTTGCCCCGTTAGAGGACGTAGAATTTTTCAAGAAGGTGAGAGTCGATCACGAAATAGGCACGCTTGTTTGGCCGAATGGGGTGGATTTCTGTCCTGACGTGCTTTATAGTG
>JAABYK010000341.1:3789-7867 GCA_011775825.1 Candidatus Zhuqueibacterota bacterium | reverse complement strand
AACGCCCTTGCCCACAATATTAGCCAAAGTCATCCGAAACGATCGCGTGGAAAGCCTTCACCGTGGCCATATCGCAATTTCAGATGGGACTGGAAAGTCCATTATCGCAATTGGCGATCCTACCTTTCGGACCTATATTCGTTCCGCAGCCAAACCCTTCCAAATCATGCCGCTCCTAAACGATGGCGTGGATAGACATTTTGCTTTTACCGACCGGGAACTCGCCGTGATCATCGCTTCCCACAACGGTGAGGCATTCCATATCGAGGCCGTCGAAAGCTTGCTTAAGAAGACAGGCTTAGAGGTCGACCGTCTGCAATGTGCCTTTCACCCACCCTTACACGGGCCAACGGCGAAGAAACAATACCTACAGGATGCCCCCAAAACTCCTCTGGTTAACAATTGTTCGGGCAAACACTCAGGCATGCTCGCAGTGGCGAAATTTCACGGTTGGCCGCTTGAAACTTATTTGCAACCCGAGCATCCGGTGCAGAAACGCATCCTGCAAGTGATCTCGCGTTTCTCGAATTTACCTGAAGACGACATCGGCATCGGCATGGATGGCTGCAGCGCGCCGGTTTTCTATCTGCCGGTTACAAACATGGCTCTGATGTACGCAAGCTTAGCTGCCGGAAAAATTGAGCTAAGCGAACGAGTTTTCGATGTCATGGTGACCAATCCCGAGATGATCGCTGGCACGGACCGGTTTGACACGAAGTTGATGCAGGTGACACGAGGGCGAATGGTCAGCAAAGTCGGTGCCGAGGGCGTGCGCTGTGTGGGCGTCCGTGGCGAGCGAGCATTGGGCATCGCGCTCAAAGTGGAGGATGGCAGCAAGCGTGCTTCCGAGACAATTATGCTGGAGGTTTTGTGGCAGTTAGATTTAATTTCGCAAGAAGAAGTAAATAAACTTTCCAAGTATCGCAAACCGATGATCGCAAATCACGCCGGCATTGAAACCGGCTGGGTTGAACCCGCTTTTATCCTGGAGCGTTCGTAGTGCGGCCGTCAGGCCGTGTCTTTGATATTATAAGTACTAACGCACGCTACTATAAACTTAAGTCTCTTCTGCTTTTCTTCTTCAAAATGGAATAAAAAATCCCGACATTTAAAGTGAAATGCCGGGATAGGCTTAGAGACAGATATGTTTGTTTGGACTTAGCGGATTGAGTACGTGATTCGAGCCATGGCAAACCGTCCGATTTCTGGTGCACCGATGAACTCCCGGTGATCGTTGTCAAGTGCATTTTGGACCAGGAAATCAAATCGTGCACCGGGTGCAAAGCGGCCTAAATCGTATCCGAAACCCAGGTCAAGCAGGAAATAGTCGTCAATGTCGCCGACATAGGGCCCGGATTCCACGGGGAAGCCTTCGATGTACCGGGCCGACGCATTGACAGAAACGCCGAATGGAACGCGGTAGTTAAAACCAAACTTGGTCTTGAAACTCGGAGCATTGAGGGCCACGGACAGAGCCGTGTTTGTTTCATCCAATTCTTCGTTGTCAAAAAAGTCATCGCTGACGATAGAAACATTGCCGAAGAAGCTCAATCGGTCAGAAGCGATAACCTGAATGGCTGCATCAACGCCCCAAAAATCAACCTCACCAAAATTACGATATGAGAGCACCAATTCAGGTAGTTGCCCGGATTGGGGGGTATTGTCTTCAAACGTGACAATTGCAATAGGCGTCTGTTGATTTGGCAATTGAGCCACTAAATCCTCTTGAGCTAAGCCAACAATTAAAGCGGCAACTTGTTCAGGCGTTAAGTTGAATTGCTGAAGTAATCCAGCAAGCACAGTGTTGTTATCAATACCTGCAGCCAACGCGTCTGCTAAGTCGTCGGGAACCCGATTCCTATCTATAAAGACAAGAGGCGATTCAACAAGGAGAGGACCTACAAAATCCTCTTTCCTTGTGTAATAGACATCCACAGCAAATAGGACTCGGTTTTCTAGCAAACCTTTATAGCCTGCCTCTAACGTCTGTGTAATTGTTAAGTCTAAGGGTTTGATGTCGGTAACGTCTTGAATCGGTTGCACCTGACCGGTGCTTAGATTTGCAATACCCAAACCTCCCGGCGAGAGTCCGGCTACATTTGTGAACATCGGATCAAGCAAACCAATTAGACCTTGTAGTTGCTGATCCGGCACAACGTTCGGATCATTAAGTGGTGGCGGCAGCATTGAACGAATAACGGAAATCGGCAACGAAGACAATTGTTGATATACCAAGTCATATACAGGAGCAAGTGGCAGACCAACCGGCTGTCGGGCACCTGGTGTCGCGGGATTTATGCTGTAGGCGACCAGGTCAGTATTGGAGTTTGGAATTGCACCAAATGCTGGATCGCGTTCGAAAGTATGTCCAAAAGCGGATCCCAGGCCTCGCCCTGAAAAAGGCGCCCCAGGAATGTTGAGCGGTCCTAAGTCGAGGAAGTTTTCGGTATTACCAGGAGAGGTGAAGGCCCGATTGTAGCTGACTCTGAATGAGTGCTCTGCGGTAGGTTTAAAAACGCCTGCTACACGGGGTGACAGGATAAAGTCTTCGGTGACATTGTTGTAGTCTCCCCTTAGGGCCACGGTTAGGTCCAATTTTGGTGAGATAGCTGTTTGAGATTGAATATAGCCTCCGGGCTCTGAAATCAGGTCTTGATCTTCAAAACGTCCGAATATGGTGCCATCAGTATCGGGCGTGGTGCGATCATAATCGAAACCGATAATAAATTGCTGCCGTCCTCCCCATGTTTCTAGATTATACTGTGCCTGGATATTCCACAGCGTGGAATTGTCGACCAGAGCATCAATTCCGGTTTCTCTGGAATAAACAAAAGAGTCGCCCAGATTATTGACGTTGAGGTATGTCTGAGCGAAGAAATTGCCGGCCTGTAAGCGAAGCTGGCCATAGGAATAACCGAAATCTTTCGCCTGGGCCGTGCCAACACCGGTTAGGATAACTGCATCTAATGAGGAAAATCCGCCATTGAGTGTCAGAACAACATCATCGCTAAAACGGTATTGGGCCATTCCGTTGACATTGATTTTTTGATAATCATAGTCGCGTTCAACTCCTTCACGGTCTTGTGCGAGTTGGAGTGAATCCAGTCTATTATTAGGGTTAAGTTCCCAGTCATCGGCCTGGGCAAATTGAGCGGTAATTTTGTAGCCGAATTGATTGTTGATGACACCTGCATGACGAAATTGAGCAGCAACAGAGGTACGCTGTCCACCGGAGAACGAGAATGTTGTTCCGGGATAGTTAAATGGGTCCTTGGTAATATAGTGTATCACACCTTCATCAACGCCAGCTCCATACAGTGCAGCTCCGGGACCGCGGACGATTTCTACCCTTTCGAGGTCTGTAGTTTGATTCGGCATGATGGAGTGTACATTGACACCAAGTGAAGCCACAGCCGCCTGACGATTGTCGGTCAATACGTAAGCCTCGCCTGAGAATGCATTGTTGAATCCTCGAAGAACGACTTCGGTGCGGTCCACTCCGGTTTGTGCCATATCAAGACCGGTGACATTGCGTAATGCAGTTGAAGTAGAAGGCGAAACGTCATTGTTAAGTTCGCGTGCCTCCAGAACCGAGATAGAGGCGGGGGCTTCAAGTGTTTTTTCGGGTCGGCGAGAGGCTGTGACAGAGATAGGATTGATTTCGATACCGGTTGCGAGCAGTGTCACATCGAGGGACTTTGTTTCACCTGCAGTGACTTCCACGTCAGTCAGGACTTTTTCTTCGTAACCAATGTAAGAGATGGTTACGGTATACATTCCAGGGGGAAGATTTCTGACCTCAAAATAGCCTTCAGTATCCGTTGCAGCTCCGGTTTGGATACCAGGCGCCGTCACCGCGACGTTCGCTCCGGGAAGCGTTTCTCCGCTTTCTTCGTCCGTGACGGTACCACCAAGCGTGGCCTTTTGGGCAAACCCTAATGACGAAAGACAGAACAAAAGGCAGCAACACAGTAAGCTTACTCCAAGCTTCACTCTACAGTCAGCCATTTTTTCCCTCCCATGTTAAGATGAGCGAGTTAGGTAAGAGTGAGAAATGAATTGAATCTTATGTAAGTAC
>JAABYK010000341.1:0-3781 GCA_011775825.1 Candidatus Zhuqueibacterota bacterium | reverse complement strand
TTTTAAGAGACGGATTTTAGGGTGATTTCGATTATGATCGGAGAGATTTGTTGGTTCTACTCGGCAATCATTGTTTAAGTTGGGCGGTTACGGCTTTTCTTTCCGTATTGATCCCAAGAAGCGAAACTCCGCCGATAACAAGAACAAGCGAGATCAGGATCGCTAGCGTTGCCGTGACACCGGGATTGGCGAAAGTTAGGTTCGAATCGGCAAATAATTTGGCTCCCCAAAAGTAGAGCAGAAGATGTACGGCCAACCCAATAATGGAGGAAGCCCAGACCAGACGAAGGGGAATATTCTGAAATAGGATGCCGCCAAGCAGGGGAGGAACCGCAGCGACCGCCATACCGTAAACACCCACCTGGCCGAAAATACCGAGTAATTTTGGGGGATTCAGGCAAATCAAAAACGCTGCACCCGCAATCGCCACCAATACAATATGACTGAACCTATAGGCCAGGGAGAGTTGTTTTTCCCTGGAAAGTCTGTGTTTGCCAAATCGATCGATAAGATTCAGGAGGAGGTCGTTTGCACTGATTGTGGACAGAGCAACCAGGATGCCATCAAGAGTTGACATACCCGCCGCCAGTAGCACGACACTCACGGTGGTGAAGGCCCATCCTGGAAATGCGTTTTTCAAATAGACGGTCATGACGAGGTCCTGCCGAAATGCACCGGTTGCAGCATCGATGAGTTGCTCCGGTGGAATCGTCACACGAGCATAGAATCCGGCAAACGGCAAAAAGAAGAACAGCGCCAGGGCGATCACGGCAACGATCAGATAATTTCTCACGGCGCGGTCACTCTTGACGTAAAGGGCTTTGGTCAGGATGTGCGGCTGGCAGACCAGAGCCGCACCAATAATAAATCCGCTAATATAAATGGAAAACACACCGTTATACAGATCGCTGGTCGGGTTGACCAATGCAATCAAGTTTGGATCTTGCGCAGCAAGGCGTTCGAAAAATCCCGGCCCGTCCTGGAAAAAAAGCTGCAAACCTGAAATCAGGATGGTGAGCGTGACCAGCAGCATGAGCGTTCCCTGCAGCGTGTTTGTAAAAGCATGGGCATACGTTCCGCCGACAAAAATGTAACTGGTTACAAAACCGAGAATGATGATTAACGCCACAACATTGGACACGCCCAGCAGTTGCTGCAGGACGATGGATAAACCACCAACGATGAGCACCACAAATGCGAGGGCAAACAGATTTACGACCGCAAAATAGAGCGCGAAGCCTTTGGAACGAAATCGTTCTCCGATCCAGTGAGGCATGGTGAGTGCTTTATTGGCTTCACCAAGTTGTCGGAAACGGAAGGAAAGTAAGACCAGCATCAGGCAGAATCCTGACCCTACAGCAATCACGAAATGCATAAACGCAGAGACGCCGTGAACATAGATGAAACCGGGATTGATAATGAAGGTCGCCGCCGAAGCCA
This sequence comes from Candidatus Zhuqueibacterota bacterium, assembly GCA_011775825.1. Taxonomy (GTDB): domain Bacteria; phylum Zhuqueibacterota; class Zhuqueibacteria; order Oceanimicrobiales; family Oceanimicrobiaceae; genus JAABYK01. The sequence continues at coordinate 2,341 of JAABYK010000341.1, read as the reverse complement.
CACTTGCAGCCAGCGTGATCCCAACAACGTACGGGTGCATGTCGCCCTGACCAATCGCAAAGCTGCCAAAATTTTGTGTGCGTTTGTGGCCTAACCAGGCAAGATAAGCCGTGCCAAGCAGGTAGACGAGGAATAGACTCCAGGCTAACGTCATGCTAACTAAGATCTCAGGTTCATCATTAGCTCTAATTCTTTCGATTAGTAAGAAATTCCGAGGCCAGCAGCTTTTTGTCGATTTTTCCGATAGCTGTCTTAGGCAAAGCATCGACGAAAAAAATGGACTGCGGGATTTTGTATTTCGCCAGCCTTTCGGTCATGAAAGCAAGGAGAGCTTTTTCAGTTAATGTCTTTCCTTTTTCGAGAACCACAAAAGCGCGGCCAACTTCGCCCCATTTCTCATGGGGAACCGCGATCAATGCGGCTTCGCCTACGGCAGGGTGAGCGTGCATGACGCTCTCAACTTCCGCGGGATAGACATTTTCACCGCCGCTGATGAACATTTCTTTGCTGCGGCCCATGATATAAAAGTAGCCCTCTTCATCCTGGCGAGCCATGTCGCCGGTGTGCAGCCAGCCATCTCTGATGGTGTTGGCGGTTTCCTCCGGTCGGTTCCAATATCCGGCGGTGATGTGGGGACCGCGAATGAGAAGTTCCCCTTCCTCGTTCGGTTGACAATGTGTTCCGTCATCTCGCACAATTTTCATGTCAATATGAAAGATCGGAAATCCAACAGAGCCCGGTTTTTTCCGGGCGTCTGCGGGAGGCAGCCAGAAATTGTTGCCGGCGGCCTCGGTGAGACCGTAACCCATTTTGAAATCCACCCCTTTGTCCCAGAATTTTTGCATAATCGGCAGGGGACAGGGTGCGCCGCCGCTGATGACAAGTTTGAGACGAGAAAAATCCGTCTTTTGCCAGCGTTCATGCCGCTGCATCATGACGAACATGGTCGGAACGCCAACAAAATGCGTAATGCTGTTGCTTTCGATGAGATCAAACGTTTGATCCAGATTGAATTCTCGACAGAGTAGGGTCTTGCCGCCTACGTGCACCAGCGGAAGCATAAAAATATTGGGTCCGCCGATGTGGAACAGCGGCAATTGCAGGGCGGCAGCATCGTCTTCCGTGATACCCCAACTTACGATGGTGTTGATGCTGTTCCAGGTCATGTTGCCGTGTGTGAGGATGGCTCCCTTTGGTAGACCTGTGGTTCCGCCGGTGTAGTAAATGCCCCAGGGATCGTCCATGGCCAGATCGGGACGAAGCTGCAACGTACCCGGTTGAGATCTGCGTTCCGAGAATGACAAATCCTGGCGCTGTGCCTTCTCGCCGATGGCGATGAAGTGCTCCACCGATTTCACGCTTGGACGAAGGCGGTTCACCTGTTCACGCCACTCGGGTGAGTAGATCAGCAGCTTCGGTTCGGCGTCGACGACGATGCTTTGCAATTCATGGACCGTGAGCCGCCAATTTAGGTTGTGCAGAATCGCGCCGATTTTGCCGCATGCGAAAAAGATATCAAGATACTCCGCACAGTTGCTGGCATACACCGACACGCGATCGCCTTTTTCAACGCCCAAGTCTAAGACAAAATTGGCCGTGCGGTTCGTACGTGCGTTCCAATCCCGGTAGGAAAGGTCTTCTCCTGTTCCCATGACTTGCAACGCGATGCGATTGGGCGTCAGCTTGGCGCGTTTATCCAGCCAATCGGTGACGTAGTGTGATTTTTGGGATAGCATTTCTTCGAAATTGGATTTTTGGATTAATGGATCGATTTAATTGAAACTCCAATCAATTCATCGATCCATGAATTCAACATTCTCACTCGATACGACGCCCTCTGTCGACATATTTATCTTGACTCATTGTCAGGTATTGTTTATTTATATTTTACAGATGAATTTTCCCATTAAAATCGATCATACCGAAACCGGTAAACAGTGCGCTAATATTTCTTCTGCATTGGTACTCGGTATCCTGATACAATTCTTTTTCGAACCTGAAAAAGTTCGATTGTTGTTTTCTACCCTTGGGTTCCTGTCTGGGATCGGCTGGTATGTGTTAGCCCAATACTGTTTCACACGTTCTAAAGAGAAATAGAATAACATATCACCCAATTTGAGGTTGTTTCCATGACACCTATAGAAAAGTTCTATCTGGTAATGACCATTATTCCGATTGCTATTTTACTTACAATCTTCATGATCAATCGTCTCAAGAAGCAAAAAACCGGCTCAGATTAGAAACTTCCGTGCAATCGCGTGCCCAAGAGGAATCTTGGGCACGAGGGCCAAAAATTAGAGCGTGATCTCATGACGGCCCTGGAACAATTCTATTTGATCAT
>JAABYK010000337.1:2906-3199 GCA_011775825.1 Candidatus Zhuqueibacterota bacterium | reverse complement strand
AATGCAATTGAAATTTATAACTTGTATCCTCGTCGATATCACGGTAGTATTAGCTTTTTGTGTTGTGAGAAGTGGCAAATACAGGACAAGAATAAAATCATGGGCATGCCCCCAGCCGTGTCTTCTCAATTAGTACCATCTAAAAAAGTGCAAGACGATTCAGGAAATTGGTTTACCGACGTTACGGCTTCTGCAGGCATCCGTTTCCGCAACATTAATGGTGATTCCGGTCAACTTCCCATCATCGACCAGAACGGCCAGGGTGCCGCTTTTCTGGACTACAACGGCGATGG
>JAABYK010000337.1:0-2852 GCA_011775825.1 Candidatus Zhuqueibacterota bacterium | reverse complement strand
CGGCGATGGTACCTTCACCGATGTCACGGAGATGGCTGGTGTGCGCGGCAACCACTGGAGTATGGGGTGCGCCACCGCTGATTACGATGGCGATGGCTTCATCGACCTCTATATTACAAACTGGGGACCCAATATCCTTTACCACAATAACGGCGACGGCACTTTCTCAGATGTCACTGATAAGGCTGGTGTAGGAGATGAACGCTGGGGTTGCGCCGCTGCCTTTGGCGATGTCGACAACGATGGTGACCTGGATCTTTACGTGTCTAACTATGTGAAATTCGATCCGGATCATTACCCGCGCACGGAAAAAGATGGCAGCGATTGCACTTACAAAGGAGTGCCGACCGGCTGCATGCCGTTGCTCTACGAAGCGGTAATTTTTTCGACGAACAGGCAATTTCTCCAGAAGATATTCCAAAGATAGCAAAGTTGTTAGATTCCTTCAAAGCGGTGATTATAGAATGTCACCCACGACTCATTGATGAACGTTGTTTATATTTTCGCGATTTGCTTCAGCCTCAATTGCAGGTCGCATTGGGTTTGGAGACCGCTCACCCCGATGTGCTCAAGAAACTTAACAAACGAATGACACTGGAGGATTTCACCTGTGCCACCCAATATCTTACCCAAAACGATATATTGGTTCGCGCTTTTATCCTCCTGAAACCCCCATTTCTCAACGAAAGTGAAGGTGTTATGTGGGCCAAACGGTCCATAGATTTTGCTTTTGATGCCGGCACCGAATGTTGTGTGATCATCCCCACTCGCGCCGGAAATGGGGCGCTCGACGGCCTGCTTCAGCTTGGGTTATTTTCCCCACCGAGAATCGAATCCCTCGAAGAAGTACTCGAATATGGGATCAGCCTGCAGCAGGGACGCACATTTGCCGATCTACTGGGATATTGAAAAATTCTCAAATTGCAGTCAATGCAGTGAAAAACGGAAACAAAGGATGCACCGCATGAATCTGACCCAGCGAGTCGCGCCGCCGGTACATTATACCTGTAGTTTAACATCATGAGCCTTATTTTAATTCATCACTATTTATTGAATCATAACGAATCGAACTAAATGATATTATGATATTATACAAAACTATGCGCCTCATACTTGTGATCGGGTGGATATCGGCTCTGTTGTCGAATGGCTGTAAGCAACAGAATGGTTCACCGCCGACAGACTTTGAAGCCGCGATCACCCACAAAAACCTCGGTATTGCCTATTTGGAGGAGGAAAAGCCTCGAGCCGCGCTCAGGGAGTTTGAAAAGGTTATGGCGTTAGCCTCCGACCAGGCGCTGGGATACGCCAATTGTGGTTTGGCCTATTTGCGTTCAAATAAGCCGGATTCTGCTGAAATTTTTATTGATAAGGCCCTGAAATTCGATCCCGACAATGCGGACGTTTATCTTTTAAAAGCGGAGATCTACCAGAAACGGCGTCAGCCAGAGAAAGCCATAGAGGTGGTGCAGAAAGCCGTTAAATACGCACCGGAAAATCTGGAGGCGCTGTATAAACTATATCGTTTGCTGTCAACCCAGGGAAATCGGCCCGAGTCGCTGGAATTGGCGCAACTACAGCTTGAAAGATTGTACACGTTGGCTCCGAACAATCTGGTAATCATTATTAAATGGGCCAGTCTACTAGCGGAGAAAGGGCTATTTGAGGAGGCTTACTCTGTTTTAGAGAAACTTAAATCCCCTGTCTGGAATTTTGATCAAGGAAGTCTTGACTATCTGGGACAAGCCTTTGAACATTTAAATCAAAAGGATTCGAAGAAAGCTGTCACCAAACTTATGATTTTTGAAAACTTAGAAAAACGAAGTCCCAGATACCAGCAAAGCATAGGCGAGCTACAAACCAATGTGGTGGGTTTGCCGGTTTTGGATTTCGGTGAGGGTTTTTATTTGAAGAAAAAAATCGAATTTCCACCCTCAATTCCGGTGCAATTTGTAATGGTAACAAAAGACGCAGGTTTGGAGGTAGACGTATCGGTCCAAAATCAAGAGACAAGGCTTAAAGACGGTCTGCCGCCCCGGGGCAATTTATCTTTTGCTGATGTTGATAACGATGGAGATCCTGATCTTTTTGTTTGCAGATACAGGGGGGGTAACAAATTATTTCGAAACAATTCGGGGAAATTTGAGGACGTGACTGCCCTATTGGGAATGAAGCAAACCCGAAGCTATGCTGCTGTATTTGTTGATTATAACAATGACAAATGGCTGGATTTGTATCTGGTAAACTCTGATCCAAACATACTTTTACAAAGCGATGGCGTCAGATTTGTCGATGTAACCGATGCCAACAGGCTGGGTGATCATGATATTGGAGTCAACGCGCTATTTTTTGACTACGACCATGAAGGAGATTTAGACCTGTTGTTATGCAATTGGGGCTCATCAAATAAAATCTATAGAAATAATCTCGATGGGACATTTGATGATGTGACACAAGTCTCGGGCTTGGTTGGTTCTCCGAATCGCAGCGTGGATGCCCTTTTTGCCGATTTTGACGATGACGGTGATACCGATTTCATCATTTTAAATCGAGATACGGCTCCGGAATTGTATATGAACCTACGCCAGGGAAGGGTCGCTGAGGCGACTGCTGCATGGGGGCTGTCTTCGGTAAAAGGAGTCAGGGCCGGGGGCGTTGCCGATTTTAACAACGATGGTTTTGTCGATCTTATGCTTTGTTCAAAGACGGACATAGCCTATTACAAAAACATCCATGGCAAACGCTTTGAGAAAAAGGATATACTGCACGAGCAGGTTTCCGGTGCTTGCAACGATGTCGTGGTTCTGGACTACGATAACGATGGCTGGGTTGATGTGCTGCTAGCCGGAGCT
>JAABYK010000590.1:918-1208 GCA_011775825.1 Candidatus Zhuqueibacterota bacterium | reverse complement strand
CGCGAATCGCATCGGCAAGAAGGCGAACCTTGCGGGGAGATTGTCGATAATTGCGCAATACGGCTTTCATAAAAGTTAATAGGTTGGAATTGGAAGTTGGTAAGTTTGTAAGTTTAACTTACCTTGAATTACGAAATAGGTTCGTAGCGAGGGGTTCGCACGCGCCCGAGTTCGCCCGAAGCCGAGATTTTTCGTAGCATCGCTACCAAAATCGAGGGTGAGGGATGAAATCGGGCGCGTGCGAATGCCACAGTAGAAGCTATTTCGTAATTCAAGGTACCATACAATAC
>JAABYK010000590.1:653-841 GCA_011775825.1 Candidatus Zhuqueibacterota bacterium | reverse complement strand
GCCTCCTTTTTCTTCTGCTCAAGCTCCTTCTGCATTTTACCGCCATGGCGCACAAATTTCTTCGGTGAAGCAAATTCGCCGAGCCGGTGTCCGACCATATCTTCGTTTACCAATACTTCGACATGGTCCTTTCCATTGTGAACGCCGAAAGTGAAGCCCACCATTTCAGGAGAGATCTGGCTTGCGCG
>JAABYK010000590.1:0-604 GCA_011775825.1 Candidatus Zhuqueibacterota bacterium | reverse complement strand
AAGCAATTTGGGGTCCACGTACGGACCTTTTTTCAGCGATCGGGTCATGGCAAAATATTTTCCCCGGCGCATTCGGCGCCTTTCTTGCAAATCAAATCTTGCAAAAAGAAAACACAAAGGCCACCATGTGGCCAACGTGGGGGTTGCCATTTATACTAGCAAACACGGGGGAATTGTCAAATTCGTGTACGAGATGAGTACATCTGCATATCCGGATTTACCGCCAATTTGCAGCTCACTGCTTGAAAATCGAGCGTGTTATACTTCAGAAGTATGACACATCTGGGGCGAGCGACGGAATTTCAAGCGCCACAGCAGCGCTTATACTTCAGAAGTATAACACGGCAGTAATTCCGGAACTTATGGAACTTACGGGATTTCTGTGACGATGGCCTTCTTTAACGCGCGGTGTCGTGGCATGTCGGTGAGGGGTGAGGTGAAAAGCGGAATGGATGGAGGTTCAACCTCCATCCATTCCGCTTTTCTTTGGGTCTTTGGCCGTCTTTCCAATTGATAGAGGACAGTCCTCTATCAATTGGAAAGACAAAACTGGATGGAGGTTGAACCTCCATCCATAGAGGACAGTCCTCTATCAAATTGAAAT
>JAABYK010000459.1:6362-10847 GCA_011775825.1 Candidatus Zhuqueibacterota bacterium | reverse complement strand
GTTTGGGCATGCAACTCTGACCCCAGGAACAGGGCCACGCCAAAAACGAGACATGAAATTCTGACAAGCATTTTTTTCATTGAGTTTTCCTGGTTAGTTTTTATTCTAAAGAGTGAGATCTTTGCACAAAAAGCAAAAAACTTTCACGCAAAGACGCCAACCCCAAAGTTGCACAAAGAAAAGCAAAAGATAAAAACTTTGCGTATTGATTGTGTCCCTATCCCCTCTTGACGGAATGCGCGTTTGATTTTCTTTTTTGGGTGCGGCTCGTCCGCATTAGAAAGTTAATTAACTTTGTGCAAACTTGACTGCTTCGTTCTTCAGCAGACTTCGGAATTTTTTGAGTCTCCGAATCTAATATATGAATTGTTTCTAAAATTTCAAATGGTCTTTGCAGGTTCACAATTTTGGAGAAANNCAATTTTGGAGAAAGTGAGGGTAAGAGTGTATGACAAGCAATCTAATTGGTCTGAACGAAAGCGGAAGCACCCGACATTCCCGTGAAGTTTTGTGTCGGAATTTTGTGGTTTTAGGCACGGACCTTCCCGCTTCACCGTGCGGGAATGGCTTGAAAGGGCTGTTTTCGTTCAAACACCAATTATTGTATGCAGTAAGAAGTTGCATTCGAAGCAGCGGCATCAATTAACCAATAGTACTGGATATTCTATAAGAGGTTTTTTTAACTTAATATCTCTTTGTGCTTGAGCAGATTCCGCAGAACGATTTTCATGTGATTTTTTAGCATATCAAGTTTTTCCGGTTTAGCTAACTTGAATGAAGGCGTAATACATCACTCTGACCTTGCGCTATTCATACCGCAACGCATCCACGGGATTGGTAAACGCGGCTTTCATCGCCTGGAAGCTGACGGAAAACATCGCAATAAGAAGAGCAATCATGCCGGCAAGTACGAATGACCACAGGGGTATGTTAATGCGATAAGCGAAGTCCTGCAGCCAGCGATTGGCCGCAAAATAGGCAATGGGTGCGGCGACTAAAAATGAAATGGCCACCAGGCGGGTGAATTCTCTCGAGAGCAAAATCACGATGTTGGACACGGTGGCGCCCAAAACTTTCCGCACCCCGATTTCCTTGGTACGCTGTTCGGACGTGTAGGCTGCCAGCCCGAACAATCCGAGACAGGCGATGAAGATTGCCAGGATTGAGAATAACCCGGACGTCTGCATCAATCGTTGTTCGGAATCATAGAATTGAGCGAACTGCTGATCTAAAAAGTAATATTCGAAAGGATGCCGTGAATCAAATTCTTGCCACGTTTTTCGCAGAAATTTGATGGTTCCGGGGATATCCTCACCCGAAATGCGCAGGGAGAGGTTGCCCCATCGAGAGGCGAAGTAAAACAACATCGGCTCGATGGGATGATGCAGCGACTTCATGTGAAAGTCTTTGACCACACCGATTACCTTGCCATTCTGCAATTCGCCCGAAATGTCCAGGTGTTTTCCGATGGGCTCCTGCCAGCCCAGGCTTTTCGCGAGGGTCTCATTGATAACCACCCCGTTGGTGACATCGGTTGCATATTTAGGAGAAAAGTAGCGGCCTGCGGCTAATTCCAGACCATAAGTTTCCAAAAGAGCGGTGTCGTCGATGCGGATCGCGTACGCCGTCCAGTCTTCATCTTCAGGTTTTCCTTCCGGTCGCAGGGTGAAACTCATCATGTTCACGCCCGGAACGCTGTTGCTGCCGGCCGCATGCTTGATGTTGGGATGACGCAAGAGCTCGTTTCTAAAGGCCTGCGCATGTTCAGGAATATCGGTGCTACCAATGGGCAGTACAACAATCTGTCCTTTATGAAATCCGAGATTCTTGTTTTGCATGAAACGCATCTGCTGATAGATGATCACCGTGCCGGCGATGAGCGCAATGGAGATGGCAAACTGCAGCGTTACCAAAATCTTTCGAGGCGTGGCGCCTTTCGCACCCCCTTTCCAAATTCCCCTCAAAACATGTACCGGACGGAACCCCGACAACGCCAGCGCCGGGTAAAGTCCGGAGACAACTCCCACAAAAAATGTGATCCCAAGCAATCCCCACAACATGAACGGGTTGTTCAGGACGTCGAACTCTAAAGCTTTATTGGTGAATTCATTGAAATAGGGCAACACGACCTCGACCAGTGTTGTTGCCAAAATCAATGCCAACAGGCTGAGCAGGATGGACTCACCCAGGAATTGCCTGGCAAGCTGAGTCCGAAACGCGCCAAGAACTTTACGAACGCCGACTTCCCTGGCGCGCTTGGTGGCGCGGGCTGTCGAAAGGTTCATAAAATTGATGCACGCAATCAACAAAATCAATGCGGCGATGGCCGAAAAAATATACACGTAGGTCATGTTCCCCAACTTTGAGTTGGACGTGTACAAAATCTTCGATGACTTGAGGTAGATGTCCGACAATGGCTGCAAATACAAATGATACTGATCCGCTTTCCGGGCGAGATGCCGCTGCATGAAATCGGGAAGTTTTTGCTCCAGGGCCTGTGGGTTGGCGCCTGGCGACAGCAACAAATACGTAAACGTGACCTGAGTAATCCAACGGTTTAGCCAGGGCCAATTCAGTCCGCCCGTACCGGGAATGGTTGAGGTCCATGAAATCAGGGCATTGTAGCGCAAGTGGGAGTTTGGCGGCACGTCTTGAACAATGCCGGTCACCGTATAGTGCAGATCGTTGAGTCCGATCACGATCTTGCCAATGGGGTCCGTCTCACCGAAAAGTTTCTGTGCTGTCCCATGCGATAACACCATCGACATGGGTTCAACCAGGGCGGTTTTGGGATTCCCGCGAAGCAATTGAAAATCGAAGACCTCGAAGAAGTTGGAGTCAGCTATGACCACATCGGGTACTTTGAAGCTCTTTTCCTCGTACGTCATCAAAACTTCGTCAAACCACGGCAGGGCGCGAACGCACTGCTCCACTTCCGGATATTCCGTGACCATGGTTGGTCCCATCTGTCCCGCGGTAATCGCATGCAATTCCGTCCCGCCGGTTAGCGGGGTGACCACTTTGTTGAGTCGGTATATGCGGTCGGCCTTTGCATGAAACTTGTCGAACGAAAGCTCATCCTGCACGAACAGCAAAATCAGCACGCAGCAGGTGATGCCGATGGCCAAACCCAGGATGTTGATGAACGAATACCCTTTGTTCTTTAACAGATTTCTGAGTGCAATTTTCAGGTAGCTCTTAAACATGGCAGGCTCCAAAATTCGGAAACGGATCGATTAAACTACATTATTTCTCAAGAACCGTGCCAGCTTTGTTTTTATGAAATTTAGGCGTGGATTGTAAGGGCGGTACAACAAGATTATCCGCTTGCGTTACACTGGCTGTGCGTTAGCGAACATGGGGGAGGAGACGGGAGACCAAACCCGGTCAAGCCGACACCAAGAACCCTTCCTAAACTTTCAAAGTTTAGGAAGGGTTACTTGGTAAGCATCAATTCCCATCCTTTTCTGCCATCTCTTGCAATTGCTGCCTTTGCCAATCGAAATCAACTTTGCCATCGTAGAAGCGTTCCGGGTGCTCGATGGCCCAAATCTGCTTCAAGATAATGAAATTACCGGGACTTTTTTCAAGGGCTTGCCTAAGTTGCGCCAGGGCTTTTTCCTTCGCTCCCTGATTTAGAAGCAGAGCTGCCAGTTGAAAACGCAATTCGGCTTCGGGCGTTTCAAACCCAGAGACTTTGAAGGGCAGCTTTGGGGCCTCTTTTGTCAGTGCCGAGTTGCCACGGCTGAGCCAATCCGAAACCGCCTGGTATTGTTTGGGGTCGCGGCCATCGAAATACCGAGGAGCCCGCACCAAACGACCGGATTCGTTGAAAAGCATGGTCAGAGGCACATAATTGAAATCGAATTGACTCCCGAGCTTACCGTTTTTGTCAACCAACGCGACATAACTGGCATTTGCTTTTTCCAACCAGGGCAACGCTTTTTTTGCACCTTGCACGTCCATGGCTACGGAAATGAGTTCAAAATTTTGATCTTGATGTTTTTCGTAGAACTTTTGCCACCCGGGCAAGTATTCACGGCAAGCTCACCACGATGCCCAGGCAAACACCGCCACTTTCTTTCCTCTAAAGTCCATAAGGGAAACGGGTTCACCGTCCATATTGGGCAGAGTAAAATCGGTTGGGGTCGTGGACAGATCATTTGTCTGATTGCTGTCTCGCAAATTGAGGAGCAGCTCCCCACTGCCGGGCGCCCAGACAAACGTGCCATTTAAGGACGTCACCAGGTGTTTGATTGGAACCAACTCCTGATCATCTTGATAGCGAATCGACGTGGCGCCGTTGTTTTTGGAGAACGGGATGCAAAGTTGTTGCAAACAGATGCCAACCCGATCCTTGGGCAACTCTTTGCGAACAAGTCCGAAATGTTCCTGCAGAAAGCCGGTCGGTAGGTAAAGCGTCCTGTCGTGAACAGTGGCCTTTGTTTCCTGCAACGTCCCGGTGGAACTTTCGAACACGGTGAT
>JAABYK010000459.1:836-6287 GCA_011775825.1 Candidatus Zhuqueibacterota bacterium | reverse complement strand
ACTTGCACATAATTGGTTTCGTCAAAATACTTCCGTGCGGCGCGTTTGATGTCCTCAAGAGAAAGATTCTCGATGACTTGATCATAGTCAAGAATTCTCCGAGGATCCTGTCGATGGAAATAGTACGACCGCAGTGTGTTTATCCAAAAGCTGTTTTTCTTCAGATTTGTTTCACGTGTACGGCGTTGCGATTCTTTGACTTTGCTCAAATATTTCTCGGTCGTACCAAAGGATTTCAGGCTGTCGATTTGCACAAAGACCGTTTCGGTCAACTCCTGTACGCGGTCCGGGGCACAACCGAAAGAAATATTGATGCTGTATTCCTCATCCGGGTAGCGTGACGTAGCAGGCCACACGCCGACGCCGTAGGTCCCTCCCAAATCCTCCCGCAACACTTCTCTGAGTTTGATTTCCAGAACGTCTGTCATGGAACTCATTTCATGACGATTTTTTCTGTTCCACACAAAAGGACCAATGAAAATAATGCTGACTCGGCTTTTGGGTTCCACCCCTTTCTTCACTGCTTTCCTGATGATCCCTTGGGGTGGGTCTTCTCCGATGTTTCTCCAGGTTTCTTCCCGACCAAAAGAGGGCAAACTTGCCAGGTAAGTTCGCACGAATGGCCTCAGGGTTTCAAATTCAAAGTTGCCGACAAAGAAAAATGTAAAATCGCTGGCGTCTGCAAATCTATCTTGATAGATCCTGAACGAGGTGCTGAGGTCCATTTCGTCAAGCAGGGCTTCCGACCAGGGTCGGGATCGGAAGTGGTAATTGGACATGGTGACTTGAATGGTATCGCGAAACGCAGCATTAGGACTCGCATGCCGATTTTCAATTAACCCCTTGATTCTTGATCGAAAAGACAAAAAAGCCGTGCTGTCTTTTCGAGGTGCCGTAAAATAAAGGTGGATGAGCTGGAAAAGCGTTTCCAAATCCTTGGGTGAAGCGCTCCCGGAAAGACCCTCCCGCAGCTCGTTGATCCAGGGAGATACGCTGACAATTTTCCCGGAAAGCTTTTTGCGCAGCTCAGTTTCATCGAACTGACCCAGCCCACCTTGCTCAATAATCGATGCTGCAGAGATGGCGGCAATGTAGTTGAAATTGGATATGAGAGAATGCCCACCCGGACTAAACGCCGTGAACAACACCTCATCGTTCTTGAAATCCGTGGGTTTCATCACAACTTTTACCCCATTCGAAAGGGTCCATTCCGTGACCCCGATCTCCTCGATCGCTTTCTCTTCGACAATCTCGCCCGGTTTAGGAGGTACGGCCACCAGAGGCTCATCTGATACGATGTCTTCATAGGGTAGAATGTCTTTCTGTTCGACTTCGCTGAATACGGACGCCAGTTGTTGCTTTGTCGGTACGTTAATTTCCTCCTTCTCCGGAGTACTCACCGTGACAACGCGATTGGTTTCGGTAATCCATTGATTTGCCAACCGATTGACTTCCTCCAAACCAATGTCCGGGACAAATTCTTTATGAAGCTCGAATTCCAGCTCAATGCCCGGAATGGGTTCATCCGTCAAGAAATTTCGCGTGTATTCGGCGGCGTACTCATCAGATTCGGTCTTGTCACGTTCCTTGTAGAGTTTCTCGATGCCGCGCAGCAACTCGGTTTTTTCACGCTCCAATTCGGTCGCTGTAAAACCGTATTTCTTGATCCTCGTGGCTTCGGTCAACAGAGCGTCCAGACCGGTTTCGACGCCGTTGTCTTTGACCGCTGCACCCAGAATGTAAAATTCCTTAGAACGAATGAGCCGTCCTTCACTGGAAAATCCGAACAAAAACGGTGGCTCGGCGCGTTTCAAAAGCTCGCCCAAGCGATTATTGAACATGCCATTGTAAAGCGCTTCGAGCAGAAGCTGTCGATACCCTCTTGCCGTTCCCTCCTCGCTGACATCGTGCTTGTAATAGATGCTTACGTTGGATCTCGTTGCCTCCACATCCGAAGCGATGGCAAACAACGTCTCTTCATGAGAAGGCACCGGGTACACCTGACGCTTTGGAACATCGTCCTTCGATTCGAGATGGAAAAAATGCTTTCGAATAAGTTCTTCTATCCAAGATTTGTCAAAGTCACCCACCACAATGACTGCCATGAGATCCGGACGATACCAGTCTTCGTAAAACTGAATGATGGTCTCGTAAGAAGCGTTTTCGATGATCTCTTTTTGTCCGATGGGCAGCCGTTCGGCGTATCGAGAATTTTTGAAAAGAATGGGGAATTGCTGGTCACGTATGCGGGCGCTGGCCCCTCTCCCGAGTCGCCATTCTTCGATCACCACGCCGCGTTCCTTATCAATTTCTCCCGGCTCAAAACTAACGTTGTGGGCCCAATCTTCGAGAATTTGAAACGCGGTCTTAACGGCTTCCACGCTGTCAGTGGGCACTTGCAGCATATAAACGGTTTCATCGAAGCTCGTGTATGCGTTGATATCCGGCCCAAATCGCATGCCGATGGATTCGAGATAGTCCACGATTTCTTGCTTTGCGAAATTCTTTGTGCCATTGAAAGCCATGTGTTCTACGAAATGGGCTAACCCCCGTTGGTTATCCTCTTCCAGAACGGACCCGGCGTTGACCACCAGGCGCAGTTCAGTCCGATCTTCAGGTTTCTTGTTTTCACGGATGTAGTATCTGAGTCCGTTATCAAACTGCCCAACCGTGATTTTCGGATCGACGGGCAGCGGTTCGTCCAAATTGTCAAAACTGTTGCCGCCACTTGTTTGCTGGGCAAATTGGGGGCTGGAACCTGCCAAAAGTATAAGAACAGTAAAGAGTAAAATTTTCGAAGCCGTGTTTTTCATCTGTTTTACCATGAGTGTCTCGATAACTAAAAGAGTCCAAAGAGTCCGGTGAATTAAATGATTGCATTCTAAAAAAACGTCATTCCGGCGAATGCCGGAATCTCCTAACCCCTGCACCTGACATGTTTCAAAGGCTTTGACTCCGCTCAAAAAGAAGGAGACTCCTGCATTCGCAGGAGTGACAGGCGTAAGTTTTATTCCAACAAATTTTGGTACACATCCTTCCACTCAGGATTCATTTCATTAATGACATTTTCTTTATATTCTCGTTTCCACTTTTTCATACGCTTTTCTATTATTATTGCAGTTTCGATGTCCTCTATCTTCTCAAACCAAACCAATTTGTGGCACTTGTATTTGCTCGTAAAACCATCAACCAAGTTGGTCTTATGCTCATAAACTCTGCGAATCAAATTATTCGTAACACCGACATACAGGACATTGTTGTATTTGTTAGCCATCATGTAAACATAATATGCTTTCATAACTTGTTCGTTTCGGTTATTTTTTAAAGAACTCCTGGCTTGAAACTGCATTTAGTCAGCAAGTTATCTGAACACACAATCATTACAACCCTAAAGACGTCATTCCGGCGAATGCCGGAATCTTCTAACCTCCCGCACCTGGCATACCTCAAAGGCTTTGACTCCGCTCAAAAAGAAGGAGACTCCTGCATTCGCGGGAGTGACGGACGACCATATTTCATTCTGCTTTTAACCACAGAACCTCGTATGGTTCCAAATCGAGAGTAAGTTTTGGCTCTTTGACCATGAAACACTTATTTGTTAAGATATCCCGCCAGGTTTCGAAGTCCAGTCCGGTCTTGTTTGTATCTAACGAAACATTCTGGCGTTTGTTCGTGACATTGGTGAGCGCCAGGATGGTTTCCGCGCCGTCGGTTGACGTCCGCACTAAGGAGAAAATGCCTGGGGTGAGATCGAGTACATCCTGGGATGCGTTCGGATGGAAGGCTTTTTCTTTGATGCGTTTCTTGATCATGTCCACAAAGCCATGGAAGATCAACGACGTTGACGAGTTCCTGGAATGCAGACGCTGAACAAGATCTTCGTAGCTGATGCGATTTCGGTTGATGCTGCGGGTTTGCTTTTCTTCCAGCACGGCCTCGGCGTCATTCTTGGAGCCAAGCAAGCCGTGGATGTAAAGGCCGGGCACACCCATGAATACCAGGGCAATGGCCCTTGAAGCGAGATAACGCTTCACTTGAAAATCGATTGATTCGTCGGCATCTTCGCGATTCAAAGCGCTGTACCAGGTGATGTTCAATTCGTAGGGACTTTCGGTGCCGTCGCCATTGTCTCTGTACGAAATGAAGCCGCCGTGTTCCACCACTCGCAAGGCCATCATGTCAATCTCATCTTTACTGAGGATGTTTTGGACCGCCATGACACCAATGCCATCGTGCGAATCGAGAAAGTTGAAGTACGTGGCTGTGTCCGAAATCTTCTCCAAACTCGCTGCCCATTTCGTTAACCGCGAGGCCTGGCCGGTCTGAAACGCATGCAGCACAAGCGCTGGCAAGGCAAAGTTGTAGACCATTTGCGCCTCATCATTGCCGTTGCCGAAATAACGAATGTTGTCTTCGTGGGGCACATTGGTCTCCGTAATCAGCGTAACGTGCAGGGCAACGGCGTCGAGAATGTCCCGAAAGAGCTTGATGGTGATGTGGTTTTGGTTTAAATGTACACAGGTCGTGCCCAGTTCTTCCCACAGGTAGGTGACGGCGTCCAACCGGATGAAGTCCGCTCCTCTGCGAACGTACGTCAGCAGGATTTCCACCATTTTTACGAGGACGTTCGGGTTGTGGTAATTCAAATCGATCTGATCGGGTCCGAAGGTTGTCCAGACCAGCCTTGGACCGTTCAATGTGTTGAAGGGCGTTAAGATATCCGACGTGCGGGGCCGGACAATGATTTTCAAGTAATCCTCGGAAATGGCGTCCCGTGTGGTAAATTCTGTGAAAAAATTCTTGAAGGCCGGATTGCCATTCAGGTATTCCTGGAACCAGCGACTTTTCGACGAGACG
This sequence comes from Candidatus Zhuqueibacterota bacterium, assembly GCA_011775825.1. Taxonomy (GTDB): domain Bacteria; phylum Zhuqueibacterota; class Zhuqueibacteria; order Oceanimicrobiales; family Oceanimicrobiaceae; genus JAABYK01. The sequence goes on along the minus strand of JAABYK010000459.1, from coordinate 1,430 downwards.
TGATTAAACACGCCGTCAAACATGAGCTTGAAATGCTTCTTAAGCTCCAAAATGTCGTTCCAGGTTCCCAGGTGCGGGTCCACTTCTTCGAAATCCATGACGGCGAACCCGCGATCCGAAGAATACGGAAAGAACGGAAGAATGTGCAACGTGTTGAACACGCCTTTGAGGTACTGCTTGCTCAATCTTGCCAGCGTTGCCAACGCACATTGGTTTGGACTGCAAATAAGATCGCCGTACGTAATCAAAATGACATCCCTTTCAGACAATCGCTGCGAAGGTTCGAACTCTTTTTCCCAACGAATCATCTCATCCGATTTGTGCGCATAATAGACTTTTAGCACACGCTCCAATTCCCCGAAGCAATGTTGGGCAGTTTCCTCACCGTAGAGTTCGGACAATCGCTTCAGGATTTTTTGTTTGCATTCCAGAGGAAGCCGATATATGGGGCGTGCGTAGTCCGGTTCGAGAAAATGAAATTCGTAGGCATTCGGGTGACCGCTGTCTACAACGTCTTCGTTGTCGGACGCGCCCGCATCTTCAGACTTGACGCTAGCTTTCTTTGAAACTTTCAATGGCTGATTCGACATCTTT
>JAABYK010000459.1:0-815 GCA_011775825.1 Candidatus Zhuqueibacterota bacterium | reverse complement strand
GGCAAATCGAATGTCGCCTCCGTTTGAACGCGCCATCGCGATCCGCGACACCATCGCGCCCAGACCGCTGGAGTCGACATATTTGGTGCGTGTGAGATCAATCACGATTCGGAACTGCTTATTCTCAACCAGCGACTTCAATTTTGATCGCAAGATGTCAGCGACGTCAAAATTCAACAGCTCCGGCATTTCTATGACGACGACGTTGCCGTCAAGGGCGGTGCGAGTTTCAAAATCCATGGTGGAAAATCGTACGAAAAGTTAAGCTGACATTCAAGAATTCTCTCAATCAAAATATAGCGAAACGCCAAGAACAAATCAAATGGAAACCTTTTGTCAAAGCTTATCTTTTATCCGCCCATTTAAATTTGGAAACAAAACATGTGTGTCCTTCGTCAACATCTTTTACACAATGTGATAATCCTTTCAAGCTTCAAATGCACCGATCTACAATTCCCTGTTATTGCAAACATGACCGGACGTTCAGCATTCCATTTTTAAACAAATTCTTTTGGTTTTTCCATTCCGGGAAACTAAATTGATTTGACACATAAAAACTCACAAAAAATGGTTTAATAGAAGAGGAAGGAGGACTCGTGAAAAACGGTCAACAAGTTTATCTAAGCATCGGCACGCACAAAGGCGGTTTTATGTTTACCAGTGATCCAAATCGCCAAAACTGAAATGGCCCTTCTTTAAAAGCACCGATGCACTTTTGTCGAATATCGAATATCTCATTCGTTATATAAACACAATTATGAACCAAAACAAAAGAAAGGAGTCATGACATGTCAGCACCTGTCGTCCATTTTGAA
>JAABYK010000656.1:6041-16696 GCA_011775825.1 Candidatus Zhuqueibacterota bacterium | reverse complement strand
GTGAGTGTAAATGATTTCGTGATTGTCAGCAATCCTACCATTACTTCATTTACGCCAACACTTGGGCCTGCGGGGACAGAGGTGACCTTAACAGGTAGCAACTTTACCGGTACAATTCAAGTGTCCTTTAACGGAACGCTTTCGTCTAGTTTTTCCCTCGATTCGGATACACAGCTTCGAGCGACGGTACCGTCTGGGACCAGCACCGGACCTATCACCGTTCAGAATGCGGCAGGAGCAGGCACGAGTTCGAGCGACTTCAACGTTACATCGTCGCCTACCATTTCTTCATTCACCCCGGAAGAAGGGCTAATCGGTACCGAGGTGACGATCACCGGAACAGCCTTTTCGGATGTCACAGGAGTCAGCTTTAATTCTACACCTGCGATAAGTTTTCTGATTGATTCGGATACTCAAATCCGAGTGGATGTTCCCATCGGAGCGACTACGGGTCCCATCCGTGTCACAAATGGCTCAGGCACTGGTACAAGCGCAACTGATTTCACTGTGCACGCCCCGCCTGCAATTACCTCGTTTACACCGACTAACGGTGTCGCGAGCACTGAAGTGACCATAAGCGGAGGCAATTTTTCTAATGCCGTCGATGTGTCATTCAATGGCATGTCCTCCACGGACTTCACCATTGATTCAGACTCGCAGATCCGGGCCACAGTGCCGGCAAGTGCGACTACAGGGCCGGTGAGTGTCGCCAATAATTTTGGTACAGGGATTAGCAGCAGTCATTTCACCATCGTTTCGCTACCTGCTTTGACGTCGTTTTCCCCGACGGATGGTCCTGTAGGGACGGAGGTGACGTTATCGGGGAGCAATTTTGTAGGGATTACGGATGTGTCGTTTAACGGGGTCTCGGCTTCGAGTTTTACGGTGGATTCGGAGACACAGGTACGTGCGGATGTTCCATTTGGCGCGACGTCGGGTGCGTTAAGCGTGAGCAATGCGGCGGGTACAGCGACGAGTTTGGATGTTTTCACGGTGACGTCGAGTGGTCCGAGCACGCTGACGTTGAATCCGACGGATGATGCCTATGTGCGTTCCTCGCGTCCGGATGAGAATTATGGTGAGGATATTGAGTTGAAGGTTCGGAAGACATCGGTGGATCGGATCGGGTATGTGAAGTTTCGAGTGACGGGTTTGAGTGGTGCGCCTGAGAGTGCGACGTTGCGGTTATTTGTGATAGATGAGAGTGATGATGGGGGTTCGGCGTTTTTGGTTTCGAATAATTTTAGTGGGACGACGACGCCGTGGAATGAGCATGAGTTGGCTTTTGGGAATGCGCCTGAGATATCGGGCAGTCCGTTGTCGAGTGTTGGGGCGGTTGGTTTGAATGAGGTTGCGGAATTTGATGTAACCTCAGCGATCACGGGGGATGGGGACTACAGTTTTGCGATTGCGAATCTTTCCCGTGATTTGGCGAATTACAATTCGAAGGAGAGTTTTAATCCTCCTGAGTTGGTGATTGAGACGGGCGGTGGGGTGAGTACGATTCCGACGGTGACGTCGTTTTCCCCGACGAGTGGTTCGGTTGGCACGGAAGTAACGGTTAGCGGCGCCAACTTCACTGGTTTGACGAATGTTTCATTTAACGGAACCGCGGCGATAAGTTTCACCGCGGATTCTGATTCTGAGCTTCGCGCACAAGTTCCTTCGGGCGCAACCACCGGCCCGATCAGCGTAACAAATTCGGCGGGTACTGCCACGAGTGTGGATGATTTTACGGTGACCAGTGGACCGGGGATTGCCTCGTTTACGCCAACGAGTGGTTCGGTGGGCACGCAGGTGACGATTACGGGCGCCAATTTCACCAGTGCGACCGGTGTTGGATTCAATGGTGTTTCTGCCTCAAGTTTTGCCGTGGATTCGGAGACGCAAATTCGAGCCAGCGTACCTTCCGGGGCGAGTACGGGTCCCATCAGTGTGACCACGGGCGCGGGTACAGCCACGAGTTTTGACGATTTTGTGGTGGTGGACCCACCGACGATCAGTTCCTTCACACCGACGAGCGGTCCTGTAGGGACAGAGGTGACGGTTAGCGGCGACAATTTTAGCGGGCTGACAGATGTCAGTTTCAACGGGCTTACGTCGTCGAGCTTCACAATAGATTCGGACGGTGAAGTTCGTGCGACCGTGCCGTCAGGAGCGAGTACGGGGCCGGTGAGTGTAACAAACTCTGCCGGTACCGCGATTAGTGTGGGAGATTTCACGGTGACGGAGCCGCCATCGAGCCAGTCGCTTGTGTTCAATCCCACGGATGATGCGTATGTGCGTTCTTCGCGTCCCGACGCGAATTATGGCGGGGATATCGAGATGAAGGTCCGGATATCTTCTGCGTTGCGGATTGCTTACCTGAAATTTAGCGTGTCTGGCATTGTAGGGGATGTGGAGAGTGCCGTGCTTCGTCTTGGGGTGATTGACGAGAGTAATGATGGTGGTTCGGCTTATTCGGTCTCAAATAACTACGAGGGGACAACGACTTCTTGGGATGAGGATGGCATCGTTTGGGATAATGCGCCGGCCATTACGGGTGACCCGTTGAGTTCCGTAGGTGCCATTGCCTTGAACGACACGGTGGAGTTTGATGTGAGGGCTGCGGTAGTTGGCAATGGTACATTCAGTTTTGCCATCAAGAACAGTTCTTCGGATTTAGCAAATTACAGTTCGAAGGAAGGGGTTGTGGTGCCGGAGTTGGTTATCGAGATGGCTTCAGGCACGGCAAACCCACCGACGATCAGTTCGTTTGATCCGGCCTCGGGTCCGGTTGGAACTGAGGTAATCGTGACGGGCAGTGATTTGGGTGGGGTGACTTTGGTTGCGGTCAACGGAGTGACGGCCTCGAGTTTTTCGATTGATTCGGATACTCAATTAAGAGCTATCGTGCCGAGTGGTGCGAGTACAGGTAAAATCACCGTGTCGAATGCCGTTGGCACCGCTACGAGTTTGAGCGATTTCGTGGTGACGAATGTTCCGGGGATTACGTCGTTTGCACCAACCAGTGGTACGGTTGGCACGGAAGTGACGCTTTCGGGAGCGAATTTTACCGGGACGACGTCGGTAGCCTTTCATGGCACTTCAGCGACGTCTTTCACTGTGGATTCCGATACGCAGTTGCGTGCGACTGTGCCTTCGGGAGCGACGACGGGACCGATCAGCGCAACAAATTCCACGGGTACGGGCAGCAGTGCCGATGATTTTGTGGTAGTGGCGCCTCCAACAGTAACGTCGTTTACTCCAACCGAAGGTTCAGATGGAACGGAAGTAACCGTGAGCGGCACCAACTTCTCTGCAGCGACCAACGTCGCGTTTAACGGCACTTCAGCGACGAGCTTTATCGTAGACGCAGATAATAAGCTGCGCACAGAAGTGCCTTCCGGGGCGACGACAGGGCCCATCAGTGTGACGAACTCTGCGGGTACAGCCACAAGCGTGGATGATTTTACAGTGACAGCAGGAAGTGGCACGATCACATTCTTAGCCACGGATGATGCCTATGTCCGTTCGAGCCGGGATAGTAGCAATTATGGCGATGACATCGAGTTAAAGGTTCGACTCTCCTCAGCAACACGGATGGCTTATCTGAAATTCAATGTGTCCGGACTGAGCGGCACAGTGCAAAGTGCCGTGCTTCGTCTCGGGGTACTCGACGGTAGCGACGATGGCGGATCGGTATATTCGGTTTCAAACAGTTATGAAGGCACTGCAACGCCTTGGGATGAGGAAGGTCTGATATGGGCTAACCGACCTCCGTTACCTGCTTCACCTCTGAGTTCAGTTGGCGCGGTCAGCTTTGGTCAAGCGGCTGAGTTTGATGTCACCACTGCAATTGTCGGCGATGGTATCTACAGCTTTGCGGTGAAGAATAATTCCACTGACTTAGCAAACTACAGCTCAAAAGAGGGTTTCTCTCAACCTGAATTAGTCATTTCCACAGGTTTGTCAAAACAAAAGGTTGCAGAAGAGGACGTGACTAACGGCCACGTCGCGGAAGCGGATGAGGCGCAGATTCCGGAAGAAATCAGACTGTATCCGAACTATCCCAATCCGTTCAATGCCGAAACGAATATTGAATATGCTCTGCCGCAAGATTCGAAAGTGAAGCTGGGCATCTTCAATCTGAGAGGACAACTTGTACGAGTCTTAGTTGATGATAAGCAGAAAGCCGGCATCCGCCGTGTACGTTGGGACGGAAAGAACGAAGATGAGCGTGAAGTTGGCACGGGAATTTATTTTGTACGTCTGGAAATCGGCGACCACAGATTCTCGAGAAAGATTACCTTGCAGAAGTAGGGATGACCGAAAACCGAACGGTATAAGTAAGTGGCTTTATTCGCAAAGACGATCGGAGTGCAAAACTTCAGTTTTCAAAAATGCGGAAGTCTTGCGCTCCGTCTTTAGAGAATTTGGCGACATCCACCAGGCGGGCCTGCCTTCGGTGTCGGGAAACACGGATCTGCCTGGTAAATTTCTGTCGGTCGGAAATTGCCATGAACGGAGGTTTCTGCGGACTAAAGATTGAACTTCAACTTTGGATTTAAGTCGTCTCCCTGCTAAATGACATTGTCCGGTACCTTACCTCAACAGCTTCCGTGATATGCCGAGAGTTCATCCATCGAGTGGTATTAAGAATCGCTTGTGTTTCTGCTTTAGTTTTCTTACAATCAACCAAATGAACTAATCCCGTGACTGCCTAAATGTGAGGGGCTTTGAAAGCGCTCATTGCTGTTTTTCTAAATCCGTTATTTGTCCCCGCTCTTTTCTCTCAGAATACAGTGTGCTTGATGCCTCCGGCCGGCCCGCCGGGCCCAATGGATGCAAAAACAAGACAGGTTCTGGCGAAAGGCGAATCCTTCATCAGAGAGGCTAGCGAGCCCAGCCGATTCGTACAAAAAGGAGAGGCCCGCGGCACCTGGCAGGCCCTGATCATTCTCATCGACTTTCCTGACTATCGCTGGAATCATCGCGACGATCTGAACTTCTTCAACGAGGATACTCTGTACGTTCCCGCCCATTATGAGCAAATGCTGTTCAGTCTGAAAACGTTCAAGCATCCTTACAGCCAACACGGTTACACGGGCAGCATGCGTGATTTCTATTTAGAAAATTCGTACGGTCGGTTTGAGGTCACGGGGGTGGTCACACGCTGGTACACGGCTTCGAATCCGAGGTCTTTTTACGCAAACGGCAAGGCAGGTTTTGGTGCCTATCCGAATAGTTCTCGCAAATTGGTTGAGGAAGCCGTGCTCTTGGCAGATGACGATGTGGATTACAGCCAGTTTGACAACAACGCTGATGGACGGGTGGATGCGCTATTTGTGGTGCACGCCGGTCCGGGTGCGGAGGAGATTTACACAGAGAATTTCCCGGAACACGATAACTATCTCTGGTCACACAAAGCAAGCATTCAGACCAGGGTATTAGATGACGTCGCTGTGAGCGAATACACGTTAGAGCCTGAAAATGGCAGCATCGGTGTCTTTTGTCATGAATTTGGTCATGCTTTGGGACTGCCTGACTTGTATGACACGGATGGGTCCTCGGAAGGAATTGGCGAATGGGGTCTCATGGGAGGTGGTGGTTGGTGTCACCGTGAGGGAGATCCGTTGGGTACGTCCCCGGCGCACTTCACTGCCTGGAGCAAGTCGAGGCTCGGTTGGCTTGAACCTACCACTGTGAATGCGAATTTGATGCAAGTGGACATTCCGCCCGTGGAGTTACAACCCGTCGCTTTTCGGTTATGGACGGATGGCCAAATTGGGCGGGAGTATTTCCTGATCGAAAACAGGCAGAATATTGGCTTCGACGTGGGCTTAACACGCCGGCAGAAAGATTTTGGCTTAGCGGATGCACACGGGTTGATCGTTTACCATGTTGATTACTTCGGAAGGCAGAATGATGAGCGGCGACGGTTCATTGATGTCGAAGAGGCGAGTCCTTACGATTCGCTTGGTCAGCCCATAGAGCAACTCGATTTGAAGCGTGTTTTGCCGAAACATGAGTTTCTGTCGAATGGAAATCGTGGCGATAACGGCGATCCTTTTCCCGGATTTAGCCAGCTCAACCAACTCGGAACAGACTTTTTGGGCAACAGAGATTTGACCGAATTCAATGCGAGTACCTCCCCGAACTCAAATGATAACGACGGAAATCCAACTCCGGTGGCGATGGCAAACATAAAGGAGATCGGGGTGAAGATTATGGCTGACTTGTTCGTCAGTCCGGTTACCTCAGCGGACCATCAGCCTGTGGCTGTGGTTTCAGAAACCCCCGGCCAATTCGTCCTGGGTCAAAATTTCCCGAATCCGTTTAACCCCGACACACAAATTGAGTTTTCCATTTTGGGCAACTACCGTACTCCCATAATTCTTGGCATCTATAATCTAAAAGGCAAATTGGTTCGAACTCTGGTAAATGAAAAGATGAGCCCGGGCACACATACGGCCCTTTGGGACGGAACAGATAAGTTCGGACAGAAAGTCGCGTCCGGAATATATATTTACAAGTTGATCTGTCAATCTCAGTCTCAAACCCGCCAAATGATTCTTTTGCGCTAAATTCGGTTTTCCAAGGCAAGGTGGATTATGCCAAGTAAACCCTTGACTTTCTATATTAAAAACAGTAACTTTGCAGACTTAAAACTGACGGCATTGTATCCTCTTGGGTGGAAATTGGTCGGGCATAAATTAGCCAATTTTGGGCTCCTGACCTTATATAATAGTTGAAAAGTAACTGTTGTAATTATAAATATTTAGTAACAGGAGTTGCATCATGGGAACTACTTCCGGACTGCCACAAATGGATGACAAAAATAATGACGGTGCCCATTCAGTGGGTCCGCCTATCGCCGATATTGTATCATTGGAGTCTGTCGTAAGCCTTTTGATTCGCAAGGGCGTGTGTACACCGGAAGAACTGTTTGAAGAGGAGAGGAAGAAACATCAGCAGCAACAAAATATGGGAGGCGTTTCTTTTGTACATACAAAACGGGATTCCACCACTGGCGGGGGAAACCAATCTCACAGAAAAAGCCAGAATTTCTTAAAACGAAAAATGAGCAAGCATCGCTGGTCCAGGAAACTCGGGACAGCACTTTTTGGTTGGAAATGGAAAAAAGTCAAAAGAGTGCACGAGGATGGCAAACACAGTCACCATCACCATCACTAAAGGTATTTATTTTATGGCAAGAAACAGATTCAGTGTCTTAATTAAGGCAGTCTTCCTTCTCGTCCCTGCAATTCTTCTCGCACAGAACGATTTTCCTAAACCCGTCGGCCACGTGAATGATTTTGCAAATGTCATTCCGGCATCCATAGAGAAAAAAATCGAGATCATCTGCTTGGAGGTCAAACAGAAAACCGGTGCTGAAATTGTCGTGGTGTCCGTCGAAACAGTGGGTGATGAATACTATTCTGAATATGCAAACAAACTATTTGAACAATGGGGAATCGGACAGAAAGACAAAGACAACGGGATTCTGTTATTCAACACAATCAAAGAACGGCGATTTAGGTTAGAAGTAGGATACGGATTGGAGCCCATCATTCCGGATGGATTGGCAGGTGAAATCCGCGACAAATATGTCTTTCCTCATTTCAAAAACGATGATTACGGAAATGGGTTCTTGGCAGGTACGCAGGCAGTCGCGAGTATCATTGCTAAAGAAGCCGGCGTGGAATTGACGGGCGCAGTCCCTGTTCGTACGGTACGTCCAGCGAAGCGGAACAGGGGTTCGGGTGCAGGTCTGTTCAAGTTCATTCTTTTAGCGCTGGTCTTCTTTCTATTTATCGGACGGCGAGGCGGCGGTCTGTTGCCGTGGCTTCTACTCGGAGGCCTGATGGGCGGCGGCCGTCATCGTGGCGGAGGATTTGGCAGCGGTGGTTTTGGTGGGGGAGGAGGTTTCAGTGGTGGCTTCGGAGGATTCGGAGGTGGAATGAGCGGCGGTGGCGGCGCAGGTGGAGGCTATTAGTTATTTCACTTTCAAACGTTATAATCTGAGGGCGCAACACAAATAGAATAAAATAGGAGGGTAGGCGTGGCAAGAATTCCTGATGCACCGGAAGAGATTTTTGATGAATTTACCGAAGATTACAAAGCTGCATTTGAACAAGACTTAACGTCCGTCATTTTGTACGGCAGCGGAGCCAAAGGTGAGTACATTCGAGGAAAGTCAGACATCAACTTTCTAATTGTCCTGACCTCCAACGGAATTGAGAATTTGGACAAAGCGCTGGATTTGATCCCGAAATGGCGCAAACGCAATGTTTCTGTCCCCCTCTTTCTCACAGAAGGTTACATTCAGTCCGCTTTGGATGCCTTTGCCATCGAATTTCTGAATATGCAGAAACATTACAGGCTTGTGTTTGGTAATGATGTCTTGGAGTCATTGGAAATTAGCAAGAACGACCTGCGTCTGCAAATTGAGCGTGAATTGCGCGGAAAGCTTCTGCACTTGAGGGAGGGATTTCTGAGCACAGGCCAGGACCGGGATAGTCTGCGAGAGATGCTTTCAGCTTCTGTGGCGGCATTCGCATCAATTTTTGAAGCCTTACTTTATTTGAAAGAAGATAAGGTTCCCGCTTCAAAAGCCGAAGTATTTAAACATACAGCGGAGAAGTTTGGTCTGGAGATGGTGCCCTTTTCTCAGTTACTCAACATAAAACGTGGCGAGTGGCGAGGCTCCAAAGTGCAACTCCGCGACCTTACCAAGATGTACATCAGGCAGGTGAGAAAGTTGGTAGAACTTGTGGATAAAATGTAAATGCTCAGTGGTGATGCTCTTGAGTCGTCTGCTTAACTGCGATACGATTATAAAGTACAAAAGGAGGTATTAATGAGCAAAGGTTTGAAAATTTTTCTGGGAATCCTGGCCGTATTTGTTCTTATCGGCATCATGACGTTTGTTTCCGTAAAGAACACGTACAATGACTTGGTAAGACTGGAGGAAGAAACCAAGGAAAAATGGTCGCAAGTGCAAAACGTTTACCAACGTCGCGCAGATTTGATTCCCAATTTGGTGCAGACCGTGAAAGGTTATGCCGCCCATGAGAGAGAGACACTGGAGGCTGTGACGCAGGCTCGTGCCAGCGCTACCCGCCCGGAAATCAATGTGAATGCGGAGAAAATGTTGCAGAATCCGCAGTTGTTTCAGCAATTTGAGCAGGCCCAAAGCCAATTGACATCCGCACTGAGTCGTTTGTTGGTTACGATTGAGAGATATCCCAACCTCAAGGCAAATCAGAACTTTATTCGGCTCCAGGACGAGCTTGCGGGAACCGAAAATCGCATTGCCGTGGAAAGACGCCGTTACAATCAAACGATTCGCAATTATAATCAGAAGATACGGTCGTTTCCCACGGTCATGTTTGCGAGCATGCTTGGATTTCAGCAGCGGCCGTATTTTGAGGCAAGTCCGGAGGCCCAGGAAGCGCCCGAAGTGGATTTTTCCACAAGCAGCAATTGAGAATTCCAACCCTCAGTTTAAAATCCAAACCCGGGGATGGGAAAAATGCCGGAAGCTAATTGTGTGAGCGATTTAAGTTAGTTTAGCCTGCCAAGCAGACCATGATTTCGCCTGAATCCAAGCGCCAATCCTATTCCTTGAGGCAAAAAATTGGGCTATTTTCCGGCATTCCAATTTTTCTTTTGATATTGATTTTACCTCGACCTGCCGAACTCTCGCCCGAAGGCCACAAAACCCTTGCTGTCGCGGTCCTGATGGCTTCGTGGTGGATTACCGAAGCCATCCCCATTCCTGCCACTGCGTTGATTCCGTTAGCATGTTTTCCCGCATTGGGGATCATGAAGTACAATGACGTTGCGCCCACCTACGGGAACAACGTCATTTTTTTGTTTCTGGGCGGTTTCTTCCTGGCGGTTACCATGCAAAGATGGAACTTGCATAAGAGATTGGCGCTTTATGTGGTACGACTGATCGGCACGAGTCCGGAGAGATTGGTCCTGGGATTCATGATCGCCACCGCGTTTTTATCCATGATGATTTCCAACACTTCGACGACGCTGCTCATGTTTCCGATCGCACTCGCAGTGATACTGCATTTATCCGAGCTCAAAGATGACGGACAAAAAGTTCTGCCCGAAGACCAGCAGCCGCGTTTTCGAACGGCTTTAATGCTGGGCATCGCTTACGCGGCAAGTGTAGGAGGGATCGGCACCATCATTGGCACACCACCCAACTTAATTTTTGCGGGCGCGGTTACGTCACTTTATCCGGGTGCGCCGGAGATTGAGTTCTTCCAGTGGATGCAATTTGGCATACCTTTGGTGCTGATTTTCCTTCCGATTATCTGGTTCCTGCTGACTCGGGTCATATTTCCGGTATCATTAAAAACTTGGAAAGGGGGTAAGGAGTACATTGGTCACCAATTAGAACAGCTCGGACACATGAGCACGGGTGAAAGAGCCATCGTCGTCCTGTTTATGATCACGGCGGCAGCGCTGATTTTCCGCAGAAATATAAACCTGGGCTTCGTGGTTATACCAGGATGGGCCGAGGCTTTGGCGCTCACCGAATGGGTTAGTGACACCACGGTGATCATATTTGCCTCCTTGTGTATGTTTTTGTTTCCTGTGAATTTGAAGAAAGGCGAGTTTTTGCTCGACTGGAAGTCCGCGGTGAAAATTCC
>JAABYK010000656.1:5651-5935 GCA_011775825.1 Candidatus Zhuqueibacterota bacterium | reverse complement strand
ACGATTTTCATGCCAATCCTGGCTTCCACAGCGCTGGCTTTAAAGACTCACCCTTTTTTGCTTATGATTCCGGCGACGGTTTCGGCTTCCTGTGCTTTCATGTTGCCCGTGGCGACCCCACCAAATGCCATCATATTCGGAACCGGATACATCTCTATTTCCGATATGGCCAAAGCAGGCGTTTTTATCAATTTGCTGGGTGCGTTGTTGATCACAGCAGTTGTGTATTTACTGGCCATCCCGATTTTCGACATAAGTCCGAACGCCGTTCCCAGTTGGGTGCG
>JAABYK010000656.1:0-5621 GCA_011775825.1 Candidatus Zhuqueibacterota bacterium | reverse complement strand
TTATTCAGGTTTTGTCCAAAGAGATTTTTCAGATAACAACTTCATAAAAAATAAGTTTATTCGTGTCAAACGTTTGGGTGAAAATGTCTACTTTTCATGGCACGTAATTTGAAAATAGAATGTGATTCGAATAAGAAAATTCAGTTAAACCTTGCAAGCCATATAATCTGAGGAGGCAATATGTCAGACTACATCCAAGATTTGATGATCGAGGTCAAAGCTAAAAATCCCAGTCAACCCGAGTTCCATCAGGCTGTCGAGGAGGTGGCTGAATCGCTCATTCTCGTGCTGGATCGACATCCGGAATATCGGGCAGCCAAGATTCTTGAGCGCATCATCGAGCCTGAACGTGTCATCATGTTTCGCGTCCCCTGGGTAGACGACCAAGGCGAAGTGCAGGTCAATCGCGGTTTTCGCATCGAGATGAACAGCGCCATCGGACCTTACAAAGGCGGATTGCGTTTTCACCCATCGGTGAATCTGGGCATCCTGAAGTTTTTAGCGTTCGAGCAAGTTTTTAAGAACAGCCTCACCACGTTGCCGATGGGAGGGGGAAAAGGCGGTTCGGATTTCGATCCCAAAGGCAAAAACGACAACGAAGTGATGCGTTTCTGCCAGAGCTTCATGACCGAACTGTATCGCCACATCGGACCGAACACCGACGTTCCGGCGGGAGACATCGGTGTTGGCGGCCGCGAAATCGGTTACCTTTTCGGCCAGTATAAGAAGTTGAGAAACGAGTTTACCGGAGTGCTAACCGGCAAGGGATTGAATTGGGGCGGCTCACTGATTCGGCCAGAAGCCACAGGATTTGGCGCAGTTTACTTTGCGGCAGAGATGTTGAAGACGCGAAAAGACACCTTGGAAGGCAAGAAATGTCTGGTGTCGGGAAGCGGCAATGTGGCGCAATTTACCACGGAAAAACTGCTGGAGTTGGGCGCCAGAGTTTTGACGTTGTCAGATTCCAGCGGGTATATTTACGACGAAGAGGGCATAACCGCAGAGAAGCTTGAATTTGTTAAGGAGCTAAAGAACGTTCGTCGGGGTCGCATCAAAGAATATGCTGAGAAATACTCGAGTGCAGTGTACGAGTCTGTGGATGCCACAGCGGATCATAGTCCATTATGGGATCATAAGGCGGACTGTGCTTTTCCGAGTGCAACACAAAATGAGATCAATGGTAAAGATGCCCAGAATCTTTTGAATAATGGTGTCTTTGTTGTCTCTGAAGGAGCGAACATGCCGACCAACCTGGAAGGCGTGAAACTGTTTTTGAGCGAAGGCATCCTTTACGGACCGGGGAAAGCAGCCAACGCGGGTGGCGTTGCGGTGTCCGGGTTAGAAATGACCCAAAACACCATGCGTTTGCCCTGGACAAGAGAAGAAGTCGACCAGCGGTTACAACAAATCATGAAGAGCATACACGAAACCTGCAAGGTTGTCGCTGAACGATTTGGCACGCCCGGTAATTATGTCAATGGTGCCAACATCGGCGGCTTCCTTAAAGTGGCAGACGCCATGATAGATCAGGGTATCGTTTGACAACTTAGAAGGCTGAAAATCGGGGTGAGAAAGCTCGCCCCGATTTTTGTCTTCATAGCAGGAAAAACCGGTGTTTCATTATTCATTTTAAAAGGTGTCTATTTTTGCCCCTAATTCCCTGAACTTTTTGATGTATCACCAAATTTTACATATATTATAGGTCTAGGTGCGGTCATCTAACCTTGAAGTGCACGAAGGAAGGTTTTGAAATTCTTTTTGCTTCATGCATATAATCTTCTTAGATTTAGATATTTGACGACAACCAATTATTTAGAAATTCAGGTTTTTTTCTTTGTGTTCTTCTCCGACATTTCGGGGCAAACTGTGAACTATGTGACTCATGAATTTTTTAGGTCTAGTAGGACATCGATCGGAAAATGCACATCTCAACCAAATATTTAAGTTCATCGAAGTCAGCGGGAGTATGTCTATGGTTGTTGACTGTCGGATGCGGATTTTTTAGGACAAACTATGAGGAGGTACCGCCCGATTTCCCGGCTGTCTCAGAGCTTTCTACAAGCGATTCACTCGAGTTTGACTGGACTTTTCATACGCTATCTGGCCAAGAAAAAAACTTTTCCAATTATAAGGGAAAAATCATTTTCTTGAATTTCTGGGCAACCTGGTGTGGGCCATGCAAGGCTGAAATGCCCAAAATTCAGAATCTGTATGACCAAATGAAGGATCGTGAAGTTGTGTTTCTATTGATGTCAAATGAAAAACTAACGACTCTGAAGCATTTTTTGAGTTTCCAAGATTATGAATTACCGGTTTGCAACGTAAGTCAAAAGACGTTCAACCAATTTGATGTCACGGCTATTCCAACCACGTTGATTATCGACCGCAACGGTTTCGTGGTGTTCAAACATACCGGTGCAGCGAAATGGGATGATGCGTCTTGCATCAAATTCTTGCGCGCCCTTTTGGAGAAAGTGTGAGCTGAGCTGATCGTTATCAAGGCCAATAACAACAACCCTCAAAACTCCTCAAATGGAGAAGGGATGGAAGAGAGCTACGCTTTGCCGTTTCCAGAATTTCAGAACTTGATGCGGTATCGCATCCGGAACATCCTCTTGGTTTCGAGTTTGTATGACTTGTTTCTGTTCGAGGAGGATGACCGTCTCTATGAGATGCTCCGTGAAGAATATCAACTGTTGAATCTCAGTCACGCACCCGATTTATCACGGGTGTCAAGCGGGCGGGAGGCGATTGAGTTAGCTAAAAACAACGGGCGGTTTGATTTAATCATCACTACATTGCATATCGACGATATGCAGCCCCACGTGTTTGCCAAATTGGTACGCGAATCGAAATTGAACATACCCATTATATTACTGGCGTATGACCACCGAGAATTATCCGAATTGCTCCTCTATCACGACCCGGCTGTTTTTGACGAGGTGTTTGTTTGGCAGGGAGACTTTCGTCTCATTATCGCCATCATTAAACACCTTGAAGACAAACGCAATGTGGATAACGACACGCGCATGGTCGGAGTGCAATCGATTATCTTGATTGAGGACCGCGTGCGCTATTATTCGTCGTTTCTGCCAATCATTTATCTTGAATTGTTTAAACAGTCACAGCGCCTGATTTCAGAAGGGATCAACCTGTCCCATCGATTTTTGAGAATGCGCGCCCGTCCCAAAATTCTGCTATGCACAAACTATGAAGAAGCCTGGCATTATTTTTCGAAGTACCAGGACTACATTTTAGGAGTTATTTCAGATGTTGATTTCAAACATCAAGACGTGGAAGATCCTGAAGCGGGTTTGAAATTTGCTCGCAATGTCAAACGCCAACACGACGACATTCCGATTTTGCTTCAATCGGATTATCCGGAGAACGAAGAGAAGGCATATCATGTGGGGGCATCCTTCTTATATAAGAAATCGCCAACACTTTTGAAGGAATTGCGGGAATTCATGTCGGACAATTTTGGGTTTGGAGACTTTATCTTTCGTACTCAGGACCGCAAGGAAGTGGGGCGTGCCCATGGTCTGAAGTCGTTGGAGAAACAGCTTAAAGTCGTCCCTGAAGAAAGCATTCGCTATCATGCCGAAAGAAATCACTTTTCAAACTGGCTGAAAGCCCGAACGGAATTTGGACTCGCGCACAAATTGAGACCTCGTAAGGTTTCGGACTTCCCTTCCATACAAGCTTTAAGAGAATTGTTGATATCCTCATTACGCGAGTACCGAAAACTCAGGCAGCGGGGTATCATCACGGATTTCGACAAGGAGACGTTTTTTCCGCTCAGTTTCTCACGGATTGGTCGAGGCTCCCTGGGAGGAAAAGCGCGGGGATTGAGCTTTGTTAATAAATTGATTTACAATTACAAAGTCACGAACCGATTTGAGAACGTGACGATTTTTGTGCCACCCGCCATTGTGCTCGCAACCGAGGTCTTTGATCAATTTCTTGAGTTGAACAACTTGCACAATCTTGCCTTGAAGTCCACCGAGGATAAAGAACTCACTCAGAAATTTCTTCGCGCCAAGAAATTCCCAAAAGAGACGCTGCAAGATCTGACAGAGTTTTTAGAGATAGTCGACGTGCCGTTGGCTGTGCGCTCTTCAAGCCTTTTGGAAGACTCGCAGTACTATCCTTTTGCCGGGGTGTACAGAACATATATGCTGCCGAATAATCATCCCAACCTGCGTGTACGAGTGCAAGAACTTTTGAAGGCCATTAAGCTGGTCTACGCATCAACGTTCCACCAGGGAGCAAAAAATTACTTCAAGGTGACCTCATATCGACTTGAAGAGGAAAAAATGGCTGTGGTGATTCAGAAACTGGTCGGGAAACGGCACGATGATCGCTTTTATCCCGATTTTGCAGGGGTTGCCAAATCGTACAATTTTTATCCCGTTAAGCCACAAAAGTCAGAAGACGGTATCGCGTCTGTCGCCTTGGGTCTCGGCAAGCAGGTGGTCGATGGCGGAGTTTCGGTAAAGTTCTGTCCCAAGTATCCACAGCTTCTGCCTCAGTTCGGCTCCATAGAAGAAACGCTCAAAAACAGCCAACAGACCTTTTATGCGCTTAATTTGGATGCGCGAATTCAAGAACACAACGGCACACAGAGTCACCTCCTTCAAAGCCATGACATACAGCAAGCGGAAAAGGACGATACGTTAAAATACATTGGCTCAACCTATTCTCATGAAAATCATACAATCTATGACGGGATTTCGCGACAAGGACACCGGCTGGTCACCTTTTCGCCCATTTTGAAGCTCAACCTGTTCCCGCTCCCGCAGATCCTTGACTTGCTTTTGGAAATTGGCAGTTGGGCCATGGGCACATCAGTCGAGATCGAGTTTGCCGTAAATATGTCCGTGCGAAAGGGCGAGAAAATGGAATTTGGTGTATTGCAAATGCGGCCTCTGGTGCTGCGCCATGAATTTGATGTCTTAGACGTCGATCACACACCGGCAAAAAATTTGGTCTGTCGGAGCCAGAAGGTATTGGGAAATGGTGTGATCTCCGACATTTGTGACATAGTCGTGGTGGATTCTACCAAATACAAGCGGTTGAAAAGTCGGGACGTGGCTAAAGAAGTCAGCGTTTTTAACCAAAAACTCATCTCTGAGAATCGGCCTTATTTGCTTTTCGGGGTCGGCAGGTGGGGCTCTTTGGATCCATTATTGGGAATTCCCGTGAGATGGGAACAGATTTCCGGAGCAAAGGTGATTGTGGAGGCCGACTTTCGTGACTTTAATGTCACGCCTTCTCAGGGCTCTCACTTTTTTCACAATCTAACATCCTTCAGGGTTGGATATTTTACAATAAGCTCTAAACCGACCGACAACAGCTTCATCGATTGGGATTGGCTGTTGGGGCAACCGCCTGCTGAAGAAATGAATTACACTCGACTCATTCGTCTGGAAAGCCCGGTCACGGTGAAAATAAATGGCCGCAAGAATAAGGGGATCATTCTCAAGCCAGGACGAGAATAGCATAACTTTTTATTGCGATATAGTTTCTAAAATTCCCATTCCATCTTTCTTACCTGAACATACTCCAAGTTCTTGGAACGAAACAACGAACCATGTTATTGATCCAAAGTTGATTCTATG
>JAABYK010000257.1:340-5677 GCA_011775825.1 Candidatus Zhuqueibacterota bacterium | reverse complement strand
CTAGAAGCTTTTGCACTAATTCCTCAAAATACGGTTTTTCCCTGATACTTGCATAGGACCCCGGAAAATAAACAAGGGTTAGCTCGGCACTTGCATCGTTTAATGTGTTCAATACAATAGCACACCTTTGATCATTAGAGAGCCGGGTGTGATCTATCATCGGAAAGTCAAAATACCCGATCCAGAACTTGAAGTCATTGGGTACCACCATTCCAACTTCATCATTGGCTACCATCATCCCGTCGGCACCTTTGTATTCATCTTTCTCTATATCAACATTTTTATGGTTTCTGATCAATAATTGAATTTGCATTTCCTTTCGTACCGTGTCAACTTGGTGCACGACAATCTTGAAGTTTCTTTTCTGGCCGTCTAATTCAAGCGTCTTGGCAGGCAGATCATCAATATAAAGGAATTCTGAGAGAGCATTAGAGTTACCAAAGTCGACCCTCATGTCAAAACTTCTGCCAACACCCTCAAGGACCCCCATCTGTTTTCTTGTAATTTCTCGAGCCAGAGTCAGGATTATTCTATCTTTGATAAGATAGCGGCAGGCCCCCTCAATCACTCCGGTTGCGATTGGGTAGCCTTCTGCGAGATATTTGTCGTATTGAACATAGCCTTTGTATTTGAGTAAATAGTCAGAACATTTGTCTGCTTTTTCACGTTCTTTGGCACTCAGATGTCGTTTTTGTACGACTGCGTCGGATTCCAGCGGCCACCTGACTGGCTCTCCATTGAGAACTTTGAGGGCACGTTCCTTCACCCAGTCTTCCGCCTCTTGACTGCCTTCATCGAAGAAACAATAGGCCGCCTTCCAGAGATATTCGAGAACATGGATGAAGTCCAGAACGATGGTGGCTTTTATCTTTTGTTTTCTCATAACTCCTCGCAGTAGTTTCAACTGTGTGGGGTGTCCATCCACAAGCGCAACCCACTTTCGTCTCTGCTTTGGGTCGCGACGCCGGGCTTCGGCAAACATCTGTTCGATGACCTCGCGAGGGGATTTTTCAACCGAAGCCCAGACCCGCTTATTAGCCGGTCTTGGCGTTTGAGATTTCTCTTTTTTACTTCCAATGATGCTATCAGCAGAACGAATATGAGGTTTGATATCATAAACCGAGTCCACTGTTGCCATGCGTTTACGAGTACGTTTCTCGCCTCTACTGAGTCGAGTCTGTTTCTTGTGCGTGCTGGATTTTGCCGCTTGTTGTGTGGCGGACCGTAAGTCTGCCTGGCGCATGACCACACCTTTACCATCGCAAGTCAACGCTAATAAATCGGAGGTGCCGGAGTCCTCTGTTTGCCGCGATTTGTAGAATGCATCGAAATCCTGACTCAAATGACGACTGAGATTCTCTACCTGGCGTTTGGCTACGGTGGTGGCGGTATGTCTCGAGAGGCTTTCTGAAGCTTTATCGAACGACTGCTCGGAGACGGCAAATGCTGTTTGACGACGAAGGCCGTCGGAATATTGGTCCGCTGATAGATTCAATTGTGCGTCTTGCGGGAAAATACTATCAACGCCATGCACGCTGTAGCTTTTTCGGCGGACTTCCACTTTGCCAAACATCGTATTGAGTTGGCGTGGGCGATTCTTGCGTTTATGGGTATGTTCACGCGTTCCCTGCTGTATAGAATCAAAGTCAGGTTCTTGTCAGGCACGTTCGTCAAGAGAAGACGCATCAGTTCAAAACCGCCTTTGTGGACGAGTTGCTCGACTTCGCCGTGCTCGGCATGAAGCCATCTTTGGCTATGTAGCGCATCAATCAATCCGTCAAGTAAATCTCTTGCATCACAAAATGGATCTGGATCATGATTGCAAAAATTCGTATCTTTCATGGCAAAGGGACCTCCTTTTTGTACACTTATGGTTTATCTCTACCTATAAGTACGAAGATTTGGTCCCTTTTTCAATTAAATATTTAACTCTAACAAACTGTTTCTTATGATGATATATTGTCTTCACAAAAGATCTCCACCCTATTATTAGTAGTATCTCTTAAAAATAAGTCCCTCCCCAGGTAATTCATCGGCTTTCATGATGACGAGCTCACATCTCCGCCAACGGAACTTCCTTCTGAACATTCCCGCTAACGAATCATGAAAGTGGCGCCGATATTGGAGAAGATAAACAACGAAGTAAAATGGATAATTGCCGTCGTTTCCACAAATCGAGTACTAAATTGAAAAAATTGACCTATCAAACAAGAACAAATAACGATCCGACACGGTCTCTGATAGCCTCTAACCGTGTATTTCCGGCTGAGCAGCTCAATGCGACGAACTGATTTCCTTCTTTAAATGATTACTCACCAAAAACTGAGCGCTGGTATTCTGTATAAACCAAAACTTGCTTGATTACAAATGTGGGCAACAAAAGTGGCTGCGGTATTATTATTGCATCCATCTCCAAGTGCCGTTGTCCCGAGAAAATGTGCAGTAAAAATCACACAGTACAAGACAAACGAAGATGATCTGGAATAGGTTCTGAAGCTATCGTTACCTGAAATCTCTCGTTGCACCAATGTAGATGTTTGCGCTAAAATTGAAACAAATGAAGGGCATTTACCGTTGTAGTTTGCGAAAATTTGGTACAATATATGCCGTTTTACGTGCTTATAATGAAAGTTGTCTGACCTGGAAAACATTCCTGGAATTATTTTCAATCACATTGTATTGATGGAGTTCACGTGCAAAGCATTAGAGAGATGAAACTGAACGTGGGGCTTGTCCAGATGGACTGTGCTTTAGGTAATCTGGGAAAAAACATCGACTCCGTAAAAGAGCACATTCGAAATCAAAGAGGTAAGGTTGATTTTCTCATCTTTCCGGAACTGACTCTTACCGGTTATGGGGTGGGAGACGACTTCCATAAATACTCCCTGAGATCCAACGACGATATGTTTCTCGACCTTGTGGCAGAAACCACAGGAATCACTGTGGCGGTTGGATTCATAGAGGAGACCGATTCGTTTTCTTTTTATAACAGCCTCGCGATCATAAAAGACGCAAATATATTGCACATCCACAGAAAAGTCTATTTACCCAACTATGGGATATTTGAAGAAAGAAAACACTTTAAACCTGGTGCCGACTATAGTACCTTCCTCATAGACAAATTCCGATTTGCGCCCTTTATTTGTGGCGATGCCTGGAGTCCGGCCTTTGTTCATTTGGCGGCATCGGATTTGGCCAATGTCATTTTTATTTCCGTTTGCAGTCCCGAAAAAGGGCTGGGGAGCAGACTGTCTTCAAAGGAAAGTTGGAAGCGTTTAAATCAATTTTACGCCTCCATTTATGGCTGCTACGTCATTTTTGTCAATCGGGTCGGAGCGGAGAATACGTTGAAGTTCTGGGGAGAAAGCGAAGTCATCGACCCGTTTGGCAACAGACTGGGTGGTTTTGATGACGATGCTGAGGGGGTCGTCGTCTGTCAATTGGCCCTCAGTGAGGTACGGGAAGCAAGAACCATCATCAATACCATCAGGGACGAGGATTTTAATTTTCTCAATCGACGGTTACACAGAGTAATGGAGCTATCTTACGAATGGCACAAATAAAATTCGGTAAATGTCTTATGGAAAAAGTAAGGACGTCTTTCAAGAGTGATGGATTTAAACTGGATGCCCGTTTTTACATACCGGAAAATTACGACCCAAAGCGCCCGTTGGTCTTGGCGAAATCCGGCTTCCTGGGATTGAATAACATCCATCCGGAGCGATTCGCGCGCTTTTTGACCCAAAGGGGCTTCCCCTGTTTCGGATTCGATTACCGGGGATTTGCCAAAAGCGAGGGCAAAATGTCTGACGTCCGTCCCGAAGAACAGGCCAAGGATATTGCCCACGCCATCACATTTGTAAAAAACCATGAAACCTATGCTCCCGATAAATTGGTATTGCTGGGCTGGGGCATGGGAGCTGCTCTAGTCATTCAAAGCGTCCGCATTGCTTCGGAGATTGACGCCCTTGTTTGTGTGAATGGTTTCTATAACAACCTGCGCGTTCAAAGAAAACTGCGCGGGGAACAAGGCTGGAAGGACTTCAAGAAATGGTATGACAGGGAACAAATCGATTACGTGCTGAATGGCAAAGAAAATCTATACGACCCTTTTGAGATCTATCCCCTGGACCCGGTGACCCGAAAATATGTTGATGAGGTCCTTTTACAGAACCCGGATTTTGGCGGAAAGGTGAAATTCAGTTTTGCCGAAAGTCTCCTCAATCTTGATGTCTGCTGCAATGATCCCGTGTACCAGGACATTCCGTTGTTAATCTGTCACGGCGATCAAAACCAACTCCATCCCGTCGAAGAAGCACATTGGCTTCTGGACAATTACCCCGGAAGCCAAAAAGGAATTTATTGGATTGAAGGTGGGGGACACACGGAATGGATGCTCGATGACCATCCCAAATGTATCGCGATGATGGACAAAGTCGGTACCTGGCTGGAAACCCATGTCTGAAGACAAGAATAACAAAGAGCTGCTCAAAGGCGCCTACGATATTCATGTGCATGCCGCGCCCTCTATCTTTCCGCGTTGGGGAGATGCGGATGATTTGGTCCGGCTCTGTGATCGCTACAGCATGGCCGGTGTTGTCCTCAAGGCTCATCATGGCGATACCGTTGCGCTTGCGCAGATTTTAAACAAGCAATATGCCTGTCAGGTGAGCGGAGGCGTGGTTCTGAACCAATTTGTGGGAGGATTGAATCCAGCGTGCGTCGAAGCGGCGCTTCATCTGGGAGCAAAAATCATCTGGCTTCCGACTCTGCACGCCAGGAATCACCGGTTGCAGTTAGGAAGTCTGGGAAGTTTTCACTTTCAGAAAAGCGGACTTGATCCCGACCTGAGTCGAGAAATTGCGATACTCGATGAAAGCGGAAATTTGCTCGACCCAATGAAAAAAATTCTTCGCCTGCTTACAGGCGAAGGCCTTGTGCTGGCAACGGGACACGTCGGCAAAGACGAGATTTTTGCCCTGCACCGCTATATCGTCGAGCATGAGTTGGACATCAATCTACTGGTGAATCACGTCTTTTTCACCGCGCCCGGGCTTGAACTCGAGGACCTGGCTCACTTGCATAACGACCAGACCTGGTTCGAAATCTCCCATCTCACCTATACGGAAATCACCCGGGCCGCAAGCTACGACAAAGTTGTCTCCGCCCTTAAAAAACATCCTGAGTTCAAATGGGTCATGGTGAGTGACTCCGGGCAAACCTCCAATTTAAAGTGCCCCGAGGCCCTGGCTCAATTTGCGTCGGAACTTCGCAAACGAGGTGTGGCCGAAGGCGAGCTCACGCAGTACTTGAAGGAAAATCCACGCGTTCTGCTTT
>JAABYK010000257.1:0-315 GCA_011775825.1 Candidatus Zhuqueibacterota bacterium | reverse complement strand
GGATTCAGGCGAAAGAATCCGCCCTACGCACTGAAAGATTCTCGCCGAATACATTATTTTCGATATTCCACTTCTAAGCAAGGGAACAGAGTGAAGAAAATTGTTTGATAATAATGCCATAAAATACGTATGTTCATGCACACAAGATTTGTACCATGTACAGAGACAAGATTTAAGGTGCGTCATGATTAGAGTCTCGGCAACAAAATTACGAAATAACCTGTTCCACTATTTAGATAAGGTAGCCGAAGGGCGAATAACGAGGTGGCTCGCCTGGTCTCTGCAAATCGTATAAATTGCGAGATAAAATGACTG
>JAABYK010000429.1 GCA_011775825.1 Candidatus Zhuqueibacterota bacterium | reverse complement strand
AGCGTTTCGTTTGATCAAAAATGGAGCAAAACTAATCGGCTTACAAAAGAATCGCTACTGGGAAACGTTAGGAGGCCTCTCCATGGATGTGGGTCCCTTCGTCGCGGCGTTGGAATACGCGACCGAAACGGAAGCAATCATTATTGGCAAGCCAAACCGAGCTTACTTCCAAATGGCGCTGGAGGATTTGAACATGCCACCGTCAAAAGTTGCCATGGTCGGCGATGATATTTACACCGACATCTTGGGCGGCGACTCTGTGGGAACGCACACCATCCTCGTGAGAACCGGTAAATCTCAATACGATGATTTGAGCAAAGCGGAGGTTAAACCTGACCGAACGATCAAATCGATTGCGGAGTTACCTGAAATATTGACAACCCGTTAAACGCCTTGCCTTTACTGCACCAAGATCATTTTATTAGTTTGAAAAAAACCTTGGGTTTTGAGACGATATAAATAGATTCCGCTGGCTACGTTCCGTCCTGCATTATCCCTGCCGTCCCAATTGACTTGATGCGCCCCCTCCTTCTGGATTTCATCGACCAGTGTCTTGATTTCCTGTCCGACCACATTGTAAACGGTTAAACGAACTTGAGTCCTTTCGGGCAGAGAATATCGAANNAATGGATTAGGATAATTTTGATCGAGCGTGTATTCCTGTGGAACCGAAGCAACGGGTTCATCCACGTCGGTAACATTAGAAAGTGCTTCAAAATTATCGAGCAATGCGAAACTGCTTCCGTTGCCCTTTTCTTTGCTTGTAAAACGAACTTTCATTTGAGACGTTCTCGCCACAGACGACGGTATCTCGTGGACAGTCTCTCGCCAATCATCGGTCGCATCCGGCTCTGAAAAAATCTCAAGGGGAGACCAACTGAATCCGTTGTCGTTAGATATTTCTACCACCAAACTGTCACTATTCTGCCCTCTGGGCAGCCAGTGCAGAAAGTATCGAATTCCGGCATCCTCATCGCCGGTAAGATCGAAAGTGGGCGTTGTCAGCGTAATTTCTGATCCTAATGCTCTAGCAAAATAAGCGTGTGTCCCAGAGCCAGCAGTCACATCTTGCTCCGGATGAAATGGCAGACCAAAGCCGATGTCTTCCGGCCTCGTGCGCTGCCAGGGTCCCGCTGGATTGGCCGCTCCATTGCCTACCTCCCAGCCTAAGTCAAGCTCGAAATCGTCTTCGAACCCAGCGGTCAAGCTGATTTCCGGCTCATTAATTTGATTTGATAGAACAGAGATTTCTTCATAGGCGACCTGATGTCCCCATTTTCCAATCA
>JAABYK010000176.1 GCA_011775825.1 Candidatus Zhuqueibacterota bacterium | reverse complement strand
CGATTTGATTATTATTGTAATGCTTTTTCCTGTCGGCATTCCATGGGTCCTATGGTACAACAGATGGATTAAAAAAAATATAGAGGAATTGAAGAATCCAGAAAAGGAAATACAAACACCCTTACTACCTCGGTGGTATTTCCTCGTTGTTTTTTTCTGGCCAATAGGAGTTCCATATCTTGCTTACCGTTGGCTATTCAAGAAACCCTTTTTATTTTAACANNCAATAATTTCCTTAACTGAATAAAAAAATATGATGTCAGGAGCGGTGGGAGGTACAAAGATTGGGACTCAGATTACCACCGCTCCTGAACTGCTACGCGCTTATCCCTCGAAGGTCGACCGGAACTGCTCTGGGATACCGCCGGGAACGCCTTCCGTGTCCAGCTGTTGCTTACAGCTTTTGGAGACGTTATTCAGCTCCTTTAGTACACCTTTACGGCCAGTAAAGGATTGTCCAGACATCGCTTCCCTGACGCACCCTTGGAGACCTCTGAGGCGAGGAGAGGTCACGACATTCGCAGCACCACGGGTGTAGTTCGGCTGCCTGATTTGGTTTTCCGCAGCCGCAACTGTCTCGGTCTCTCCAGTGCGGGAATTAAAGTAGTCCGTACCGGGTCTCGGTGCTCCAGGAGACACCATTTGACCGTATCCAGGAGATGCACCTCCTCCCGTCCGAGCTACTGTATATCTCATACCCATCTAGTGATCACCACACCTACATCACTATTAAATAAATAAAGCATTTCTATCCAAACGGATAACATTAAAACATATCCAAATAAACTTAATGCTCCAAACGGATAAAAACACACCCAAAAAACCCAATTTAAAAATTCAATTTTACGCATACAAAAAAATCAAAAACTATATAACAACAAAACATAAGTATAAACTACCCAAAAAATTAGAAACAAACCCAAAAATACCTCAAAACCCCATAAAAATAAGAGTACCCGAAGTACTTATCGATTAGCGGCAAATCTTTATACTCGTAGGAGGTGATGGAACATCATGCCCCAAGACTACAAAAACCGAGTGCAACGACGCCTCCAAAAAATCGAGAACCCGGAATCAAGAGAAGCCATAGACACCTACACAATAGAGAAACGGGCCAACGGCCGAAAATGGAGTTCCATCAACAGCACAACAAACACACTACTGAAACTTGCAAACTTTATACCGGAAAAATCAGTGACAGACTACGATAAAGAAGACCTCGTCCGATTCATCGCCCACCTCAGCGACGGCTACGCCTTCTCCACCGTCACCAAAATGAAGGTCCACACCAAAAACTTTTACCTCCACCACAAAGGCGACCCGGACCTCAAAGAGTACCCCGACTGCATCAAATGGCTTCAAACCACCGGAAGCACCAACGGAAACCGGAAAGACCCCGATGTCCTGCTCAACCGCAACGACGTAAAAAAAATGATTAAAAAATGTGACCACCCCCGAGACAAAGCCATCATCNNGACAAAGCCATCATCGCCGTCCTCTACGAGTCCGGCGCCCGGCTAAGCGAATTCCTCGGCCTCAAACTGCGAAGCATCGATTTCGATAAATACGGAGCCATTATGCGACTCAACCCCGACGCGGATAA
The DNA here is from genome assembly GCA_011775825.1 of Candidatus Zhuqueibacterota bacterium. Taxonomy (GTDB): domain Bacteria; phylum Zhuqueibacterota; class Zhuqueibacteria; order Oceanimicrobiales; family Oceanimicrobiaceae; genus JAABYK01. Next base: position 473 of record JAABYK010000176.1, on the reverse strand, counting down.
CAAAACCGGAACCCGCCGCATCCGCCTCGTTGAATCCGAACCCTACCTACGAGACTGGATACAGCACCACCCCGATCAAGACGACAAAAACGCTCCCCTCTTCATCAGCCTCGCCTCCAGATCCTACGGCACCCAACTCAGTAACTCCGGATGCCGAGGCCTCTTAAACAAAATTGCGGACCGCACAGACATCGGGAAAAACGTGTACCCCCACCTCTTCAGACACAGCCGCGCCACCGAACTCGCCAAAGAAGGATACACCGAACGAGATATGGAAATCATGCTGGGATGGGTACCGGGATCCGATATGCCTGCCACGTACGTCCACATGTCCGGAGCCGATATTGAGGAAAAAATCCTTAGGTTCCACGGTCTCTTAGATGAGGATGAAAAATCCAACCCCCTAGAACCCTGGGAATGCCCCCGGTGCGACTTCACAAACGGATCCGACATTATGTTTTGCGGAAAATGCG
>JAABYK010000132.1:1888-2914 GCA_011775825.1 Candidatus Zhuqueibacterota bacterium | reverse complement strand
ATACAGGAAAATCAGCAGGCAACTGGTCAGGCCGATGGCCAGGCCGAGGACGTTGATGGCGGAATAGCCTTTGTACTTGAGGAGATTTCTGAACGCGATTTTGAGGTAGTTTTTGAACATGGCTTTCTCCGTTGACTTTTACTGAAAAAAATATATATTCCAATATATATTATAAATCACGACCATGGAGGTGAAGCATGACAACCGCAAAAATATTTATGAATGGAAGCAGTCAAGCTGTGCGCTTGCCAAAAGAGTTCCGATTCGATGATACCGAAGTTTATATCAAAAAATATCAAAACGTGGTCATCCTTATCCCAAAAGACGATCCCTGGGCAGCGCTGATCGCAAGCCTGGATCAATTCTCTGACGATTTCATGGAAAACAGAGAGCAACCTCAGCAGCAAGACCGGGAATCTTTCGAATGAAATTCATGCTCGATACAAACATTTGCATCTACGTCATCAAGAAAAAGCCAAGACAAGTTTTAGACCATTTTCAAAAAACCAAGCCCGGCGACGTAGGCATATCGACTATCACGTTAAGTGAATTAATGTACGGCGTTGAAAAAAGTCAGAGGAAAAGGCAGAATAGATTGGCACTCTTGCAGTTCCTCGCGACTTTAGAAATTGTACCCTATGACGCTTTGGCAGCAGAGCATTATGGCGTGATCAGAAGCGAACTTGAAAGAGCCGGACAACCGATCGGCGCATTGGATATGCTGATTGCCGCACATGCTCGATCATTAAATCTAACTGTCGTGACTAATAACGTTAAAGAATTCTCGCGTGTGCCCGCCTTGAAAATTGCGAATTGGGCTTCGTGACGGGATCGTTCTCCTGGCAAGGTTCCTACGTTGCACTACCTTTGGCCGATACAGGCGAAGAAGCCTCCGTTTCCGGACATCTGACCGGACAATTTATCTCCTCTGGATTCAATCTTCAACAACCGTGCCACGTCTGTTTTTAAACAACTTAAGCACAATGTCTCGAACAGTGCTCGCAAAATGTATCCGCTGACAAAACA
>JAABYK010000132.1:0-1825 GCA_011775825.1 Candidatus Zhuqueibacterota bacterium | reverse complement strand
AAGCAGGTTCAGGGTCCGAAATCCGGGGAAGATTCATGCCACCCGATTCATCCGCCGTTTCTACAATGCAGGCTGGTTATCAAGTAGCTGGTTGTTCTCTCGTTCCCATCGCTTTGCGTGGGAACGCCTTCTTTGACGCTCAGCGTCTCTGGGGGTTGGTCATTAGTGAAGTCTGATGGAGAGAGGATGAAATGAAAGATTTTTTCATCAGCTACAACAACGCTGACCGCAAGTGGGGAGAGTGGATTGCCTGGCAGTTGGAGGAGGCCAGTTACACCACCGTCATCCAGGCCTGGGATTCCCTGCCGGGTGATAACTTTGTGCTGTGGATGCAGAAGGCTGCTTCCGAGGCCAAACAAACCCTCGCGGTTCTCTCACAAGCCTACATCGACGCACTTTTCTCCCAGCCGGAATGGGCGGCGGCCTTTCGTCGGGATCCAACAGGAGCGAAAGGCACACTCCTGCCGGTGCGAGTGGAGGCATGTGACCCGACCGGACTTCTGCCGGCCATTAATTACATCGACCTGGTTGACTTGGAGGAAGACGCTGCCAAAGAAGCGCTTCTCACCGGCGTCAAGCGCGAAAGGATCAAACCGACTGTAGCGCCAGGTTTTCCGGTCGAGCCCCACCATTCGCTGCCACAGCAACCTGAGTTTCCGGGTCTTTTGTCAAAACGCAGCGCCATCAAATTCCTGCGGCCTTTCGACTTTGACGATGCCGAGCTTTTTGTGCGCTTGCAGCGCGAAAACAGCCTGAAAGAATGTTTGGCAGCACTCATTGACCGCGACTTTCGGCTTGGGGTGCTGTCAGCGGAATCCGGCTGCGGCAAAACCTCCTTTCTGCAAGCCGGGATTTGGCCGACCATGAACAATCAAAGTGACTCACATCATGCGGTCTATGTGAAGTTCACGGATGCCGATCCGTTCGAAACCGTACGATCAGCCTTGCAAGAGCAAACGCAGCTCTCTAAAAAACAAGTAACTGGTTTGGATTTCCTGCCGCTTCTACGCGCCGCAATAGAATCCGAGCAGAAAACCCTGGTGCTGCTGTTCGACCAGTTCGAACAGTTTTTCGTGCATCACCAGCGTCAGAAGGAGAGGCAGCCTTTTATCGATGCGCTGGCTGAATGGTACCGGCATAGTACACCGCCGTCCGTCAAAATCTTGCTCAGCATCCGCAGCGATTTCTTCGGTCGACTCGTGGAGGTGCAAAAAGCCCTGGGATATCACCTGAGACCGCAGGACCTGTTTGAACTCAATAAGTTTACGCCAGCGCAAGCCACGGAAATCTTTGCGGTGATGGCGGAGACCGCAGATTTGAGCTTCGACCGAGATTTCGTCGAGGAGATGACCGAACAGGAGCTGGCTGACAAAGATGACGGCCTGATCTCGCCGGTGGACATCCAAATTCTGGCGTGGATGATCCAGGGACAGCAGAGCGGCGTTAAAGGCGGTTTCAACAAACAGGTTTATCAAAGGATGGGCGGCATTGAGGGATTGCTGGAGAATTTCCTGTCACATGTTATGAAATCGCTCATCAGCGATTCTCAGCGAGAAATAGCAATGAAAGTCCTGCTCTCCCTGGTCGATTTGGAAGGTAATGCACGTGCCGGCGTTTTGACCCGCGAGCAAATAGGACAAAAGCTGACGGGCAAGGTCAAGCAGGGGGATCTCGAAACCGGACTGGCTCGGCTGGCGGAAAGCCGATTGATCACGCCCGGCAAACGCAACGGCAGCGTTGGCTACGAATTGGCCCACGAGCGCCTGATCCCGGCCCTGCGGCGTTTCGCCGGCAAAGAACTCTCTGAGGTCGAGCGGGTCAACCA
>JAABYK010000131.1:5225-9086 GCA_011775825.1 Candidatus Zhuqueibacterota bacterium | reverse complement strand
TACGCCCGGTCCAGGGCCGCCGCTCCAGCGCGACGAAAATCGGCAACCTGGTGAAAGAGTGTTATGAATGCTTCGAAATAGGAGTCGGTCAAATGTTTGGCCCGAAACGGAAATCCGGTGGCGAGCAAACAGGAGGAAAAATCGTGGGTCTCGGAGACTTTGAGGGGTTTGCCCTCTAAGAACGCACCCTTGCCTTTTTCCGCATAAAAAAGTTCATTTCGAATGGGATCCAGGACCGCGCCGACCGTCACAATTCCATCATGCAGGAGGGCTACTGACACCGCAAACATGGGGAACTTGTGGATGAAATTTTTCGTACCGTCGAGCGGATCGACCACCCACAAATAACCTTGTCGCTCATGATGGCCGCCGGATTCTTCCGCCAGAATTTGGTGATCGGGATGACGTTTCTTTATAAAATCGAGGATGGCTTTTTCCGAACGGTGGTCAACCTCGGTGACGAAGTCAAACTGTCGTTTGCGGTCGATCTGTTGACGCTCCTGATCTGTCAAACCGTCGAGCAAAACCCTGCCGCCAATTCCAGCAGCCTCGATTGCCGTGTCGAGAAATTGTGACATCAATCGAGCTCCACCACTGTGACTCCGAGGTCTCCCTGGTTCCACGCCCCCATCTTCTTGTTCTTAACGCGTGGGTGCTGTTCCAAAAACTCGGCGATGCCTTTGCGGAGTGTGCCGGTTCCTTTTCCATGAATGATACGAACCTGATTCCAGCCGGCGATAAGCGCATCGTCCAGAAATTTGTCGGCGCTGGTGATGGCCTCGTCAAGCGTTTGGCCGATGACATTGATTTCAGGCAGCATTTCACTCTTTGGTCTGGTTTCCACCTTCACGGAAGTCGAGCCTTTCGACGGCTGCGCCGGTTTTGTGCTCTCCCGAAGTTCCTCCACAGGAACTCGAAATTTGAAATTTTCTACCTGGATCAAAACTTTGCCGCTGGCATCCGCATCTGAAACCACCTTGCCATGAGACCGGTGTTTTTCCCAAAATACATCCTGTCCCACCTCAACGTGTGTAAGTGTTGGCTTTTCCGCCTCCTCCCGCTCTTCCTGCTCGAACGATTCCAACTCCTCCCGCATTTTCGATTTCTGTTCCTCGATGGAGTGTTTGGCGCGCTTGATGGCGTCCTGCGTTGCCTGGTGCTCGCGGATTTCTTTGATGGCACGTTCCACCGCTGCGTTTGCCTCTTTAAGAATCGCCTGTGCTTCTTCCGAGGCTTTCGCTTTTAACGCCTTTTCGTGGCTCTTAATGGCTTCGTAGCGCTCTTTGTACAAATTGGTAAGTCCTTGGAGCCGATTCTTTTCGAGATCGAGTTTCTCGTTTAACTTTTCCGATTCAAGGACTTTCTTTTCCAGATCCAGAATCAAGTGCTCGAGTTTGCTTTTTTCAGCGCCGAGTAATTCCCGGCAGCGGGCGAGCAGATCCTCAGGAATACCCAATCGTCTGGCGATTTCAATGGCATAGCTGGATCCCGGAATGCCGACTCGGAAGTTGTACGTGGGCTGCAAGGTTTGCACATCAAAATCCATGGAGCCGTTTCCGACGCCCTCCGTATTGTAAGCAAATTCTTTCAGGCTGCCGTGATGTGTGGTCACAATCGTGAGGGCGCCTCGGCGCGTCAATTCTTCCAAAAAAGCTACCGCAATGGCTGACCCTTCGTCCGGGTCCGTGCCAACGCCAATTTCATCCACCAACACCAGACTTTTGTTGTCAGCTTGCACCAGAATGGTTTTGATGCTGGCCATGTGAGATGTGAATGTCGAGAGGTCTTGTTCAATGGACTGAAAATCACCAATGTCAGCAAAGATATGTTCGAAAATTCGAATGCGCGAATCGGGATGAGCCGGAATGGGAATGCCCGACTGAATCATTAAGCAGAACAGGCCGACTGTTTTCAGGGCGACGGTTTTGCCGCCGGCATTTGGGCCGGAAATGACCAACGTGTTGAAGTCTTCGCCTAGTTTGAGATTCAGGGGAACGACATTTTCATTGCGTTCTTTTCTCAAAAGCAGCAGGGGATGCTTTCCGTCGCGAATTTCAAGACCGTTGGTTTCGTTGAGCGCAGGTTTAACACACTCCAACTCCCGTGCGAAACGTGCCTTCGCATGGATAAAATCCAGTCGGGACAAAATAGCAAGATTTTGTGTAATCGGCTTGATTTCGGAGCGAATCAGGCTCGTGAGTTCACCTAAAATCCGCTCAACCTCTCGAGCCTCTTCACCGAGCAGCCGCCGGATTTCGTTATTAAATTCGACAGATTCAAACGGCTCGACGTAGAGAGTCGAACCGCTGGCGGAATGGTCGTGGACAAGCCCTTTTACTCTGCCTTTGTGCTCCAATTTTACCGGCAAAACCATCCGGCCATCTTTTAACGTGATTAAGTTTTCCTGCAAGTAGTTCTTTTGAGAATAAAACTTGAACTGCTTCTCTACCGCTGCTCTCGCATTTTGCTCAGCGCGAGCCATTTCCTTACGCATCCGGTTGAGTTTGGGACTGGCAGAATCTTTGACTTCAAACGTTTGATCGTCAATTTTCTGTCTAATGGATTTTTCAATGCTTTTGAAAGCAGAGAGATGTTCAGCATGAAACCACAAATTCGGATAGGTGTCTTTACGGTTTTGGAGATAAGAGCGAACACGAAAGCTGGTGTTCAAAAGCTGCGCAATGCGAATCAATGCCTCTGCGTTAAGATAGTTGCCTTCGATGCGTGCGAAATCGAGTTCTTTGCGAACGTCGGAATAGTGATGCAATGGGAAGGGATCATCTTGATCCAAAATCGCTCTGAGTTCGCCAACTTCCGTTAATGCTCGCTCGACGCGAGACCGGTCGTGCATGAATTCCATGTCATCCAGATGCTCTTTGGCCAGGTCGGAGAGGGTAAACTGCTTGATGTGAGAAATGATTTTGTCAAACTCGAGGAGACTGTACAACTCAGCGGGGTTTGTCATCTTTATCCGAAGGCTCTTCCGGGGCTTGGTTATTACCTTGCAACGATTTCATGTAATTGTCAGCACTATTTGAAACGGCTGACGAGGACAATTTGTCCACGCTTTCCTTGAGTTCCGTGTAGAAGGATTTTGAATTTGGGATGAGCTTCATGATGGAATTAAACACATCCGGCGCGAACCTTCGGACTGGCTCGTAGAGCTTGCTTTCGTCCGTATGCGGAATTAGACTGTTTCCGAACGGTAGCACGGAAGCCAACAAGAAAATCAGACTGATGATCGTGGCTCCTTTTAAAAATCCTACCAAACTCCCGGCCGTCTTCTCCACCCAGCCCAAGTGTGAATATCTCATGAGTTTTTGGAAAAAGTGAATGAGCAGTTGAAAGAACATCACTACGCCGAAAAAGATCACCAAGAAGCCGAGTGTCGTAGCCAGCGCCGGCGGGATACTTAGAACCTTGTTGATGCCTGTTGCCACCAAGCCCATATGTTTGGTGGCCAAAACCAGCGCCACGAGCAGTCCAACCAGCCCAAGGACTTCATGGAAAAAGCCGCGTATCAGACCCTTGATAAGAAAAAGTCCGACGAAAATCACGACGATAATATCGAGATAATTCATTTAGCTTTATGGTGTAATTGATTGCGTAATTTAAAAGTAGAAAATCGCAGGCAATTAAGCAACAATTAATTTTCTCTTTCTGAAGCACATATTTTCGAAGAATGGTCCGACATCGGTTGCAACGATGTCTTTTTCGCCATTTAACCAGGATCGCCCGGTATATTTCTATGCTGGGCGGAAAATGGGTTTTGGATATTTATCCCAAAGGAGACCCGACGATGGGCAAAGAAACTGCTGTTATAACTGAGGTTGGATTCGGACAAATGTCCCATTGGATTTT
>JAABYK010000131.1:0-5219 GCA_011775825.1 Candidatus Zhuqueibacterota bacterium | reverse complement strand
CAATTCGGTGGGAAATGTGAACGGATAGAACGCCCCGGAGGCCTGGCGAGTGCACTTTTCCTCCGGGGTTCAGTGACGCCAGTAACCAGGAAAAGTCAAAAATAGATATCGATGTCTAAACCCAAAGATTCAATTCGATCGTAGAACCGAACCGATCGTGTCCTTGAGTTCCGTCAGATCGGTAGATTTGGTCAAGAATGCGTCTGCGATCCACGAGTTGAAATCTGCCTTGTAACTAGGATAAGCCGTGTTAATGACAACCTTCACATTTCTTTGAGCAGATACGAGCTTCTGCAAATGTTCAAATCCTGCTTCATCCGGCAGGACCAAATCGAGCACAACCAAATCCACGGGTTCCTGCTCGACCGTTTGCAACGCTCCTTTGGCATCCCCGACCGCAATGACATCGTATCCAAGTGCTTGCAGCTCAACTTTACACCGCGATCTTAGCTGTTCCTCCCCATCGACGATCAAAATCTTATCGCTCATGATCACACCCCTCGAAAGCCTACTTTTGGTAAGAACAACTTCTTTGATGAGCGATACGGCCCCGGGTACCGCCAACCTACTATGGAGAACAAAAATATCATAAAAATTATTTTTCTAAAAACGAAGGAATGTTACGCACTCTTAATAAATATTTTATGATTATATCGGGAACAATTCGAGGTTCTTTATGCGTTAAATAAAATGAAAAGAGTTTAAAGCTGACCTCCTCCCTCCGAGAGCCGTCCGTGCATAGCGCGGGCGGCTCTTTTTGTTTGTCTTCAATTTGCAAACCAGGCTGACATTAGAATGATTCCACATCAGCCGCTTCTTAAGTGTGTATCAAATCAAACGATACTAGGTGATCGTAATTGTTTAAGATTAGTGCGCGTCATTCCGTCCCGACGCTTCGGGACGGAAACTCCCGGAATTAGGCAGGAGATTCCCGAATAAAAGATCTCGGGAATGACGGCAACAGCCCGCTTTCGTTCAGCCACATAATTTACCGTTCTCCAATCAGACTGAATTCCTCTCATTGCCACCGATTCATCTCCAGAAACTTTTTTCGATCTTCTATGTAACCTTTCCGCTTTAACGCAGTGTACATAAATGACATGAATGAGTGATGAGGCAGAAACGGGTGAATTCACCGACGGATAAGCATTTGATGTTACAAGTCCGAGAGGGCGATCTAGGGAAACTCGGGGTGTTGTTCGAGCGACATCACAAGCTTCTGTACAATTTCTTTTTGCGCTTGACCGGAAATCGAGAGGTTAGCGAGGATCTGGTACAGGACGTATTCTTTCGAATTCTCAAGTACCGACACACTTACCAGGGTAGAAGTGCGTTCACGCTTTGGATGTTTCAGATCGCCCGAAATGCACGCTTTGACCATCTAAAAAAGAAGAAGAAATACGATGCGGTCCAAGATGACGAGATACCGGAACACATCAGCCAGGATCCAATTCCCGTGGAAAACCTGGAACGCTACCAGGAGACGGCCTTGTTACATTCGGCGCTGGCTAAATTGGCCGACGAAGACCGTGAGGTGCTGGTTCTCAGTCGCTTTCAAAATTTCAAGTACAAAGAAATCGCCGAGTTACTCGGCTGTGCGGAAGGCACCATCAAAGCCCGTGTCCATCGCGCCATAAAAAACTTGCGAGATGTATTCTATAAACTTTCAGGAGAACAGATAAAATGACGTGCAAGCAGGTTTCAAAACATTTCCCGGATTACTTAGTTGGAGAGTTGGCCGAAAACCTCCGGTCGGACATCAAATCTCATTTGAACTCTTGCGAGTCGTGTCAATCGGAGTTTGAAAGCCTGAACGCAATTTGGTCCAAATTGGCAGCGCTTCCGGAGGAGCAACCCAGCACATCGCTGCACGAACGATTCCAAACCATGTTAGAAGCCTATACCGCCGGTCAGAAGCATGCAAAACCCAGACCGGGATTTCAAGAATGGTTAGACGGCTGGCTTGAGCGTTGGTGGCCGCGGCAGCCTGCGTTTCAATTCGGGTTGTCGGTGGTACTTCTGCTTTTTGGATTGTTTATCGGCTATCAAATCAAGTCGGACAGTGTGGGCACGCAGGACGTGGCTCAGTTGCAGACCGAAGTTCATAGCTTACGGCAGTTGGTCACCATATCTCTTCTCCGGAATCAGTCGCCGGGTGAGCGATTGCGAGGTGTGAGCTACAGCTATCGCGTGGAGGAACCAGACCAAGAGACCTTATCCGTTCTGCTGAATACATTAAACTATGATCCCAATCTGAATGTCCGGCTGGCTGCGGTGGATGCCCTTTCATACTTTTATGAAAAGCCGTCTGTACGCCGGGGGCTTATGCAGTCTCTTTCTCGGCAAACTTCGCCGCTGATTCAGATTGCTTTGATCAACCTGTTAGTAGAAATGGAAGAAAAGCAGGCAGTTGACACCCTCAAGCTCATACAGAATAATGAAATGTTCAATCAGACAGTCCGTAAACGCTCGGCGTGGGCCGTTGAGCAGTTAGAGGGAAAAAAGAACCAATGAGAAATCGGCATATCGAAAGGATATTACAATGAAGGTTATGAGCCCATTCATTTTAGCCATCAGTGTTTCGGTCGTCGCGCTTCAAGGTTATGGCTTTCCGGAGGAAGTCAGCGAGAAGATCGAGAAAACGCTCACGTTTTCGGATCCAAGCGGGCGGAAAGAGATCGTCGTTGACAATGTGAACGGGTCCATCGACGTAACCGGTTATGAGGGTCAAGACGTAAAGCTGTTGGTGCACAAAACCATTTTCGCACGCTCTCCATCGAGAATCGAACGTGCGCAAGAAGAGGTTCGTCTGGACATCGCTGAACGGGACAATGTCATCGATCTGTACGTAGACGGTCCTTTCAGACGGCGCGACGGATCCATCAATCACCGGGGTTGGCGACATTATGGATACGAAGTGCAATTTGATTTTGAGATTAAGGTGCCACAGGAAACCAACATCTACTTGAAGACCGTCAACGACGGCGAAATTCGTGTGAAGAATGTCCAAGGAGATTACGATTTGGACAACATTAATGGCGGCATCGAATTTCTGGAAGCAATGGGGTCGGGACGCGTTTATGCTTTGAACAGCGATGTCACCGTGACATTTGACAGGAACCCCGAATCAGACTGCTATTTCGGATCGCTCAATGGCGACGTCGATGTCACATTCCTGCCGAACCTGTCGGCGGATTTTCGTTTCAAAACCTTCAACGGCGATGTGTACACAGACTTCGAGGTGACGTACCTTCCGCCAAGAAAGGCAACAACCCGTCGCAAAGACGGCAAATTCGTTTACAAAAGCGATCGTGCGTTTGGGGCCCGCGTTGGCAGCGGCGGTCCAGAAATCGAGTTCGATGCTTTTAATGGCGACATCCATGTTATCAAACGGTGAGGTGAAGACACAATGAAAACGTTCATCAGTAAACTGTTGCTGTGCGCTATCTTTCTCGCGCCAGGTGTCCAGGTATTTGGTCAGGAAGAGCCGGTGGATCGGTTGAGCGTTGCGTTCAGCGATCCCTCGCGACCGGGACTACTCAAAGCCAGCTTGATTACCGGGTCCATTAGCGTGACAGGCTACGAAGGTAAGGAAGTGGTCATCGAGGCCCGCACACGCACCAAACGTTACTCAAAAGAGTCGCGCAGCCGATCCGGCGACCTCAAGCGCATTCCCATCCGAAGCACCGGATTGACGGTCGAGGAACAACACAATGAGATGGAGGTGGGGGCGGCTTCCCACATGCGAGCGATCGATTTGGACATCAAAATGCCGAAGAAAACCTCTCTCAAGTTGAGCACCGTAAACAGCGGTGACATCGTGGTTGAACGTGTCGAGGGGGAAATTGAATTGAATAACGTTAACGGCTCCATCAAAGCACATAATATTTCCGGTTCGGTTGTGGCCAACACCACAAACGGCAAAGTCGAGGTAACCTTCGACAAAGTAGAACCCGACAAACCCATGTCCTTTGTGTCGTTTAACGGCAGAGTGGATGTCACGCTGCCTGCCAACGTCAAAGCCGATGTCAAAATGAAATCGGAGCAAGGGGAAATCTACAGCGATTTTGATATAAAAATCGAGCAAAAGCCAAAGCTGATTAAAGAAGATACCCGCAAACGAGGCGGGAAGTACAAGGTGCGCATTGAAAACGCGATCTACGGCACCATCAATGGGGGCGGACCGCAGTACTATTTTTCGACGTACAACGGCAGCATCTACATCCGAAAGAGTGAATAACGCTTTTTAGGGGTATATGATGATTGGGGAGAGGCAGATTGCCCTTTCATATCAAACCCAATCAAATATCCGTACCACAAATTAGCAACATTCTGTTTTTTTTGGAAAAGTCTGGTTGGCAGACCTATGGCAGAATAATTATACCGCAAAATGATTAAGGGGTGTGAAAATATGAATTGGCAAACTTCGGACAAAGTATTCGCTGTTTTTATTAAGCTTAAGTGCCATATAAAACGCCAAGTTATTTATTCACATCCCCTAAGGGCAAAACAATTGTCCTAGTTATTTGGATTTTGGAATTTATTTGTTATTTNNCTGTGTCAATCCGTGGCTTGAATTAAATCTATTTTGGCGTGGCTTCGCTGCGTTGTGTAAGTGCGTGGCCAAAACTAATCCAGCGGCGTAATTCGAAGCTCCTCACCATCGTACCAGCAATACTCATGTTCAAACGCAAACGCTCGGCTGCATTTCGGACAGTATCTCTGCAAGCTCGCTATGTCAAATGCGGATTTGGTTCCCAGCCAATTTTCCCGGAAATCTTGAATGTCTTCCCCGATTGGCTTGCCCACGTGTTCAAACGGCACGATTTCCAATTCCGGATCTTCCTGGAACGTTAACTTCGCGGTTCGGACTTCTTCGTTCTTTTCAAAGACGACCTCCACCGTCTCCCCCGGTTCGTGCCTTTTCAAAAAGTCCTCCAATTCCTCTTCATCCGCGAAAGCATGTCCGTCAATTTCAAGAATCACATTCTCGCGATCCAGGCCAGCCAAATAGAGTGGGCTGCCGATTCGAGTTGAGGAAACGATGGTCGGATTGTCCTCTTCAAAGTTGAGTTCTGCGAATCCGATCCACGCCGCTCCCGCATTTGCTTTCCGCAGAAGGAGTCCCGCCTGGGCGAGCAACGATTTGTAATCGACGAGTTCACGACCGTAAATATATTTCTGAAAAAATTCATCGGCGAAATCGCGGTCACCGGTCA
>JAABYK010000319.1 GCA_011775825.1 Candidatus Zhuqueibacterota bacterium | reverse complement strand
TAGGCGCACCTCTCCCTTGCTTTTTGTTAGTACCTTAATTTTGCGTTATTTTTCGGTTCTTTGAAAACATTTGTTGCTATCGTCTGGTAAGTGCTTTATTTTCAGGGTTGAAAATTCCATTTTGATTTAACTCAAACAATATGGAGGATACCCAATTGGTGACATCACAAACCCCGACCACGGCTGCCAGACCAACTCGTTCTCGCGTACGGAAAATCACGGCGGCCACACCGCATGGTTTTATCGATGAACATCTCACTCCCTTTGGAGGGCTGTTCTCGCTTGAGAAGTTGCTGGATGCGGTTGAGGTGGAACAAGCTTTTGACGAGCATTTTGTGGCACCGCAGCGGACCCCCAAACTCGGACATTGGACGATGATTAAAGCGATTATGGGCCTGCAGTTCATCGGTTTGCAACGTCTTTATCATTTCACGTATGTAAATGAGGATGCCATGCTCAAGGGCGTACTCGATGTTGAGCGCTTGCCAGTGGTCTCCACGTTTTGGCGCTGTCTGAATTCCTATGATCACGAGCAAGCTCATTCTTTTTTAAAACTCAACGGTGTGGTACGTGAGCGGGTATGGCGAAGCCTCGGCTATGACGCGCGCTATCACCATATTCACGTTGACATCGATACCACCGTAAAGACCGTTTATGGCTACAAAGAAGAAGCTTGCAAGGGCCATAATCCTAAGCATCGCGGCAAAAAAGGGCTGAGACCGATTTTAGCCTTTATTGCTGAGACGAAAGAATATCTGGGTGGTCAACTCAGAAAAGGCAAAACCGTCTCTGCAAGCGATGTAAAGAACTGCCTTCTGTCCATGAAACCGCTCTTACCGAGCTCGATTCGCAAGGTGACGGTGCGCGCCGATGCCGAACTCTATTGCTGGGACGCTGTGGCGACCTGTCGCGAACTGGGCTTTGATTATACCATTGCGGTCAAAAAAACCCGTCCGGACTTCGACGAAACAAGCTGGTATTCTCCGGGCAAAAACGCTGATATTCAGTATAATTCGACGCTCTTCCAACCGTCCAGTTGGAAAGACCCCTGCCGCTTCGTTGCCATGCGTCTGCGAAAAGACCCCAACGACCCCAAAAACCAGCAAAGCGAGCTGTTCGAGGATGATGAGTACAAATATCGCATCTTCGTCACCAGTCGTGAAGGGGCGCCACATCGAGTGATCGACGAATACGATGATCGTGCCGGCGCTGAAAAGCTCATTAGCGAAGCGCACCATGAAGGACTTCGAGCCGTGCCTTCGAAGAAATTCGCCCACAACCGCGCCTTTTTTCAGTTAGCGATGTTCAGCTACAATCTGTGGCGCTACGTGAAGGCGTTTGCCGATCAGCAAGACGAAAACGCCTGGAGCCGCAACACCAATGAAGTGAGCCGGTTGAAACTTCTGTATCTCGCAGCTAAAGTGAATTTTCACAGCGAACGCACCGAGATTAAATACTCCCAGCGCCTGTCTGTGAAACCGACATGGGAAAACCTGTTGTCTCGACTCGATCATGTTCGACAGCATCGCGAGGTTTGGAAGAAACCGGTCGAAGTTGAAAATTTTCTGCGCCCGCGAAAACGAGATCGAGTCGTGCAAAAAATTTTGTGTACTGGATATGGGTAAATGTTCTTTATCGCCCAATTGCCAGTAAATTATGGCACGGATCGGTCATCAAACAGAGTCTAATAACAACAATTTAGGACTCTGCAATCATTCAGCGACTTCGGAGCCTTCCAAACTTGAAGTCGGAGGGGTGGCATGCGCATCCACCACGCTGGACGCTGGCAAAAACTATGTTTTCAAAGAACCAAATCGTGCAAAATTAAGGTAGTAAGTTTTTCAAAAATCGATTTCTGACTGTCTTCCGCTC
>JAABYK010000426.1:1145-10012 GCA_011775825.1 Candidatus Zhuqueibacterota bacterium | reverse complement strand
ATAATGTACTTATAACATCACATTACTTTTGAGAAGCTAGTTCCGCTTTAATACCCAAGCAACATTTTCATGTTAGTAGGAGAGCTAAAATGTCAAAAGGTATGCTTCCTCATTTTGCTTTCATGGCGCTTTTACTATGGAGCTGTGAACACAATCCGGTAGCCCCACTAAGTGAAATTGGCCCAATCATCTTCGCCACCAGACGCGGAAATTATGACCAAATCTACGCTATCCATGAAGATGGCAGCGGCTTGCGAAAGCTGACGAGCTCGTCATTCAATAATTTTTGGCCGCGCTGGTCGCGGGATGGGGAATGGATCGTATTCAACAGCAGAGACCGGACACCGGATCACCATTTTTTTTCCGTGGTCATTGCCGATAAGCATGGCCGCAACGAGCGTCTGGTATTGGCGCATGGTTTCCAGCCGCTGTTCTCACCTGACGGCGAGAAAATCGCGTTTAGTTTTGATTGGGCATTCCCCGGTTGGGGTCCAGACTATGACATTGTAATTTATGACCTTAAGGAAGAAAGAGGTAACTTTGTTTTCCGTGATCCGGACACCTCGGATTTCGTATCAGACTGGTCGGCGGACGGAAAATACCTGCTTGTTCATTCTTATGATAACGAAGACTATCAACCGTGGTTTGTTTATCTGTTCGATCTTGTCGATAGCACGAAGAGCAGATTGACAGACAGTGGATCATCACGCGAGGCGCGCTTTTCTCCACGTGGCGGTACCTTTAGCTTTGTCCGCCGGGAAATCCTTTCAGCATCCACCTTTCGTGACGAACTTTGCGTAAGCCAGTTAGATGGTTCAAACCAGGCCTGCGTCCTAAGTCTCGAGAATACCGATATAAGCACCCCCGTCTGGTCACCAGATGGAGCCAAACTCGCCTTTGTTGCTACGGACCGGTCGTTAACTCGTGACAGGAACAGCATAAACATCATCAACGTGGATGGCACTGGCTTAACAAAAATATTCACTTTCAGCGGTCATGTTGGTTTGGACTGGCAGCGACGTTATTAGAGCAAGAAGAATAGAGAAAACGTAATATAAACAAAAGAGCGTATCGGCTCTCCGGCACGAGACCTCCGATACGCCCAAGGTCAACAAAAAGAGCTTCTCCTGCGACGATTTTGAGATCCGTGCAGTTGGCCCTTTTTGTTTGTTCTAAATTTAAGTATCAGCCATGCAAAAGTCAATCTTTATTTTGTGGTCTATTTTGCGGTACCACCATTTCTGGTCCACGGGCTTTATCTGAGTGCCGGCTAATGGTGGAATTACTCATGAAATTGAAAACCTTGAAACGGGAGGATATAGTCATGAAGATGAAGATGGCATTATTGCTTGTATTCCTACTTTGTTTTTATCTGGCACCTAACCTTTTTTCTCAGGCACGTATAATAGAGAGAACCACCGATCAGTTTGGAAACGAGGTAGTGGTGGTGCGAGACTCCCTGACCGGCGTTGCCGAGAGAGTTTGGTACTCCAACCCAAATCTTGGCATGTTTCCAGAGTTGGGGCAGACGGGCCGAACGCTACGCGGAGCCGACATCAGCCAAAAATTGCTGCAAGAATACGCACCAAGAGTGCTGAAATCCTACCAGGAACTCCTGGGTGTAAATCCGCAAGAATTTCGGCTTGTTCAGGCTGAAGGTGATGGGGCGTTCTGTACAAGGATGTGCCGGTATTCAATGGCAGGTTCGGCTTTACTCTTAACCCGAATGGTGATATCATTTCCATCGGTTCGCACAGCTATCCGGGAATCAAATTGTCACCAGACCCGGCTCTGACCACTGACGAAGCCATCGCTGTCGCGCGAACACAGCTCAGTCCGGAAGCTGTTGACTCCCTTGTTGTGGTAACCCTTAGCAGAATTGACAATTTACACAAAACGAACCAAAGACGAAGTGGTTCACTACCTTACTTATAAGGTTGAGATGGATGACTACGCTAATGGGAGAAAGATGGCGTTATTTTGTCGACGCTCATGCCGGTGGTATTGTCGCCTCACAAAGACTGTGGCGTGACGGAAATTGGTCGGTCAGCGGTACGATCAATGGAACAGTCTGGCCCAAGAACTCCGATTTCAGCTCGCAAACACTCCCACCCCAAACCTTAGATCTTATAAGAGTTTATAATGTGGGAGGACAGTCAGTCGCCTCCGACCAGATTGACGCCAATGGCAACTATAGCATGAGCGGCAATCATGCGTATCAAAACTTTTATCTCAGGTTCGATCTGGCCGGGAGCTGGGCACGAATCAAGAATCCTGATAACCAGGTGGAAAGAGAGGTCTCGTTTGTTTCTTCGGGCAATCATATTTTTGACTTCAATTTCACCAACACCTTCGATGGCTTTAATGCTTACTACCACATGAACAAAGTTCACGATTTCTTTAAAGGCTCGCCATTCAATTATAACGGCGTGGATTTTCAAATGGAGGCGCGAGTCAACGACAATTCAACGCCCACTGCACAGGCATTCGGAACGTATATAAAATTCAGTTCAAACAGTGGCCATCGCTGGTGGGAAAACTCCGATGTCGTCTATCATGAGTACACCCATAACACTGTC
This sequence comes from Candidatus Zhuqueibacterota bacterium, assembly GCA_011775825.1. Taxonomy (GTDB): domain Bacteria; phylum Zhuqueibacterota; class Zhuqueibacteria; order Oceanimicrobiales; family Oceanimicrobiaceae; genus JAABYK01. The sequence goes on along the minus strand of JAABYK010000426.1, from coordinate 7,433 downwards.
TACGCCATCTATGGCGATTTCATTAGAAACATCGGTAGCGGTCCTGAAGCCAACGCCATGGATGAGGGCATTTCTGACTATTTTGCTGCGTCACTCAATCAAGACAGTATACTGGAGTGGTCGAACCCCCTCAGAGATGTGGACAACAGTCTGACAATGTTGGATTTCGAGGATCTCGGCGACCCACACATTAATGGATTGATCTTAGCCGGTGCCATGTGGGACCTGGAGAATCTGATTTCTCAGAACACGGCCCGCAAGATCAATTTCAAAGCCATGCAGATCACCCCCAGGCCGGATATATGTCAAGAGTTCGTCAACAATGTAATCCTCGCTGATGATAACAACGGCACGCTGTGCGATGAAAAGCCGAATCTTAACGCAATTCTGACAGCGTTTCAAACCAATCACGGTATCAGCCCAACAAATTTACCTGATTTAAGCGTCACGATTGACGGGCCGGGGTCAATTGAGCCCGGTGTGCAAGGCACCTGGACAGCAAGTGTTTGCGGCGGCAGCGGCAGCATCAGTTACCAGTGGTCGGTAAGGTATGAAGGCAGCAGTACCTTTCAAAATCTCGGTACCAGCCAAAATCAATCCTTAACTTTTACGGAGGAGTGTACCTCAAACGAGTTGAAGGTAGTGGTTACCAGAGGCGGCCAGAATGCGCAGGATTTACACTAGGTATTTGTAAACGATGGCAGCGGCACGTTTTGCAAACGCAGCGGGGAGGAATCCAGCGCCGAAGAATTAGCCCAACTCCCGGAAACATTTGCCTTGCACCAAAACTACCCCAACCCCTTCAATCCCACTACAGAGATCAAATTCGGTCTGCCGCAGCCGGGGGAAGTGACATTGAGCATCTTCAACATCGTCGGGCAAAAAGTTCGTTCCCTGCTCAATGGGCCAAAAACTGCCGGGTATCACAGCGTGATCTGGGATGGCCGAAATGATTTTGGCAACCAAGTCGTTTCTGGAGTTTACGTCTATCGCATTCGCGTGCTGCCGAACGGCGCAGAAAACGAACTGATTGAATTGGCTAAAAAGATGACGCTTGTGCGCTGATCACCGAACAAAAGTGCCACGCACTTCCAAAGGTGCGTGGCACGTGCAAACTACCTCACTACCGCCGGCTTACCCTTCGCTTTTTCCTCTTGCCGACAACATAAAAAATGTAAAATCCCTGACGGCGTAGGCGTGAAGAATGTTATTAATTTGAGAATATTAATCAACTGATCAGTAAGTCCTGTGGACATTTCTGATCTACGTAACTTTACGCTCTTGGGCCTCTACGTGCCTTCATAAAATCCGCAAAATTTCCCGAAAAAGGCGCTTGACTTTTTGAGGGGGGGGGTGCTAAATTAGAACAGGAGTTCCACTTCCAAGGCACAGCTTCGATTTAAATTCTATTCACAAGGTTTCAACCCCATGTTGTCCTGTGACACATTTTGAGAATAATCCTGATTTCAAAAACATTTTAGGAACCGTAAGGGAGTTGACATGAGAAGACAACTATGCAAAACGACAGCACTTCTTGTAATAATCTTATTTTCTTTAACAGCATGTCAAAAAGATGAACCCGTTGGCATCACTCCGGAGTTGCCGCCGGATTTCAGCGATGATCTCTCTCCGGCCTGGTCCCCGGATGGCAGCACCATTGCGTTCACTCACCGGCGCATTTCAACCGACACCTGCTGTGGGCCTTTTGGCATTTATTTTGTGAATCCAGACGGCTCGGGGCGGCGCTTGTTTTTAGCAGGCGGACATTCACCTGCCTGGTCGCCCGATGGCGAAAAGCTGGCCTTTGTATTGTCCGGAAGCATTGCGATCATGAACAAAGACAGCATTGGATTCCGATCGTTTGGGGTTGAAGGATTTTTTCCTGCGTGGTCCCCGGATGGCACAAAGATCGCTTATGATACCGGCGAAGGTGGAAGAACTTTCATAATAGATTTGGCGCAGGAGGCTGCCCCCGAGAAATTTTTGGATAGAGCTGCGGATCCCACCTGGTCACCGGATGGACAGGAATTGGCGTTCAGCAGACGTGAAACGCCGTTTTCAGCCCTGAGCATTTACAAGGCCAAACTTGATGGTTCAGGGATTTCACAGCTAACGAAGCCGCGTGAGGAACTAAATAATCACAGATATCCGGAGTATTCCCACAAAGGAAATCGGATCGCGTTTTCATCGGACAATGTTGGGATAATCGTTATCGATGCAAAGGGAAGGCACGAAAGAGTCATTATTAGAGGAGGGGCGAGCCCGTCCTGGTCGCCTGATGATCAATTTCTCGTTTTTCATGGTGCGACAGATACTCCTGGCCGCGCCCGGCTTTTCATTATCGGAGCCGACGGCACGGGCTTGAGGCAGTTAACCCTCTAAAACAACTAAAACACCCAAAACATCCAGATAAGGAGGTGATTGAAATGGGGCCTTGAAGAAAAAATAAGCGAAACACGGTGACGGCATCACCGTGCCCCGCGAACACGTAAACAAAAGTGCTCTCATCGGTTGCCCATCTTATGGGCCATCACGCCTTTTTGTTTACGGTCTGTAAAATAATACCGCAAAAATGTCATTTCAAGGAAAATTTAGAACAAGGAGGGTTAGACCATGAAGAACATCGTATCGTTTTTCTTAAGCATTGGGGTGTTATGTGTTTTCTTCACCGCATATTTGCCTGCGCAGGAATCTAATTTCATACCGGGTGAAGTGATCGTACATTTCGAACCTGATATCATTGACTTTCCGGTGGGTTCAGACAAAAAACCAATCGGCGAAGTAAACATCCTCAATCGGCAAGCACAAGAGATTCTTACAGACATAGGGACGTCAGAAATTGGCCGGGTTTTCCGCTTTGCTGTGCCGAACGACACCTTAAAAACCAATCGATTGGGCCAAATCGTTCGCGTAGCCGATGCTTCTCAGATTTATAAGCTTAAGATGTCTGGCAATGTACTGGACAAAGTTAATGAACTGCAATTGTTGCCGTTTGTTATTTTTGCCGAGCCCAACTATATTGGAACAAGTGACGCCGAGCCAAATGATGCTCTGTTCGTAGAGGGCTTTCAATGGGGATTGCACAATACCGGCCAATTTGACTACACGGCCAACGTCGATGTGGATGCGCCGGAAGCCTGGGATATCACCACCGGCAGCAGCAACGTTCTGGTCGCGACGCTGGACAGCGGCATCGATTACAACCATCCCGATCTGGGCGCGGACTTCGGGGCTTATCCGAATCAGAAAATCGTGGAAGGTTACAACTATATCGATGACAACACTGACCCCATAGACTTAAGCTCCGAATCCCACGGTACCGCTGTAGCTGGCATTATCGGAGCTTTAACGAATAATGAGGACGGTAGTAATGACCATAGAGTGGCGGGAATTGGCGGCGGCTGGGCCAACTCCCCTTACGGTTTCAAACTTCTACCGGTTAAGGTTACTGACCCAACAGATGATGGCAGTTGGTCACATAATGATTTGGCCAACGGCATCTTGTGGGCAACCCAGACAAAGGGGGCTGAGGTTTTGAACATCAGTTTGAGTTCAAACGTGGGTTCCAGCACGTTGAGATTTGCCATAACCGAGGCCTTCAATCTCGGCGCGCTTATCGTTGTCTCTATGGGAAATAACAATACCAGCAGCCCCTGGTGGCCGGCAGCCTATGATAACAGCCTGATTTCCGTCGGCGCGATAGATTTTCACGGCAGAAGAATAATTCCAGAAAATGGCTTCAACTTTGGTTCGAATACCGGTTCCTGGCTGGATGTCATGGCGCCCGGCACCGATCACTGGACAACTGCCCGCCTGGACAGCGGTGGTTACAGAGAGTTCGGTGGAACATCCTGCTCCGCACCCTTTGTCTCTGGTTTTGCCGGCCTTATCCTCTCGGTTGATCCCAGCGCCAGCTTCGAAAAAGTCGAGGCCATCATTCGCGCGTCTGGCACAGAATATCCAAGTTGGGACGACCAATTCGGCTACGGCTACATCAAAATGCGCAAAGGTCTGGACCTGCTCAGCGACCCGAACTCGACTGAGTATAACTGGACGGCTTCGGGAGGCAGCGCGTCCTTCGATAACGTCAGGTTTACCCTGGGTTCGTATAATTATGATAGATATAAAGTCACCAAGAGCGTTTCGTTTCCACAAAACTTCACAGCCGTTCCTGTGGTTTGGGGACAGAGAAATGGATCGACGGGTGCGGTTAGATGGCCGGCAGATGAAACACAGCTTAATTATAATTACACGGGGATTGAGCCGGGCTCCGAGTCTGCAACTGGTTGTCAACTGGTGACCTTTTTGTACAAAAAGTTTGCCATGACCGGGCAATTTCTGGGATGGGTGCCTACTTCTCCCTCGGACGTCACGTATGCTTATTCGGTTTTAGGTGTGCCACAGCTTTCCGTCACGATAAGCGGACCAAGTTCAGTTGAACCCGATGTAATCGAAACCTGGACCGCCAATGTCACCGGTGGCAGCGGCAGCATCAGCTACCAGTGGTATGTTCGATATGAAGGCAGCAGTACCTGGAATACTCTTGGTACAAATCAGGATCAATCCCACAGTTTTAGCGAACCCGGTACCACCAATGATTTGAAGGTTGAAGTTACCAGCGATGGCGAGTTTGCTGAAGACACACATGCGGTCTATGTGACCAGCGGTGGAGGTGGGATCTCAAAGGAGGGTAATGAAACTGCCCAACTACCACAGCAATTCGCTCTCCACCAAAACCACCCCAACCCCTTCAACCCCACCACCGAGATTCGCTACGACCTTCCCGTAGCGGGTGAGGTCACGCTGAGCATCTTCAACGTCATGGGGCAGAAGATTCGCACCCTGATTGAGGAACAGAAACCCGCTGGCTTTCACCGCATCTTCTGGGATGGCCGGGATGAGTTGGGTAGGCAAGTTGGTTCTGGAGTGTTTTTATACCGCATTTCGGTTCGTCCGAACGATTCCGGCGCATCGCCTTTTGAGGCAGTGAGAAAGATGACCCTGCTGCGCTGACTTTGTACAGATGCAATTTCAACCGAGCCTGCTGTTGGTTAGACAGCAGGCTTTTTTATTTATTTCCTCACCGTTCTTGTCACAGACAAAGTTTCCTCTTGACTTGAGGGACGATTTTTGTCACAAAGCATTCATGCCCAATTTAAGATAGCGGGTCTCGGGCATTTCGTTGTGATGCTCCCCTTAATCCCCCATTAGCGTCCTGCTCGACAGAGAGGGTCTTCTGGTCAGCACAGCTTTCGAGTTTTGTAAAGCCCTCCTGTGCCCTCCACAGAGCCTCACTTTCTTGATAATTCCTCCCCGAGATGTGTTCTGTTGACAATGGCGCTTTTATTCAGTAATTTCTGTTGTATGAAAGTCACCGTGTGCGAACTCAGCGACAATCCGAATCAATTCGAAAAGGACTGGCAGGCCCTGGTAGCGCATGTCAAGACGGAAGCGAGCGAACTCGTGCTGCTGCCGGAAATGCCCTTCCATCCGTGGGTTGCTTCGACTCGCAATGTTGATCCCGCTGTCTGGGAGGCCGCCGTGGCCGCACACGACGATTGGATGGCGCGGCTTTCGGAGCTGGCACCCGCCACCGTGTTGGGCTCGCGTCCGGTGCACAAAAACGGCAAGCGTTTGAACGAAGGTTTCATCTGGGACTCCGAAAGCGGTTATCGACCGGCGCATGTCAAATATTATCTGCCGGATGAAGAGGGGTTTTGGGAGGCGTCATGGTACGAACGAGGGGAGCTGGATTTCACGCCTGTGGTGACAAATCCGGCAAAAATCGGATTCATGATCTGCACCGACTTGTGGTTCATGGAACATGCCCGGGCTTACGGTCAGGCCGGTGTTCATGTGCTGGCCTGTCCGCGCGCCACGCCGCTAATTTCGGCGGACAAATGGGTTGCGGGCGGTCGCGTGAGCGCCGTGACATCCGGTGCGTTTTGCCTGTCTTCAAATCGCAGCGGCACCGGGGAATCCGGTCTGCGATGGGCCGGACAGGGTTGGATTATCGAGCCGGAGGAGGGAGACGTTCTTGCCCTGACGTCGCGCGAGCAACCCTTCGCCACAGTGGATATTGATTTGAGCGCGGCGGAGCAGGCCAAACGCACCTATCCGCGATATGTGCGGGAATGAGCTTTTGAACTTTTTAACTATCACTATAGCGAAGGTTTTTTGACAAAGAGAGTCTTATATGTCAAAATGATTAGGGTCAAAATCATTGTATGTCATGTTTACTATGACGGTCTTTCTCCGTACTACAGGCCAACGCTGTTCTTCTTTTAG
>JAABYK010000426.1:679-1134 GCA_011775825.1 Candidatus Zhuqueibacterota bacterium | reverse complement strand
TTGGGGTATTGCAATAGTCGAGACCTTTTGGTAATTTTTCTAATCATTTTGATAGAAAATTATTTTGACATTAAAAAATGATGGATTTGAATTATCCGATGTATCAGACAATCATGAAAATAGCCTCAACCGAAGAAATTAGAACGCACTTCCCGGCTCTGGATCGCAAGCAGGGCAATTACCCGGTGGCGTACTTCGACGGTCCGGGAGGAACCCAGGTGCCTCGCCAGGTCGTCGAGGCCATGAACGACTATCTTTACCACCACAACGCCAATATGGACTGGGCCTATCCCTCCAGCATAGAGACGAACGAAATGATTCACGCCGCCAGAGAGACCATGGCGGATTTTCTGAACGCCTCTGCGTCGGAGATCGCATTTGGCGCCAACATGACGACGCTCACCTTCCATCTCGCCAGAGCCCTGGGCCGAGAATTCGGGCCCGGTGACGAGATC
>JAABYK010000426.1:0-645 GCA_011775825.1 Candidatus Zhuqueibacterota bacterium | reverse complement strand
GACGATTTTGAATCGCGGCTCAACTCCAACACACGGCTGGTAGCAATTGGCGCAGCCTCCAACGCTTTGGGAACCATCAACGATGTGACCCGTGCGGTGGAGATGGCACGGCACGTCAACGCACGCGTGTTTGTGGATGGCGTGCATTTCGCATCCCATGAACTGGTCGACGTGAACGCGTTTGATTGTGACTTCCTGGCGTGTTCGGCTTACAAATTCTACGGGCCGCATGTGGGGGTCTTATTCGGGAAACAGGAGCTTTTGCAGTCGCTCGACTTTCCCAAACTTTCGCCTGCTCCGGATACCGCTCCGGACCGCGCGGAAACCGGCACCCAAAACCATGAAGGCATCGTGGGTGCTGCCGCGGCGGTTGATTTTCGGGCCTCGTTAGCCGATGGCAATTCGCGACGGGCACGGCTTCAGACAACGTTTGCGGAACTACGCACGCGCGGACACCAATTGCTGAAACGCCTCTGGGAAGGTTTGGAAGACATCAACGGAGTCCGGCTTTACGGTCCTCCTCCGGAAGCAGACCGCACGCCGACCCTCGCGTTTACGGTCGATGGTATCCCATCCATTGAAGTGAGTCGGTTTTTGGCCGAACACGGAATCTTCGCTTCCCACGGCGACTTTTACGCTGAAACC
>JAABYK010000424.1:2104-2336 GCA_011775825.1 Candidatus Zhuqueibacterota bacterium | reverse complement strand
ATTCCTGCCGAGCGACTCACTTCCTAACTGCTATTCTTTGCTATATTTTCATCGTCTTTTTCCACAATTCAAATGCAAGCGCTAAAGAAGAAAAAGAGGATGTCCAATCTCCAAAACACAAACATAAGTTTGTGGACAGAATCAAGACGATTGTTGATGGGTTTGAGGTCGGCGATCACGAACGCGTCTTTCCTTATGCAAGTTTAGAGGATTGGTTTGACCCGTATGGGGG
>JAABYK010000424.1:1785-1940 GCA_011775825.1 Candidatus Zhuqueibacterota bacterium | reverse complement strand
TTTATGGAATTGGTAACTCAACATCGAAACCGGACAGAGATCGTGCCAGTTATCAGTCGATTTTCTTTGGAACCGAAGTCACAAAAATCATCTATGACAAGGCATTATTGCGCATCTCTCCCGGCTACTGGCAGTTTAAATCCGGGTTGGTCAAA
>JAABYK010000424.1:0-1595 GCA_011775825.1 Candidatus Zhuqueibacterota bacterium | reverse complement strand
GTGGGGTCGAGGAGCGGGCTGAGAGGATTTTCCAAAGACAGATTTCGGAACTTCTCCTTATCCAACATCAATCTCGAATATGCTGTTCCTCTTTCGAGCTACTTTGAAAGCTTTGTCCTGATGGACTTGGCCCAAACAGCACCTCACATTCACGAGCTCTTGGCTAAGAACGTCCACACAGATTATGGATTCGGTCTCCGGGTCATAAGTCTGAGGCATCCTTTCTCAGTTGGAATGNNTGACGAGGGGTCCGAAATCCTGTCAGGTTTGTGCAACCCATTCTATACTGTCAAGAAAACCATCTCCCCTTCTTACAACTCGCTCCCGTAACAAATAAAAAAACCGAGTTATCACCTGAATCGGGATTAGGGGAGTTCCCGATCTCAGCATAAATAACTCGGTTTCGATGTGGATTCACATCACAACAACTGTGCCAATTTGAAACAGAGCGTACTTCTAAGCTTTGACTATCCTATTGATTTGTATAGATTTGCCTCCCTCCGTGCGTCAACATTTCCGGTCATCGAGACCGATCAAGACTCTTAATTGACCATTTCAAAATGAAACCCCTCTGTTTCAAAATTAAACCACCATTGCCAGAGTCTCTCAGGCCGGAGTTTTCAATTGGCCCAAATCCTCAAAGGAATCTGGTGCGGATGGGACCGTCGCGTCCTGGCGTCGTTGCTTAAAGTACGGGTGTTTAAAAGCAGACCAGAGAAACGTCCGGTGGAGCCAGTCGAGATAAGAGGGCAGAGGTCTGCGCATATCAATCCAGAGCACGACACGAATTTCATCAGATTCATTGCTGGCGTCATGCAGGAGCGTGTCATCGAAAATGACGCCTTCCCCCTCGTGCCAATAATATTTTTTGCCCTCATCTATCTTCGAAATATCATAATTGGCATTGGCTCCTGGGTCGTCATTGATTCTGAGCCAGCAAGCATTGTTGGCATTGTTGTCCGGGATTATCACGCCCAGGTGATACCGGAGAAATCCCTTATAATAGCCGAAGTGGGGAGTGATGTATTGACGTGGCGAGAGGATCGAAAAGAAGGCGATATAAGCATCCGGAATTTTGGCCAATGCCTCGGCAGTCTTGGGACACCGACGGCAATTTTCTTTGACAAACGAACCCATTTTCAACAGATACGACTTCCATTGAATGCTGTGAATCCCTCCGACCGTGTACTTGCCGCCGAGCGCTTCCACATTTGTGATCTGATCTCGCATACCAAGCAGATTCATGCATTCGGAGCGAATATCCGGATAGCTCTTCTCAAATTCCCGAAGCGCCGGATACGTGTCATCGTAGTCCCACCAAACCAAAGGTGTGCGTTTAATACGTCCTTTGTTCATGCCTTTTTCATACATGCTGTTAACTGCTTCGATGACGGCAGGTTTTTCACGCATTTTGCCCCTCCTTAATTTGTGTTACATGAATTTCAGTTTTTTCTATTCTTTGGTACTTTTTTAAATGTCTATGTTGTTTGAGTTAACCCTTCAAATCGTTTGCCTGCATAACGAGCTGCGAATATCCACACAACCAAAATGGCTGTGCTTAATAACGATAACCAACGAAAGGTACTGAATGCCGT
>JAABYK010000313.1:10281-10760 GCA_011775825.1 Candidatus Zhuqueibacterota bacterium | reverse complement strand
ATAAGTCCAACTCCATCTTTGAAGTTTGCCGCGTAGAGTTCATCAAAGGGATCGCTTTCGGGGTTGAAAGTCGCTGGCGTCACTACACTATCAAACAGTTCACAATCAGCCCACACCTGTGTTCTGCCCACTTTTGCCAGAGTGGCCACTGAACCACCGGATGTCGTCCCCAGAGATGTGAGATTTGTGGACTCACTACCATAATCACAACCCCAAATTAAAAGAGCTGTCATCAAAATCGTGCTTCCTAAGAACCTTAGTTTTCGCATCATAACCTCCTTCGCTTTTTTATAATGAACATTTCGTAAAGTCAAGTATAAGGCACAAGAATCACAAATGTATCACAGAATTCTAACACCTGTGTAATATATCAAACTGGACAAGGAATAACCCTTATATGTTTGATGCTCGTCCACCTATTGGTACGGCCAGAAGATGCTGCCAGGTCACAAACGTGCCATCGAAGACATCATCCTCTC
>JAABYK010000313.1:4102-10256 GCA_011775825.1 Candidatus Zhuqueibacterota bacterium | reverse complement strand
CGCTCTTAGAGTACTAGAGATTGGTGCATGAATGTTCGCTAGGGATTTGTCGTCCTAATATTTTATTAAATTGAAGGTTACTGATATTTTTCCACAACTCACCGTTATCCCGACTAAACAAATTTTTCGACTACATTTTCTAATGGTTTCGGTTGTTTGACGGATTTTATTGTGCGTTCACGCAAATTTTTGTCAAACAATCGTCAATATTGGGGATTCAACTCTCTGTGTACGCCCGGCATGGCCATGAACCCCGTTGGATAATTTATCCCACGGGGTGAACTAATAGGGTGCAAGTCCCTTGTAAGTGAACCTCTATATTTTAGGTCTAAAGTACAGCAATTACTAGCGAATGGCAACTGCAATCCCGACGCTTCGGGATTGTGGGGAGGGCGGGAGAGTGAAATAAGAATAATCTTGATACAGCTTGTCACCCACTCAGACTTCTCAAAGATTTCATAAATCGCTTGTTCAATTTCTGATTGAGATGCAAACTCTTGTTTATTGATTGGCTGAATATCTTGTTGCCAGCGTGAAAAGAAATCATCCAACATTCGCTTGCAATTATTTTGATACGCCAAATTCAGCAACTCTTCTTTTGATAACGCAGTTGTATCAGGTCCCAAGGGGTGAGAACAGCACAACAGAAAGAATGTAAAAACGAGACTATGAACGTATGTTCTATTAGATTACCTATCAATTGAAGCCATTTATGGTGTGTCCAATATTAGAAACAAATGTCTGTATTTAGAAACATGTTTGCAAAAGTTTCTATTATTAGACATATAGAAGTTTCCAATATTGGATATTTTTTATCCATTTTTGAACGTTTCTAATAAAATAGACATTTTTCCGGTTTTGGTCAAAAATTCTGTCTTCCAATCCCAATTCCAGTACAGCCTTATATGGCAGCTCCCAGAGCTTTCTTTCACGATTCCACCTGCCCTCCGACGGCTCTGGCCAATCTTCCCAAATAGATTTCGCCATAGTCAACACGGATGTAAATGATCTTATTAGGCGGAATTTTTTCATGGTTTTGCTGCCAGGGGCTTTCTTCGACAATCAATTCAACCGTTTTTATTCTTTTGTTTCTCTTTAAATCATAGCGATAAGGGAACGCAGACCAAGTCGTTACCGTATTTTTTGCAACTCCGATTCTTTTGCGAAAAACAGAAAAACTACAATTTATCAGCCGGACTTGGGACGCCGAGTCCACCTTTCTTCAAAACATGGGTGTATTATCATGGTGGTCTCGACGCTCTTATGCCCTAAAAGCTCTTGAACCGTGCGGATGTCGTGTCCACCTTCCAGCAAATGAGTGGCAAAACTATGGCAACGAGTGGCAACTGTGATTTTGTCGTTGAATTGTGCATTGCCTGCCCTCTGTCACTGAGGCATTCTTGGTCTGTAAACCTGAACGTGTCCGGTTTCGGATCCTGAGCCCCCTGTTTGTCAGTGGATTCACGGCCAGAGTCGGTTGGGAGATCGGGGAGTGGTGAATGTTAGTTAGTAGTCCACAGAGACGTTCAGAAAAACCCTGTGGTTGTTTTGATCTAATCCTACCTCACGTCTGAGATTTTCAGTTTGGATAAAATTATATGTCAGATTAAAGAAAATGTCTCGATGAACCTGCCATCTGGCCACAAAGCCGAATATTCGGTTGCGCTCCACCGGTCCATCTAAAAAGTGAATTCTGCCATCTTCGGGTCGTGTGCCCTGAGTGATGTCATTTTGGCCTCTTCTACGCTGCTCCCAAAACACCCCAATTCGGATATTTTTGTGGAATTGCCGGGCAACTTCAAAGTACCAGTCATCGGCGTCCGGTCCAAGCCAATGGCCCATAGCATTGTTGTAGTTTGAATACGTGTTAATCCGCCTTTTGTGGGAATAAACGAAAGGCTGAATGCGCATCAACTCAAAGCGAAATTCTGTGTCCTTTAATCCGAATGGGTTCACCCAATACCCTCCAAATAAGACGCCCCACTTATTTCCAAAGCTGCTGAAGATATCCTTGGCGAAGCTAAAATCATCAAACAGGATTTCTGCGTAGATTTGTGCGTTGAATTCATACAAAAACAAGCTGGCGTCAAAGCTGATCATATTGTTGTCCTGGTCACCCAAATGACGCTCTGAAATGATGATGGGTACAAATGGATTCACATATAAGAATTCCACGCTTCGGTTTCCATAAACCACGGTCTCATTTAACGCAAACTGAAAATTTTCAAACGGTCGAATTTCAAGGCGATGGCCCGCTACATATTTTGTGCTGTCTGCATTCAGAAAGCCGTGGATGTGTTCAAATTTGAATTTCTTGTATCGAAATGTAAACTTGAACAAATCATAGAAATTTGAATTTCTCGACAAAATTAGGCTGCCTCGTAATCCGGGTCCCCATTCAACCAGATCGCGGCCTGCTTCGATGTCCAGCCAGGGCAAACGGAAGACCGCGTATCCGGTTGCGTTGTCGGAGACGGTCACATCCACCAGAGCCTTGCGCGTGACCGGCAGGCCAAGCGAAGGGTTGAAAACCGTATTCGCCAGGCTGTCTGCATCGCTTAAAATGAACGAGCGTGCTTCTGCGAAAATGGCCAGGCTGTTCTTGAGTTTGGTGCGAAAACGCAATCCCCAGGATGAAGACGAAGTCGGTATGGTGGGGTCGACATCCTCTTTGGTCTCCAGCTTGCTTTGGTGGCTGAGGAGACCATCAAAGTGGACAACGATTTCCTCATCCCGCCAACTGTAGATGTGTGGTTCTTTTTCTTCCTCGATAATGTCCACATTGTTCCCCGATTGATTAAGCTCCTCATGAAATTCCCCCTTCAACTGCTCAAAGAGTTCTTGTTCGACGCCGGAAAGCAAAGCTGGATCTTTTTGAAGATTTTCATTTATTTGTAGAATGATATCCGCGATGGCCTCTCTGGAGTAGGGGCGGGTATCGTAGTCTTCGCTGATGTAAAGTCCGCGGGTCTCAAGTCTTTCGAGAAATGAGTAGGCCCAATGATCCAGAGGCAGATTTTGTGATTGGCACCAGCCTATTGAGTTGGGAATGAGGTTTATTGTCAAACTCAAAAGCAGGAGACCCAAGCAGCGTAACTTGGTTTCTGTGTTGCTAAATTTCAAATTAAAAGATAAATTGACCATTTACAAATTAGAAAGTTACCGCTCGTTTCTATTTCTTGGCTTTGATAAGAGCTTCGATTTCTTTGATGAGATGAGGCAAATCCGGGCGGGTAAAACTCATTTCAGAAAGAGGAACATGCTTATGATGTGGATGAGTGCTTTGCAATTTGGGTTCATTAGGACGAGGTTGAGAGTCGTACCAAAATAATTTTCTTCCTTTTTGCCAAACTTCATATCCATAACAATCAATGACAGCAGGCAAACGATCGTAAAGAATTCTCTCACCAACCACTAAACGGATGCCCTTATCAAAACTCACTTCTCCTGCAACCCTGGCCAGAGATGCGCCCTTTCGTATGAAGGTCAAGGTGGCGTGACGCACCGACATAAACGGCTCACCGATTGTGTAGAGAAACAATTCATAGTCTTCGGGAGTCCGTAAAGGATTGCTCATGAAGCTACTCGAATTAATCCCGATAGACTCGGAGCTTCTTTTTGAAATTTTTCAGTTCATTACGATAGTCAGCCTGACGTCTGAGCCAGGTTCTGTACACGCTGGCCCATTCACCGAAGTCCAATACCCAGCTCTCATCTTCAGGTTCCTCGCCACTAACATATGCCGCATAAAATGTCTCTGAACGAATGCCATATTTACGTTCAAATTCCAAAAGCTCTTCCTCGAGAGCATGAATGTCGGATAGAATGTCCCGCAAAGTCACTTCGATTCTCCTGTAAGTAAATAAAATCGTTGAATTTAGTTAACCTCAACTAAATGCCGCGCTTATTCAACTTCAAAATTGCTGGCTTCCACAATGTTTGCGATCTCGCTGTCGTAATACTTTTCTCGATACTCTTTCGTTTCAATCAAATGTTGAGTGACTGCGGACTTGTCGCGTTCGATGAGATATTTCAGTTCCTTGAGATTGTGCGACCATTTAAATCCGTTAAAGAATTCGGCGCCACGAAACTGGATTTTGTAAAGTGCATTTCTGGAGTAACAACTTCCCAGATAAATATAATTGAAGTTCCTTTCTGCAAAATAGTCCACGGCGGAAGTCATCATGTACATTCCCAGATTTTGCTTGTAATAATTCAGGTCGTAGAACGCGTAATAGTAATAGGCCATGATGTCTTTTTCAAGATAGAGGGTTGCCAGTCCCACATCTTTATCGTTTTGGCTATCGGTAAACAGCAGAATGTGGGAAACGATTTTCGCCTTCATGATGGAATCCAACCGTTCGTAGGTCATGACATCCTTACCAAATTTGATGTCGGCGTAATTTTTGCAAAACTCCTGCCACTCCGCCGAATAATTGAATTCAGATTTTGGAAGCAATTTGGATTCAAAACCGTCACCTTTGCGCAAGATTCGTCGGTTCTCGGATGAACGTTCGAAATTCTTCAGATTGACTCGCACATGACGACACATATAAAACCGTGCAAAATCGCGTGAAGAGGGCAGAAACCCGCGGTCGAAAATCATTGCCGGTGTTTCATCTGCGTCGGGTATGGCCCAAATAGCGTATGGGAAGATGTAATTTGTGTAATCCGATTTGTATTCGGAGAATAAGAGTTTCATGGTTATGAGTATGTTTGTTTTTATCCTGACCCCGCCAAGAACTTTACTAAACTTTCAAAGTTTAGTAAAGTTCTTAAGGTGTCAAGTAAACCCTCGGCAAGCGCCACCGCCAGCCAGCCAGAACATCGTAAGACACGCTGTTCTTCAGTTTGGCGATTTCATGGGCATCAATTTCGTCGTCGTCCTGTCGGCCCATGAGCACGACTTCATCCCACAGCCGACATTCGGGTATGTCGGTGATGTCTACCATCGTGGCGTCCATGGCATTGCCGCCGATGACAGCTGCGCGTTTGCCATGAATCAGCACCTCGCCCTGATTCCGAACTCGTGGATAGCCATCTCCATAGCCGATTGGAATCACCGCAATTCTTCTGCGCGACTGTGCTTGATAGCGCATGCCGTAGCCAACATAATCACCTGTCTCCAACTCCCTTATGGCCGCGATTTGGGTCTTTACAGACATGACGGGTTTCAATCCGGGAATGCGTCGGCAAACCTGTGACGGATACACACCAAGGGGCAGAATCCCGATTCGGACCAGGTCGAAATGAGCCTGAGGGAGATCCAAAAAGCCGCCCGTGTTGCACATGTGGCGGAACGTGACTCGCAGGTCCAATCGATTCATCTTTGCGAGAACTTCTTGAAAGCGTCGCAATTGTTGTAAAGCAAAGGACTTATCTAATTCGTCCGACATGGCGAAGTGGCTCATAATCCCTTCCAAAAACAAATTGTTCGCGCCTGAGATGTGCTTTATGAGTGACGGCGCTTTGGTCCAATGCACCCCATAGCGGCAAAGTCCCGTGTCTACTTCGACGTGTACGGGTGTTTGCTTATTTGCGGAAGCAGCCAACTGAGAATAATAATCAGCCTGTGTTTTGTCATTGACAAAACAGGCTAAACCATATTCGAGACAAAGTTTCCGCTCTTCGTCTGTGCGTTCCCCGAAGACTAAGATCGGCACTGTTACATCCTGTCGTCGCAGTTCCAGAGCTTCATCGATTGTGGCAACGGCCAAATACTTGCATCCGGATTCTATGGCAATCTTCGCCACTTTCGCGGCGCCATGACCGTATGCTTGGTCTTTCACCACAGTGAGAATCTGGACGTTTACCGGCTTGTCCTCGTTGATGATTTTGAAATTTTGCCTCAGTTGCGCGACATCGATTTCCACCCAGGCGGGTCGGTGCCCCTGAGCTTGACCGATGTAACTGCGGGATCGATTTTGCGACATGATGTTACGAGGATCGACTAATTGAAATTAGATTGAAAAAACTAGCCCAAAATATTTGAAATTTTTAAAGCCATTTTGGCAGAAAATGAAAGACAGAAAAATAGAGTTTGGCAGCATCAATGCCGAAGCATCAGCGATTTTTTAGCCGTAGTTTATTTTACTCTTTTGAACACGCATGACGCGGATTACACTGATTTTCACTGATCCTGATCTAAGTTTGG
>JAABYK010000313.1:0-4070 GCA_011775825.1 Candidatus Zhuqueibacterota bacterium | reverse complement strand
GCTAAAAATCATCCGTGAGCTCAAAGCTGTTTTTTGGTGAGCTTTTATCAGGTGCATTACCTTTTATAAAAATCAGTGCAAACCCGTCTCAACTGTGTCATCGGTGTTTCTAAATTTGGAGTAAGTTTTTGTCAAGTAACCAAATATTCTTGGTAAAATCGTTGAAGCGTCGGGACACCGTGAAGCAACGAGCGGGGTGCAAACATTTTTCTGTCCTCTATTTTTCTGTCTTCCGAAAGCATCTTACAGGATAATTCTGCTAAAAGTCAGAGACAAACTCTGAGAAATTGCCAACACGTTTTCTAAGCTCGAATGTTCATACGTTTTAGGAAATTCGCATTCGAAACCACGGTCACCGAACTTGAGGCCATGGCAATCTCAGCGATCACCGGATGCAGGAGACCTGCGATGGCCAACGGAATCGCGACCACATTGTAGAAGAACGCCCAAAACAGATTTTGTTTGATTTTTCGGAAAGTGGCTAGCGAAAGTCGGATCCCCGAAAGCACGCTTCCCAAATCACCTCGCACCAAAGTGATGTCGGCGGATTCAATGGCGATGTCGGTACCGGTGCCGATGGCGATTCCGACGTCGGCTTGCGTCAAAGCGGGAGCATCATTGATGCCGTCGCCCACCATGGCCACTTTGCCCACTTCATTTTGCAGGCGTTTGATTTCCGCAACTTTTTCATGAGGCAAGACTTCAGCCAGTACGCGATCGATGCCCAATCGTTTGGCAATGGATTCGGCGGTTTTTTGATTGTCTCCGGTGATCATGGCTGTTTCGTAGCCCATTTTATGGAGCGCTTCGATCACCTGCACGGCTTCTTCCTTCAATTCATCCGCCACTGCCAAGGCGCCTACCACTTTTCCGTCGATGGCAGTCAGGATAGCCGTCTTCGCATCAGCTTCAAATCGAGACAGCTCCGTTTGCAATTGATTTGAATCCAGATCGAATTCTTTCATCAATGCCAGGGTCCCGACGAGCACTTCTTTGTCCTCTAACTTTCCTGAAACGCCTTTCCCGGGCACGGCCTTGAAATCCGTGACTTCAGAGAGGGCAACTCCGTTTTGTTGGGCCGTCTCGACGATGGCCTTGGCCAAAGGATGTTCCGAAGCTGTTTCAAGACTTGCGGTAAATCGAATGACTTCCTCCTTTGAATATCCTTTTGAAGAAACGATGTCCGTTACGCTTGGCTGACCTTTGGTGAGGGTGCCGGTCTTATCAAAAACAATCGTGTGCACGTCCTTCAATGTTTGAATGGCGGCGCCCTCTCGAATCAGAATTCCGTTTTCGGCCCCCATGCCACTACCTACCATCAACGCCGTTGGGGTGGCCAATCCCAATGCACATGGACACGCGATGACCAAAACCGCGACAAAGGCGAATATGGCCAACGTAATAGGTCCGATGCCCGGATTTACCCAGGGTAGAAATTGTTGTGCCCAATTCGGAATGACTCGCAACGTTTCCGGGAAGACCAGCCAGGCAATGAATGTCAGCAGAGCTAACGTAACAATCGTCGGGACGAAGATCGCGGTAACCCGATCGGCGAATTGTTGAATCGGTACTTTGCTGCTTTGCACTTCTTCGACCATCTGAATCATTTGTGATAGAAACGTATCTTTGCCAACTTTGGTTGCTTCGACTTTGATGCGCCCCTGTTGGTTAATGGTCGCGCCAATGACATGGTTACCGGGCTGTTTGTGTACGGGCATGGATTCGCCCGTGGCCATAGATTCGTCGATGGCGCTTTCGCCTTCAACGACTTTGCCATCCGTGGGGATTTTTTCTCCGGGACGAATCACCATAACATCTCCGACTTGCACGGATTCAATGGGGATTTCTTTCTCTTTTCCGTTTCTTAAAACGCGCGCCGACTTTGCACCGAGCTGCAAAAGCTTCTTGATCGCTTCTGAGGCACGCCCCTTTGCTTTGGTTTCAATGTAGCGGCCCGTTAGATGGAACGCCATAATCATCGCTGCAATCCCGGCAAAACTGCTGATGGACATAAAGAACGCCAGCGGGCCTGTGACAATCGAGGCCGTCGTCCCCATCGCGATGAGAACATCCATGTTGGCACTTTTGTGGGTCACTGCATTCCAAGCTGACTGAAACGTTGGCCAGCCGGGCCACAAAAGTACGGGCAAGGCGAGAACAATCATTCCCAGTTTGTGGATGAACACATTCGGCCAGGCTTGACCGGTAATCATTACGAACAGCATCCAGATCATGGTCGGCACCGTGAACGCCCAGGCGACGACCATTCGCTGTTTGGCGTCCTGCACTTTCCGGAGTTCGCGATCGGAATCCGATTCAGGGCGTTCGACCTCTGCTTCTCCCAGGAGTTCATAGCCACTGTTTTCAACGGCGGTTTTCAATGCCGCAATGTCAGTTTCGGCAGGATCGTAGACAAGCGAGGCCTTCTCAGCCGCCAAATTGACTCTTACGTCCTGAACACCATCGGTTTCAGCAAGCGCTTTTTCAACGTTTCCGACGCAGGCGGCACAGTGCATGCCGCCAATTTTAAGCGTGACTTTGCTAGCTTCGCTTCTGGCATCGTAGCCGGCATTTTTTACAGCTTGAATCAGGGCGTTTTTGTCGGCGAGATCGGGATCGTACTCCACCTGTGCTTTTTCGGTAGAGAGTTTCACGGAAGCTAAAGCAACCCCTTTCGTTTGTTGCAGGCTCTTTTCCACAGCTTGCACGCAGCCTGCGCAATGCATGCCTTCAATGGTTAAAGTGATTTTCTGCGTTTTGGAATTTGTGGTTGTCATGGTCATGATTTAACGGAGTAAGTTACACTTTTGCCTTTTGGGGTTCCTTGACCTGGGCCTCTTTTTGGGATTTCTGTTTTGATTTCAAGACGAAAATCCGCGTGCCACCGATGATGATCAACCCGATGCTAATCAATTGCGCCGTGGTGAGCCCCAGGAATACTTCCGGCGTCGTGCGGAAAAACTCGGTGATGATTCTCTCACCGCCCATCATAATCAGATATAAGCTGAATTTGAACCCGGTTGGAAGCTTGTTTTTGCGAATGTTCCAAAGAACCACAAAGATTGTGATCAGAAAGATCATGTCGTAGATGGGCGTGGGATGGACCTCTTTCTGTGTCGGCACGATGCCTTCCGGAAACGCCATGGCCCAGGGCACATCCGTTGGCGGACCATAGTCGCCGTCGCCGGAAAGCAAGCAGCCCATCCTGCCGAACGTCTGTCCCAACGCCAGCATCGGGGCCATTAGGTCGCACATCACCGGAATTTTTATGCCATTATGGTGCACGTACCAACTCACCATCAAAAAACCGCCCGCTAAACCGCCGTACCAAACAAGACCCGCACCCGTAAATATCAGGTTTGAGCGGCTGTCAACGAATTGGCCCCAGGTCCGTGCATCGTTGAATTTAATATAATAAATAATGGCAACCAGGAGAACTCCGATCACGACAGCTAAGGTGATGCCACCTGAAAAAACAGCGTCTTTGTTTTTTTTCTCAAGATGTTTTTTAAGGAAATACGCCGGAATGAATGCGATCAGCATCATGTAGACACCGAACCGGATTGCCGGATCAGCAAAGAAGATATCCCAGCGTTCTGCAATAAAATAGATTCTCGCTCCCAAAAATCCGCCGACCATCGCGGAGATGGCCACACCGCTGGCCAATTCGGGGTCGAGTCCCTTTCTGGCAAATTCTTTGCGTAAAAGCAGCGTCGGGATCAAGAACGCCAACATAGCCATGACGCCAAAACTTCCGATGGTGAACGGTCCGATTTCGATTAATTCGGGTATCATAATCGTCCTTATATTTATAGCTAAACCGAATGGTTCTACTTGTTAACAAATTTAAAGTTTCTAATCGTAAAAACAAATAGATATTTAAAAAACCAAAAGTAGTTGAGAATTGGCGAAGTAAAATTCAGTATGTTGTATCAATCGTATTATAATAAATGGTTCTATTTTGATTTGAGTTGGGTATGCATAAGCCACGGATTTACACTGATTGAACACAGCGCGGCAGAGCCGCAAATGACAAATCCAAAAATGACAAATAACAAATAAATTTCAAA
>JAABYK010000363.1 GCA_011775825.1 Candidatus Zhuqueibacterota bacterium | reverse complement strand
TATCATATCATTTTATGAGCACGCCAAAGGCTTTCGCCCGTGCAACGGCGACACAGTCGCCGTACTCCAAAACACACCGTTTCCTGAAACCTTGCACAACAAAATTTGTTGTTTAAAATGTCGGAAACGGTTAATCCGATCCCCCAGTGGCTTGGACGCTCCGGGTGTTGATGAGGCCACTCGCTGCCCCTTTCACTCTTTCGAAAATCAGCGTTTCCTAAAGCGAGAAACGACCGAAGCAATCTCTTGATTTTATTGAGATTGCTTCGCTATCGTTCGTTCGCAATGACAACTCTGCAATGGATAGTTTTCGGTCAATTTGTTGTAAATCGCAAACCTCTGTTCGGGAGACGCTCTCCCTACTTTAACGAAAGGACTTGGTCTGTCCCCCAAAAAATACGCGGAACAGCGTATTCTATTTCTGAACCGAAGATTACGCACAGATTAGATTGGCTTCCCAGATGTTTCCGAGCATTTCACTTCGTTTTTCGGCTTCTTTCTTGCCGTCGTCATCGTCCCGGGGGTTTTCTTCCTCTATCGGTATCGGACCCTCTGGAGCCTCTTCACAGGATACAACCAAGAATGAGAAAAGCATCATCACTGCCGTTACCAACAACCAGAATCTACTAATTCGAGAAATTCTTGCTAACATGATATCACCTCCTTAATTGGAAACCTTAATGGGTTTTTTCTTAATACTGAAAACTCAGTCCTGGACCAAAGGCACAATTCAAAAAATGGCTTTCGTGGTCAGCCTCATTTTGCGAATTCGGGCGACTATTTACTGCTGAAGATTTGATGCGCTGGCACTGTACCAGCTAATCTTAACCTTCGTAGCAGTGGGTTGTATTTCGGATTCGGTAATCCGACCGTCAGGCCAACGGACCCGGACGTGAGTTGGATTCTCTGCGCTGCCCATGACAGGCACTAAAGAATCCTGGGACCAGTAGCCGGAACCCGCGTGGATCTCTCTAGCGGGTCCATAATGTGTGCCATATTTTAATCTAACAATTGCACCAACACTTTTAGGATTTTGTTCCGGGCCAATTAAACGTACCTTTATTCCTGCCCTGGCTTTGGCATTTCGGTAAAGTTTACTGGCCGCGCCGTTTTGTGTAATCAACAAATCTACGCGCGCGTCGTTGTCGTAATCGGCGAATGCTGCACCTCGCTGCTCTCCGTACACTTTGATTCCGGAAATGTCTCCCGGCACAGATTGGAGTCGGCCAGTGCCATCTCCCTTCAGCCAAAGTGCTCTGCCTGCGTCGTAGCGGTGTGTCTCGACATTTGTGGCAAAAAAATTCTGAGTAATAAACACATCTTCGTTGCCATCGCCATCAAAATCGGCTACGCCCACGTAGAAAGCCGGTGCGATTTGTGCGGCCTGTGGCATGGGCACGGCTTCGAACGCCTTGTGACGATTCAAGAAAACCATGTGGGCCAGAGTGTTGACCCGTAATTGGCGGCTTTTTTTCAATCTGTAACCAAAAATCTCCGTCAGCCCGGCCTTGCTGAAATCATGAAAGGTTCTTATTTGGTAGCCTACATAGGGAATGGCTTTAGACAACGCCCCATATCCGCGCCTGGGTACCAATCTATTGTCCGAGGTGTCAAAATAGGCTTCAACGATATCCGGCGTTCCGTTATTATCGAAATCGTCAGAGTAAATTCGGAGTGGATGTTTTGGTGTCGCCCTGTGTTTAGTGTTTAGACCCCAGTTGGTAGCGATGATGTCAAGTTTGCCGTCTTCATCCAGATCGCCTGTGGTGACGCCATTCCACCAACCGGTGTAGCTTGCTAACCCCACATCGTCCGTGATCTCGCTAAAGCGTCCTTCATCATTACGAAGAATGGTAATTGGGCCCCAGTCCAGGGCTAAAACCAGGTCGGGATCGCCGTCACCGTCGATATCGCTAAAGATGGCTCCTGAAACCATTCCAATTTCTTGAAGTCCATCGTTATTGTGCTCATCTGGTTTAAAGGCTCCATTTTCATTTCGAAACAGCATAGAAGAGGGCGGTTCCGGGTAAGCTGCTGGCACATTCCTTCCGCCAACAAAAAAATCAAGATCGCCATCACCGTCGTAATCGGCCATTGCTGTAGGACCGATGCTTGAGTTGTTAGTCATCAGTTTTGAGGAAGAACTCATCCTACCTTTAACAAATTCATAGGCCATAATAAACGATTTGTCTCGAGCGGAGCTTTCATAATTGGTGCAACCCACTAGTATGGATGTTTTATTGTTCCCTTTGAACCACCCAATAACCGCGGTTTGATCCTGTTGTGTCCTTCTCTTTAGCAGGGGATGTGTGATTCGTGAAAAGCCATCTTTCCCTTCATTTCTAAAAGCGGCGAGATAACCATTGCGGCCGCTACCTATGAACAAATCCGTGTCGCTGTCGTTATCGTAATCAAACCAGGCTGCTCCCGGCCCTAACTGACTCAAGCGTCTGGGTAGTAACGGCTGCTTTTTGAAGTCCGGGAAGGGCTCCTCGTGGTGCACATGTTGAATGAGGTGACTAACATCTTCGAAGATCGGTGTGGGAATTGGAGAAGAGTGTGAGTTCGCTGTTGGCGTATCCCGTGCGTTCATCTCAGAGACTTCGTAAACTCGATTAGGTAGAACATCGGTTATGCGACTGACATTGCCACTTTGCCATTTCACTACAATGGTCAGCGTGTGCTCATTATTAAATGCCGCGAAGCTGTGCAAATAATCGGAATGAGAGAGATAGCTGCCGCCGCCGATCACTTCTTTAGTTTGGTCCACGGGTCCGCCGAGCACTTTGATTTTTGCGCCAATTCCATGTGTATTTGGCGGCAGGCCTTTTAGGCGGACTGCGATTCTTGGCGCCGAACATTCGTTACGATACACTGCTGCAACTTTTTCCAGTCGGTTTATCACAATATCCAAATCGCCGTCATTGTCGAGGTCGGCATGAGCCATACCGTGTGAAATATCGACATCCTCGAAGCCCCAATTTTTGCCTACCTCTTCAAAGGTCAAATCCCCCTGATTCTTAAAAATGAAATTGGGCAATTGCAGACGTGGATAAGCAAATACCTCGCTTTCGAGCTTATTGTAAGCGGCGGCGGACATCGTTTTTAGCTTATAGCGGGTATCAACATCCATTGCGTCGTAGTAATGTCCTGTAACGATCAACAGGTCTTCAAAACCATCGAGATCGACATCGAGAAAAAGGGGCGTCCATGACCATTCGGAAGCCTCTAGGTTGCTAAACCGGCCAATTTCGGCATACGTATGGTCGCCGCGATTTAGAAACAAGGTGTTCCTCATATATTGAGGTCGGTCGTCAATTTTGCCTATAGAAGCCGGTTTTGGTGCAACCGGGCCCATCTGCGTCTTGCGGCGCCGGTAGTCACGGCTCAACATTTCTGTGAGGAAAAAATCGAGGTGTCCATCTCGATTGATATCCCCAAAATCCACGCCCATGGATGACGCACTGATGCTTCGAATGGCCAATTTGGAAATGGCCTGAAAGTGTCCACTGCCATCGTTTATCCAAATTCGATCCGGACTTTCAAAGTCGTTGCAAACGTATATGTCCGGATCCCCGTCGCTGTCCATGTCTTGCAGACGCACAGACAATCCCCAATCCGTATATTCATCACGAATCGGATTGCCTTCTTCATCCGAGAATCTGCCGTCCGTGAATGAAGCTTTCGAAAAGCGTCCGTTGCCGTCGTTTAGGAAAAGCATATCCGATTCGGCATATTCGAACCTTTCGAGTACGTTGCCGTTAGCTCGCACAGTATAATGGTCTTGAAACTCGGGCAGGACAACGTATGTGTCTCCGACCTTTGTCACGGTTTTTTCAAAGGTTCGTTGGTGCACCGGATATAAGTCTCGAATCGTTCTCTTCTTATAATTTGAAATGTATAAGTCTAAATCCCCGTCGCTGTCGAGGTCGGCTAAGGCCAATGTGGTCGCACCCGTGTTTGAGGATATGCCGGATTCCTCGGTAAAATCGGTGAAGTTTCCAGAGCCGTCATTACGGAAGCAGGCATTTGGGCCGCCCAAAGCTGTAACCAAAAGGTCTAAGTCCGCATCCCCGTCAATATCAGCAAGGGCGGCGCCCGTGGAGAACTGATTGGGGCAACCGACTCCGGCTTCGGCAGTTATATCCTTAAAATTCCAATTGCCGAGGTTTTTGTACAATAGGTTGCGCCCATCAAGCCGGCAGAAATAAACATCAACGAAGCCGTCATCATCGATGTCGCCGAGGGCCACACCAGAGCCGTTAAGGAGATGGCGGTTGTGAACAATCTGTGCCTTGGTCAGGCTGTTAACAAAGGATATACCGGTCTTGTTTTCAGACATTTTGACAAAGCCTGTTTTGCTCAACGTCGGTTTTGGCAGTTCGGCCCAGCGATGGTTATCGGCTTGATGCCACTCAAGGGTTGTCCGGTCGGGCCACAGTTTGACTATTACTAGTGGAACAACGACCAAACACAAAGCGGTTATGATGGCTTTATTATACATACTCTTGTTTTATTCGGAGGGCACTATGCCGACCAGTTTGGGTAAAATAGTGCTTCCGACATTAAAGCAACCTTGGTGCTTCGGTATTGCGAGGCTTCAAACCCAGACTTCTCAAATTTAGAGATGCCTATGCTATTTTATTCAAACCGCGGATGCAAAGATTCGCCAAAGCTTCTTGCAATTTTTTTTGCAAGCTCGAAATGCCCCCCCCAGCACTCAATGGTCGAGAGTGTATTCGCATTCAAGATCCAAACATTCTCCTGTTCAAAATTCTCGCACCATAGTACTAAACCGATGCTTCAATTCATTGGCCAACTCCTTAAAGTTCTCTCTGGCCTGTTTGCTCATGTGTCCTCGTTCCCACTGGCCGCTATCGGAGAACAGGAGTAGATTTTCACCGCGGAATTTTATTTTTAGCTTGGAGGATCGTCCGGCGTGTATGCGTGGCCTTCCTTCCAGAATCACTCTCGATCTCGCTTGCAGCACACCTTGTTGTACCTCGTCGGCAAAAGGGGAGCGGTCTTTCCACTCCGTTTCAACGTAGAACCTGTCGGTTGATTCGTCGAAGTATTGAATGATGTAATGGTGCTTGTTGACCAATAGCCGTTGGGTTTGATCCCTGAGACCGCTAAATGTTGCAATGCCCAGGTTAGCACGGTATATTTTAGAACCCCCGCCAGAGGATGCTGATGAGCCTGCACAACCAAGGAACAACGTCAACAAAACCACTACAAAGGTTAAAGAAATCAACTTTTGCATATCTCATCCTTTTCCTTATGGCTAAAATAGTGGTGCTGTAATATGTCACTTAAAAGTTACAACTTGTTTACCAATTTTCAAACCTTTTTTTGGTGTGAAAGTAAAACCTCAGTTAATAGTGAGGTAATTAAGAACACTTGTTGGAGCTTGGGAACAAGATTTTTCTAATGTTCCAAAGCCTTTCTTTTATGTGAAAAAGGCCATCACCTTAGCTGTGATGGCCTTTTAATTTTACCAAGTGTGCGTTTGTTGAATTAATCTGGAACTCTTGGGGGCGGTCCTGCACTCAATTTCGGAGCTGAGCCTGGACCACCGCCGCCGAATGTGTAGACCGACTCCCGCAGCACTTCTAACTCTTCAGCCGGAACAGGAGCATGAAGCGGCGTGTCCGTGACCAGATCTCCCCAGCCTCTGTTGTCAAAATATTCTAAGCCGGCCCCTGTCATCAGGCATTCGAGGTGTTTTTCGTATTTTAGCATGGCCCACAGGCTGGATCCGTTTAACGGACTACGGGGGTCATCAGGGTTCCCGATATTACCGCCGGAGGCCTCCATTGCTGGAGAATAGCCGCCATTTGTGACGCGCGTTTTATCGATTAATGCCGCTGCGCCTGCTGCATCCCCCATTCTGAGCAGAGCCTCTGCAATCAGGAAGTCATTTTCTTCTGGCAGAAAGATCGGCATGGGTCCTTGATTTCCGCTGAGGCCGAAGTTCTCATAGCGGTAGTACCCGTATTTGGAGAAGTGGTAAGTTCCGCGGTTGGCGCGGAACGGGGAGGCACCCCAATTCCCGGCGTAGATGCCACCGTCCACATCTTCGTCGGCGTGGTTTTTAATTGTTATACCAGAAAGGCGCTGGTCGCCGGTAACCATGTCAAATTCCGTGCGTTGTTGCACAGGGGTGTTGAGCCAATTCTGGTAACCATCCGATTCATCGGCGCCACCGATCATCTTATAATCGAGGCGTCCCCAACTGGCCCCACGATCGTTGTGGAACCACTGCTGAGAGTGCCACCAATCACCAAAAGTGCCGTCGCCCTGAGGTGCAAATGCTTCGGTCACGCCACGTTCAGCGTGGGATTTAACTTTATTCCAATCTACAGCAGCACGTTCCTCCGGGGACCGGGCGACCTGGGCGAGATAGCGGGCTGTGTAGGAGTGCGCCACTTTGGCCAGGTCTTCGTTAGTCATGATGACACCGTTGACCCAATCTTCTTCGGTCTCAATGGCTGGTCCGGTCTCCAAAAGTTCGATGGCCTCTTCTAACTGAGCTATGGCGGTAGCCATCACCTCTTGATACGGACTATATTGGTCCAACGTGATTGCTGGTCCAACTTCGTCTATGTTAACGGTTTCATCCAAGATGAAGGCACGATCATAGAAGCACGCAATATAACCTGTAGCAAGCCCTTGTACAAGTTTAGCAAAGGCCTCAGCCCGATGTGTGCGGGTTTCGTTTTCAATTATCAGTCCCCCGGTGCGTATTTGTCGTAAACCGTCGCTGGCTGCAGAAAGCGCAGAGAACATACGTTGCCAGGGTAAATCCAAATGCGATTGATACACATAGCTCGTATTATTGGGATAAGCTATACGGGGTTCAGAGGACATATCTTGGCCACCAAAATTGCCCCATGACCAGGTGAGTGCATCTGCCATGACGCCCATATGCTCGACGCCCCAACGGTTGTGCGCCCGAAACCAGGCCAGCATTGAACCCTTGATGAGCGCCTCGACATCCTCCGGGGTTCCGAGAGCACGCTCTGTATCCGGTTCGTTCAGGCTGGCGGTATCCAGTGATTGGCAACTAATAAACACCAGACCGACTCCAACCAAAACAGTTAGGATAATATTCAGTTTAAACACTTTTGGTTTCATAACTCTCCTCCTTTGTTGTCTGCCTTCAAAGGGGACAGAAACAGACAGAATAGTCTTAGCCTGGTCAAGATATTCCGCCTGTTCCATCTCTATTTTGGAAAACCTTAAAATTCGATTTCAAATAGCCCAGTAAAGGTTCGGAAATTGGGATAACCGAATTCATCGGACCGCGACACCGCTGCCGAGCCGAGATCCTCGTAGATCAAACCTACTTCGGGATCGAAGCCCTTATAGCCTGTGAAGGTAAATAAGTTGCGACCGGCAAGGCCAACGGTAACTTTATTGAGGAGGCCACCAAANNNNGTAGGTCGCATCTTCCACGAAGTGACTGGTGGCAAACGAGTTCACGTTGTAAAGGGTAGCATAGTAAGCGCCGGGTTTCTTCAATTCGTCCGGCTTGCCGCGCTGGTCCGCCTCGCCCATTTTCAGCTCACGTAAACCCCATTGCACAGTGTTGTTGTAGACGTTGCCACCGATTTGGGCATCCAGCAAGGTGTAAAGGGTGAAGCCCTTCCAGTTCAATGTGCTGGTAAATCCTAAGTTGAAATCCGGAACCGCACTGCCGTTTTTTACGA
>JAABYK010000690.1 GCA_011775825.1 Candidatus Zhuqueibacterota bacterium | reverse complement strand
CTTGACTTTTTGAACGAATTTTGTAAATTCGAAACAGTTGGTTTGTTTACACAAATGCAGGTAAAGATATGATCACAATCCCAAACCGAAACTTCTATATTTTAAATGCTCTTACCACGCTCTTGGTGCTGTCTTTTTTGAGTTGGCTAATTTATTTGCGGCCGGCAAGCGGCGACGTGAATTTGGCCGCCTCTAGGTTGCCAGTGTTGAATGCCACCTTGAATGCAGCCAGTGCAATGATCTTAATTTCGGGTTACTGGGCCATAAAAAACCGCCGAGAGTTTCTGCACAAAAATCTAATGATCACGGCATGTGTCTTTTCAATTTTGTTTCTGATTAGCTACGTCTATTATCATAGTTTGCAGGGAGACACCAAGTTTTTGGGACAGGGTTGGATTCGTCCCGTGTACTTTTTCATTTTGATCACCCATGTGGTCCTATCCATGATTATGCTGCCGATGATTTTGTCCACCATTTATTTCGGTTTGACGGACAAACGCAAGACACACAGAAAGATTGCTCGAATTACGTTTCCCATCTGGTTGTATGTTTCGGTAACGGGCGTCATCATATTTTTTCTTCTAAGGCAGTACTCATGAGTAGTCTGACCCAAAACTCGACCGAGCATGTCATTCCGGCATGGTGTTAAGCCGGAATCTCCTTGAATTAGCCTGGAGATTCCCGATTAAAGCATTCGGGAATGACCACTTCAGGCCGGTTTCGGTCAGACTAAGTAAGTAGTTTAAGGCAAGCGGAGAGATCGGTATGAAAAGAATTAGTTGTATTGCTGTTCTGGTTTTAATCTGCTCTTTTTCCCAAAGCAATGTTTACGGTCAGGACGGTCAACCGGACAGTCTCAGACTGTATTCTGACGTGGCTAAGAATATCATCGAAACCGCCCTCTCGGAAGGCCAGGCGTACGATATGCTGGTCGAATTAGCACGAGACATCGGGCCGAGATTGAGCGGCTCCACGGAAGCAGCGGCTGCCGTGGAATGGGGCCGCCAGACGATGCTGGATTACGATTTGGACAATGTGCATTTGCAGGAAATCATGGTGCCGCGCTGGGTTCGTGGCCCCGTCGAACAAGCCGAAGTGATCAATTCGCCCACGGTCGGGACGAAGTCCCTGGCAGTTTGTGCGCTGGGTGGAAGCGTAGGTACTTCGGAACTTGGGGTGGTTGGCCAGGTCATCGAAGTGAAAAATTTTGAGGAGGTAAAGGCGCTTGGTCCCAAAGCCAAAGGCAAACTCATCTTCTATAATCGTCCAATGGGTCCGCGCAGAGTAAACACCTTTGCCGCGTATGGCGGCGCCGTGAATCAACGCTCGCGCGGGGCCATTGAGGCGGCCAAGGTTGGCGCCGTTGCCGCACTGGTGCGTTCCATGACCACCCGATTGGACAGGGTGCCACACACGGGCGCCATGCACTACGCTAAAAACGTTGCCAAAATTCCCGCCGCGGCCATCAGCACCGTTGATGCCAATTTTCTGAGCGACCTGCTCAAACGCGACGAGAGTGTGCGGGTTCGCTTACGGCTTAGCTGCCAAACGTTGCCTGATGTGCCATCAGCCAACGTGATCGGAGAAATCACCGGCTCCGAACTTCCCGAAGAGATCATCGTACTCGGTGGCCACCTTGATAGCTGGGACAAAGGTCACGGCGCTCACGACGATGGCGCGGGCTGCGTGCAATCCATCGAAGCGTTGCGCTTGATCAAGTCGCTGGGTCTGCAACCCAAACGGTCCATCCGTGCGGTGTTGTTTATGAATGAAGAAAACGGACAGCGGGGAGGCAAAGCCTACGCTCAATATGCTGACCAAAATGGCAGCAAACATATCGCCGCCATCGAAAGCGACCGCGGTGGCTTTACCCCAAGGGGCTTCACGGTTAAAGCAGAAAATGAGTCGTTTGCAAACATCGAACGTCTAGCACATCTATTTGACCCCATGGCCGCCAGCCGAATTATTCGTGGCTACGGTGGCGTCGACATCGATCCCCTAAACAAAAGATTTGGCATTCCGGTGTTGGGACTGCTCGTAGACTCACATCGCTATTTTGATTATCACCACTCCGCTAACGACACCATCGATAAAGTGAACGAGCGAGAATTGGAATTGGGTGCGGCAGCAATAGCCATCATGGCTTATGTCCTGGCCATGGAAGGTGTTTGAACATCATCGCGCAAGTTCACAAAAATCCTCAAGATCGGGCTGCNNGTAGATGCCACTAAGCGGTCCTCTTAACATGAGATTCTTATCCTAATCTCACTTCCTCGATGAATTCATCTCGATTCATTCCCGAAATCAAACTCATTTCCGAATTCAAAGGCTGACTGAAAATTAGATTCGTCCAAATCAGGGAGAGAGCTTAACTTTTGGCCAGCCAGTCTTTTCTTCCGCCTCCCAACTGCAAGAGTTTGAAACACCTCGAAACATCAGGCGTAGTTCCTCTTTGTAGCTTACAGTCATTTGCTTGGTAACCTTTGGCAAGGAACCCGTGTCCTACCCAAAGCGCCTCCAACTCTATTCCGAAACCATAAAAATCGCGAGGATCAGATGTTAAGGAACTACCTAAGAATTGCGCTGCGAAATCTCGTCAATCAAAAACTCTATTCGTTCATCAACATTGTTGGTCTGGCGATTGGCATTGCATGCTGCGTTTTGCTCTTCCTGTTCGTCCGCAACGAACTGAACTACGACACCTTTCATGAAAACTACGAAAATTTATATCGCATTTACATCACGGAAGACCTGCCTCAGCGGGACCCTTTTTCTTATGTGGAAGCGCCTGCACAGTTGGCCGGTGCCTTTGAAGAATCCTTCCCGGAAGTGGAACACGCCGTCCGCCTGGGCGTCCGTACGGATGTCATCAAAAAATTTGAGGACGCCACCTTTAAGGAGCGCTACCATCTCGCCGATCCCGACTTTTTCGAAGTCTTCAGCTTTCCTTTGCTCAAAGGCAATCCGTCTCGGGTTTTGCAAAATCTAAATTCTGTGGTTTTCACCGAAAGAATGGCCAACAAAATATTTGGACACGGAGATGTTTTGGGTCAAAGTGTCAGCATCAAATTGGGGGATGAATTTCACGATTTTCTCATCACGGGGATTGCCGAAAATGTTCCCGAGAATTCCAGCATCAAGTTCGACATCATTCTTCCTTTTGAGAATGTGAGAAAATATGTGAGCGATCGCGTTTTGGATGCCTGGTTCAATGTGTTTTTGGAAACCTATGTCCAATTGTCGAAAGATCACAATCCCGCTGACTTTGAAAGCAAGCTCGCCACCGTAGTCCAAAATCATTATCCGCCGCGGTCCCACGACATGGTGACCCTTCATTTGCAGCCCATCACGGACATCCATCTAAATCCGGAGGTACCCGCCGGTTTCGAGCCCACCAGCGATCCGAAATATTCTTACATTCTGATGGGCATCGCTCTTCTGGTACTGACCATTGCGTGCATAAATTTCATGACCCTCGCAATCGGGCGTTCCTCAAGTCGGGCACGGGAAGTCGGCGTTCGCAAGGTTCTCGGTGCGTTTAAAGCGCAACTCATCAAGCAATTTTGGGGGGAGGCCATTCTGATGAGCATGATCGCACTGATGATCGGCATCCTTCTCGTGGAGCTATTCTTGCCATTTTTCAATGAAATTGCCAACAAACAGCTCAGTACGACATATGATTTCACGACTTTGTTTGTCCTGGCTTTTCTCATGCTTGTCGTCGCATTGCTTGCCGGAAGTTATCCGGCATTTCTGTTAGCGCGTTTTCAACCGGCCGTTGTCATCAAGGGAGAGACTGCAATCGGGGGCGTCAAATTCTTTGGCAAGAGTTTGGTGGTGCTGCAATTCGCCCTGTCGATATTTCTCATCATCAGCACACTCATTATGACCGACCAACTGCATTATTTGCGCACAAAAAACCTCGGTTTCAACAAAGAGCAGGTGGTCGTCATTCGAAATTACAGCTCGCCGCAACGCAGCAATCAGGTCGTCGAAAGATTCAGAAATGCGCTTGCTAATCGAAATGAGATTAAAGGGGTGTCCGGAGCTTCCTCCGGATTCGCCACGCCCTGGACCACCATGGGCTTCAACGCCGAGGATGGAACGTTCAAACAATTCTACCAACAGACCGTCGATTACGATTACTTGAAAACCCTGGAAATTGAACTTGTTGAGGGCCGCGATTTTTCAAAGCAATTTGGCACAGACTCGAGTGAGGCAATCATCGTCAATCAGGCGTTTGTGGTTTATTTTGGTTGGGACTCTGCATCGGGCAGAAGTTTACCAGGCAGAGCATTCCCACCTCATCGAATCATTGGGGTCGTGGAGAATTTCAACTTCGACGCGTTGCACCATGAGGTCGCACCTCTGGCATTGGTTCTCGATCCGACAACTTTGCTTCAAGGCATCAATGACATTTCAACCAGCCTTTCACCGAGGGCATTAAATTACGTCCACGTTCGTATCAGCCCGAAAAACATCTCCGAAACGATCGATTTGCTGAAAAAAACCTGGGGACGCATCGCGCCGCAACAGCCGTTTTCGTTCAGTTTTTTAGATGAAGACGTGGATCAGCAATACAAACAGGAAGAACGCTGGGGTAAAATGGTTGGTTATGCATCGATGTTCGCCATATCGATTGCTTGTTTGGGCTTGTTCGGCCTGGCAGCACTTACGGTCGTGCGCCGTACGAAGGAAATTGGCATTCGAAAAGTGCTGGGGGCCTCGGTGCCCAACATCATGTTGATGTTGTCCAAGGATTTTGGGAAACTGGTAATCCTGGCCAATTTAATCGCCTGGCCTGCTGCTTTCTTTATCATGAATCAGTGGTTACAAAACTTTGCCTATCGAGTCAGCATCGCTTTTGACAATTTTCTTCTCTCGGCAGTTCTTGCAGTTCTGTTCGCCTTATTTGCTGTAAGTTATCAATCAATTAAGGCAGCTTTGACAGATCCGGTGAACTCTCTACGTTACGAATAAATAAAAGAATCATGCGTTAAAAACACGCAAACAGGCTTGGTGGCATTACTGAGGCGTTGGGACAAGCCCGTCTATTTACCTTCATCTTTATTTACTTGCAAGCAAAAACCTTCCCATGCCGAAATGGCGAGTTGAGCAAGCTCTTTTCGGGTTTCTTTCAGGACTTGCTCGTATTTTATCAGAAGTCTAAGTTGCTCACGGCGGAGTTGCAGGTCAAGTGGGGCGGCGATTTGCTTGGGATGGCCTTTTCCGAGTTGGAGGCCGACATCGTACACCACCTCTCTGAGTTCATCCACCGATTTGAAGGTCTCGTGGATATCGACCTCCTTATAGTTGTCTACCCATGAATGAATCCAGAATGCTCTTCCCCGCATTCTCAGATAGCCCAGCAACTTGAACGGCTGGTAAGCAATTCGGGCCTGCCCAAGCAGAACTCGAAACGGATCGGATTGATGCGTTTTGCCTATGCAATCAATGCCGCTAATATTGCGTACTTCTTTGATTTCCAAAACAACATCATCCAGGGGCTCGTCCGTGTCCCCACGTAGCCGGACAAGGTACTTGAGGTCAAGCGCACTGCCGATACCGAGTCGGAGGTAGCCCATGTTCCGCACGTTAAAAAACTCTTGGGTTAAATTGGGCTTTTCAGCAATCATGGTTCGGATGTAAGGCTTCAAAGCGTCCGAAAGCTCGGCCTGTTCTTCTGGTGGAATGGGATCAATAATCGAATCAACCCATTCAAAGTAAGATTCCCGATTGTATCGAAACTTGGAACGGATACGCTTCACAACCTTTGGTTCGGGAGCTTCGATTTTGGGATCCTGAAGCGCACTGCGGTAGCCGCTTAAGAATTCGTCAAACAGGGTATCAGAATGCTGGCCCCACTTGTTTGCCAGACACGTAAGGTGAAGCGACACTCCGAACCGCATCAAATCGAGAAAGGCGGGTCCGGTTGAAGAATCATCGAAATCGGTCAAACCGCGGCCTAAGTCGGTAATTGCGTATTGCTCAAGATGCGCATCTCCGTGCAAATTAAACATCGGAGTTTGAGGGATGATATCCCGGAAACGGCGACAGACTTCCTTGCTAAACTCGATATTTATGAACCGCAAGTAGCCGTGCGGACCGGAGCGAATGCGATCGAGCAACGGCGGATTTTGGGAGAAATCGTGAGCCGCAGGGTCTACGTAAAGCGGATTTATGGGGGAATCATCGTGATTGTTTTGTGCGCTGACACCACTACTTTGGTACAGAAAAAAGGCAGTGCAAAGAATGGGAAGGTATTTCAACAAGAGGTACTTTGGGGGTGCGCATCTGTTTTGCATACGTAATCTACGCCCACCGCCAATCTTGGGCAATTCGGGGGCCCAGTTCAGTTCAGTCTCGTTCAAGGCAAATTGATCCTGTTTCAATTTTCAAAAAAGCAAAATTCAGTGATACTCAAAAAAGGTTAGAAGTCTGGCCGAAAAGTGTTCTTTGTTCAAGGCCACTAGCCTTCGGCTCTCAGGATGAAGTTAATTCCCTTCATGGTGAGAGTCGAACCATGAATTCATCCACTTCGGGACTTTTCGGCCGGACTTTTAGATTTTGATGTTTAGCTCTTTGGCTATTTCGACGACGTTCGGCAACGGGTCCTGCCAGAGCCACTCTTTTTTTAGCCAAAAGCCGGAAAGCACATTTGACTTCACGACCCCGCCCTCTGCGACCTGAGCTTCGTATTGCCCCTTATCGTTAAGACCATAGATTTCAAAGCGTTTGTTGTTGGGATCAACAACCCAATACTCTTTTATCTGCACCTTTTCATATTCGAGAAACTTATCTCGCCAGTCCCGGTCGACGCTGTCCGGAGAGACAATTTCCATCACCAGATCCGGTGCGCCTTCAATCTCCGTATTTGTGATCTCGACCTCGTTGTCCCTTGATACAAAGATTAAATCCGGAACACGCCGCAAGCCCGGACGCAGTCTTACTTGAAAATTTTCACCCCAGACCGTACCTAACTTCTTTTGGTCAACGTATAATTGAACCAATGTAGTCACAAACACTGCTATGCGATTATGCTTACTGGAACTTGGTGAATGCACAATGACCTCCCCATCAACAAATTCTGCTTTGATATCTTCGTCGCAGAAGTCGAGGAACTCCTCCTCCGTCATGAATTTTGGACGGGAATGCTCAGTTGTTTTTTCCTTGGCTAACGTGTGCATCGAAAGAACCACCTGTTTGACATTTAATTAGACAATTACAGATTAACTATTTTTTCTAATTAAATCAAGAACATTCTGGCTTTTGCCGCACACCGCGGCCAGTTTGATCAATCTGGCCAATCACAGTTTTGCATCTGTTCCGACTTCCGTGAAAAACGCATCCAGTTTAGTTTCATCCAACTTGCCACCTGTCCGCACCCCATTGCAGATGTCCAGGCCAAAGGGACCAACCTTGCGAATGGCATCCGCCACATTGCCTGGCTTTAATCCACCGGCCAAGTAAATGGGCACATCGACGCGCTCGCGAATCATCTTGCTGAACTGCCAATCGTGAACTCGTCCTGTGCCTCCTAATTCCTTCACCTTAAGATTTGGATTACCGGAATCAAGCAGAATCGCATTTACGTGCGGAGCAATGGCTTCGGCCTCCTTCACAGACTCTTTCCCCGTCACATGGATCACTTGCACGATTGAGATGCCGATCAGGGCGTCGCGCAGATCTTCGTAAGTGCCGGTTTCCAAGCGGTCCACCAGCTGCAAAGTATTGACTCGACACCGTTTCTGCTGCTCGATTATGGAGTCCGTATTCGTTTTGCTGGTAAGGAGAAAGGTTGCCACACCTGGTGGTGCGGTCACAGAGATCTCCGCGATCAATTCCTCCGGGATGACCCCGGGACCGCTGGGCATTTCGGAGACCAGTCCCAGGGCTGAGGCACCATGTTTGATGGCCAGCCAGGCTTCTTCGACACTTTGAATGCAGCAGATTTTCACTCGAGGAGTCTTAATGGGGCGCATTTTATTAACTTTCGCCTGAAATAAAAAAGCACACGAACGTGAAACAAACTCAAGATTTGTGTGCTTATAGTAGCGAAAAAGATAACGAAAATCAATCTAAAATGTTATTATCTGATAACCTTCGGTAATATATTTCCTCAGACTCGGGTGCTCCTCAAAATCCTCTAAAAGCTGAACGCCACTCGTTTGGACACCGTTTTTCACGCCATACGCCGAAGCGCAGTAACTGCAAACTCCGGCGATTTCGTCCCGTACTGAAGCAAACAAATCGTGGTACTTATGTTCTGAATTCGAAAGGGTGGGGACCCATTTCGTTCCGGCGCCGTCAAAGACAATTTGCACCTCGTCGTTGTTTTCTTTAAGCTCCTTTGCGGTCATCATCGCATTGACGCCACGCCCCAGATCGCCTGGCGATTCGGTATCGGCTAACACGACTACTGCAACTTTTGCCATTCTACTTCCTCCTTAAACTTTAAAAGTACGTCGGGGTCCTAACTGTTTAAAAACGCTCCTTCCTCATATGAACTCGAAACAAGTTCAGTGAAAATTAACGAATCTTCCGTCTGAATTATTCCGATGCAAGCAGGAGTCGCTTTCGGGCATTAGACCGAAAACATGCAGTTAAGATAACTGAACAAAGGCTCGATGGTATGCCGTATTCTTTTAAACCTCCCCGTACTACAAAGCTGCAACATTTTGTTTTTTGGGCAAAGTTTTTTTAGCCACGGATTTACACTGATGGAACACGGATTTGGTTTTCAGTGTTTTGAAAGCAAACTGTTTTCCAACTGCTCGAATGCGTTCGTAAATTGGTTTCACAAGAACCAATCAAAAATCTGTGAAAATCCGGATGCATCCTTGGCTCAAACTTCAAGGGCCTTTGGTTCCGGCTTTGTCGCGCTGTGTGAATCCGTGGCCAAGAGCTGACTGTCGCAGCTTCATTTACCCGAAAGCCCTCGTTTTTGTGCTTGTTTTTTGGTGACAGTTTGTTTACTTGTTTTAACTGACAAANNGCCATTTGGGGCTTTGCTTTCGTCGCACAACGGGCGGGCATGGAATACGTCGGACCATTTATTTTCAACGGCGTTCGATTTGTGTTAGGAAGCGCCTCACTGATACCGCTGCTTGCGCTGAACCGCAAACGCCGTGTGCCATCTCCTGTGACGGACATCCACCAAAAGCAAAGTGCACGCACGGACGCACTCGGCGGCAGCTTTGCAGGACTGGTGCTGTTTGCGGCGGCGTCCCTGCAGCAGATCGGGATCGTTTATACGACGGCAGGGAAAGCGGGATTCATCACCGGACTTTATGTGATTCTCGTGCCAATCTTGAGCCTCCTTTGGCGGCACCCGGTCGGTGGCGGGACCTGGATAGGCGCAATCCTGGCGACGATGGGTCTTTATTTCTTATCGATCACGGAAACGCTTTCCATTTCCCGCGGCGATCTTCTGGTGCTGGTCAGCGCTTTCTTCTGGGCGGGTCACGTGCACATTCTCGGCCGCATCGCTCCAAAATCCGATTCCACCAGGTTGGCCTTCTTTCAGTTTGCCACCTGTGCTCTGCTGAGTCTGTTGACCGCTTTTCTCGTGGAACCAGTGAGCGTGCACAGCCTTCTCGACGCGGCCATTCCGATTCTGTACGGAGGCATTTTCTCAGTGGGCGTTGCCTACACGTTGCAAGTGTTTGCCCAACGAACGGCACATCCGGCGCATGCGGCCATCATCTTGAGTCTTGAAGGCGTCTTTGCCGCATTCGGAGGATGGATGTTACTCGGCGAGACCCTTTCGCTGCGTGGCGTGTTCGGGTGCAGCCTGATGCTCGCCGGAATGATCTTGTCTCAGCTCCATCTTAGAGTCAAGTCAAGCAATTCCGCAGTTAAAGGTATGACGCCTGAAATGGTTAAGTGGGCAAACACAGTCGCCAGATCATTCGAAATCAAATGTTGTGTTTCAAAGAAAAGTTTGGCTAAAGGAAACAAAACTGACAAATCTTAGTTTGTTTATTTCTGTTCAAACAAATATAAAAAAGACCAAAATCAAACCTGAGTACGGTGAATAAACTGATCGTCTTGACATCCAATGCGCTGAGGTTGCAATTCGGCACGGATTTTCAATTCC
Source organism: Candidatus Zhuqueibacterota bacterium (assembly GCA_011775825.1). Lineage (GTDB taxonomy): Bacteria > Zhuqueibacterota > Zhuqueibacteria > Oceanimicrobiales > Oceanimicrobiaceae > JAABYK01. Next base: position 38,536 of record JAABYK010000690.1, on the reverse strand, counting down.
AACCTCAGGCTGAAGCCTTCGACAAATTGCTTGGGCACCCCGATTGTCCTGTACAAGAATTGCAATGGGCCGGCGAGTTTGAAGTGGCGGACAAGACATATTACGTCGGCGGCACAGGACCCATTCACTCGGTTGCAACGCAGATAGTCATGCTTGAGAAGTAACAGATATTAATTGGATGTTCTTGATTTTAGCGGTCATCAAAAGAGAGAATTTTTGCGCAAACTCACACCTCTTTTAAAACGATGCAAAGCTGAACACTGGACTAATTTGCATTGACATTTTAATCCGAAATTGTTAAATTCTGCGCGATTTTTTTGAGGGTGTTGGATACGGGCGTTTTAAAATTCAGGAGGTAACATAAATGGACTTTCTGGTCAGGCGGCGAAATCTCGGCGCTTTTTCTATTTTGGGATCAATGATTGCCCTTTTGGTCATCTTCGGGGCGTGCGATGATCACGGGATTGAAGCGGACTTTTTTAAGGGCACGGTCAGAGGTGAACTGCAAATCAATACCGTGGTTCCCGATACCACAGACGAGATCCGGGTGGCGCTTGCCACGGAATTCCCCCCAAGCAGTCTGCAACAGCTCATCACCAGCGGCGTCATCCAGGTCGACAAAGATCCTGCCGTCACGTCACAAGTCGTGCCGTTTGAAATGCAAGCGCCCTATGGCGAGTATGGCGCCACCATCGTCATTTGGAAGGCCAAGGACCAGTCATTTCAACTCACGGATATTGTGGGCATTTTCGGGAATTTGGAGCGGTTCGAACTCAGGTCTATTTCGCTAAGCGAAGAGCATCCCGTCAAAGACAGTGTTAACATTCCGGTCGACCTCTCCAGAGTGGACCGTCGATCGAGCATTGAGGGACAAATTGAATTTGTTGGTGAATGGCCGGAAAACACTTCCGTTGTGGCGCTGGTAGTTGCAAAGAACCTCCTCGAGCTGACCAGGGGCATTCCGCCCGCCATTGCATTCATCCCGAAAGAAGTCGAACAGTTCGACTACAAAGTTGGCGTCGCTGCAGACACCTACGAATTCATTGCCGTGGCCTGGCTACCAGTTGGCGAATTCGATCTGAGCAAGTTGCGGATCCTGGGCTTTTACCAGGATCCCCCAGGCAGACAAGGAAAGGTCGTAGTTGAGGACAACATGACCGTGACCGGGATTGACATTACAGCGGATTTTGCCGAGATTGGCAGTTGAATTTGTTTTTTGGTGTCTCCAGGGAGGACATAAATCATGTACGTGACCCTTTTTAGTCTGACCGCCGTCGCTATGCTCGCGTGGCTCATGTTGGTCTTGTTGCCCAGATGGCGATTCACGCGCAAAATCGCTGACATCGAAATCTTTCCTGTTTATCTCGCAGTGCTCTATGTGGTGGGAATCGTGCCATTACTATGGGAGACAGGACTTGGAGTGATACAGGATTTTGGCAGCGCAGAAGGCGTCACTCAACTGCTCTCTCGGCAAAATGTCGCGCTCATCGCATGGATTCACATCCTGACGTTTGACCAGGTTGTCGGTTTTCTCATCTATCGAGACAACATGAAAAATCGCCATGTTTCGATTCCAGTGCAGTCGATCATACTCGTGCTCACTCTCACGTTTGGGCCGGTGGGTTACTTGTGCTATTACGTCCTTCGTCTCTTCAGCCGGAGCCGTGCGAAGTCAAAGGACGATTCTGTGAGTGAAAATGCCGCGCCTTCCGTGTCGGATCAGCGACAAAATGAAGGACAGCCAATCTCATCCTTGAGTGCTGCCGTTCAACAATTGACGGCTCAATTTGCGAAGGAACGTACGCTTTTTTTGAGCGGAGTTACGGGAATCGCGATTGGTCTCATCGGATTGGTGGTCATGTTTGTACATGGCCCCATCATTGGTCCGGAAGGCGTGCTTCGAAAGGCCGTCTCCTTTGACATCGCGGTTGGTATTTACGTGCTCACCATCCTACTTTTTTTGCCGCTTTCGGGATTCTCCGAAGACGGTCTACGCCGCTGGCGTGGTTGGCATGTCACGTTGACTTACCTTGCCTACGCAATCGAGAATATTCAAATTGCCCGGGGGCTTGATCCGCGCTTTTCACGTCACGGCTCTCCGGCAGACAACATGTTCGGGGGCATCTTTTTCTTGATCGCCATGGGACTAGTCGTGCTGTTCTTAATCCTCGCCTTGAGCATCTTCAGAGAACGAACCGGAACCAAAGATACGCCTCTATTGCTGGCGACGCGATATGCCTTTGCTTGCACAATTTTTGCCTTTGCCGCCGGGCTTTGGATGAGTTTTGCCGGAGGCTCAACCTTCGGTTCAAGTGCAAGCATTTTACCCTTGCACGCGATAGGATTCCACGGTTTGCAGGCGGTGCCAATCATCGCCTTATTCCAGCGCTGGTCAGGGGTGTCCATTAATGAAGCGAAACGATGGGTACATATGGCGGGATCGATGTGGCTTGCAGCCTGTATCGCCATTGCTGGCCAGACCGTCCTTGGACGCACCATGCTTGAAGTTTCTTGGTTACCCGCTTTGACCCTGGCCCTGCTTGCAGGATGGAGTCTGATTGTCGTGCGCGTGGCGTCTGCCTGGTTCAAGTTCACGAAACTTGCTAATGTAAGAAGAACTGTCGTCGCTTAACCTTAATCGTGTTAGCAAGTTTTTGTATGTCATTACATATTGAATGTTGTCCAGGAACTGTAGAATTATTAGTTATGCCTAAATGATGCCTAATTTAAATGAACAGAAATCACGATATGGTCGATGCCAATCAAGAACTTATAAGAGTTACGTGGTGGTTAGTGGCAGCAACGTTTTCTGCGGCGATAGTAGCATTAATAATAGCAGTTTGGGGCAATTGGCTTCGGTTGTTAGTATTTCATCCAAAGTTAGAAATAGCTTGTAATCTTGAACCTCCAAATTGTGAAAAAACAAAACTTACACAAGTTGAAAAACGAAATAACAATCTAGTAGTAGTTGAAGCAGATTGTTATTATTTCAGGATACTTGTTAAGAATAATGGATGTGCAAAAGCAGAATCAGTCGAAATATTTGCAACTGAATTATATAAGAAGCGTGCTGATGATGCTTTTCATAAAATTGATTCTTTCATACCCATGAATTTGACTTGGACACACTCTAAGAAAGAGAAATATTATCCAACGATTTCAAAAAAGATGTTTAGACACTGCGATTTAGGATATGTAATAAAACCCTCGGAACGAGGTAAATTTAAAAATGAAGACAATCCAAAATTTAATAAGAACAAAACTGTTTTTGGCTTCGAGCTTGAAGTGAAGCCAAATAGTCTACAGCATCTAATCGAACCTGGAATTTATAGACTTAAAATTTTGATTGCTTCTTCTAATACAAAACCTAAACCAAGAACGATAGAACTAAATCTTACTGGTGATTGGGATGATGATGAAGAAAAAATGTTTAGTAAAGGAATAGGAATCAAAACTATTTAAATTACAGCCCCACATCATTTTTTCAAAATTCCGAAACTACAATGCGCCGCAACCTTCAGCGCCTTAAACCAGACGTTATTTTGGTCATGAAACGACACATCACTTTAATCCCTCTAATCGTATTATTGGCATTCAGTGCCTGTCAGCAACCGGACAACTTGACCGAGGCTGAGAAAGAAGAAATCAGAAATGACGTGCGGCGGATGCTCACCGATTATTTCAAAGACATCAACGAAAACGGCTTGATGGCTGAATTCAAATACCTTGACAATTCATCGGACTTTCTATGGGTCCCTCCGGGATACTCAACATGGTTATCATTTGATTCCGTATCCGCAGTACTGGAGAAGAATGAATCCTTATACAGCTCAGTCGAGAACACCTGGGATATTATTCGGATCGATCCGTTAACCCACCAGTACGCAACTTACACCGGAACACTTCATGGAACCTGGATCGATACGACCGGAAAGGCGACCAACGTCTCCCTTATTGAAACGGGCATCGTGGTTAAACGCAAGGATGGTTGGAAACTTCTTAGAGGGCAGACTGCCGCCTTACCCGAACAAGCACATTAGCGTTTGACACAGCGAATATGGAGAACTCTAAAAATTAGGATACAAGTTGGTTTTAATCTAATTAAACGAATCTGGATGGAGACAGAAATGAGAATTTGGGGAACAAATGTCGGTTGTGTTTTCATACTTGCAGCTATCCTGTTTTCAACATCTTTTGCATCTGATAAGGGACTGATTGTCGGTCGCGTGATGGACAAGAAAACCGGGGAAGGCTTACCCGGCGTCAATGTGCAAATCGAAAATACGGTCCTGGGCGCCAGCACCAATTTGCACGGCGCATTCATGATTCGACGCGTGCCGTACGGGGTCTACACAGTTAAAATTTCGATGATCGGTTACCAAAAGCGAAGAGTCAACAATGTGAATGTCAGTCGCGATGACACGGCGTTCGTGATAGTGCGCCTGGAAGAAACGCCCATCGAAATCGATCCCGTGGTGGTCACGGCCAGCAAGTGGCAGGAGGAAGCGGCCAACACTCCGGCCACTGTGGAAGTGATGACCTCGAAGGAAATTTTGCAACGAAATCCGGTCAAAATCGAAGATGCGCTGGAAACGGCGGCTGGGGTTCAGATCATCCAGGAGAGCGTCAACATTCGCGGGTCCGATGGCTACACGCGCGGAATCGGCAGTCGAGTCTTGGTGATGTTGGACGATGTACCGGTGATGAACAGCGACTTCGGCGCGGTGAATTGGTTCATGATTTCTCCCGCCGATGTTGCGCGGGCGGAAGTGGTACGCGGGGCGGGCTCAGCACTTCACGGATCCTCTGCCATGGGCGGTGTCGTCAATTTCATCACTCGCGATCCGCAACCGGACAGCCGCACTTACGTCCGAGCCCTGCTTGGCGTTTACGACAAGCCCTATGAGGATGAATGGGACTTAAATAAATTTCAAAATTTTCACCGCCAGGATTTTACCCACAGCAGAAAAATCGGGAATCTTGGCATGCGAATTTCCGGAGGCCGAAGTCAGTCAACCGGCTTTACCGAACAAGGTGAGTTTGAACGTTACAATCTTTCAGGCAAATTCATTTACCGCTTTCCCAATGCGTCCAAACTGACGCTGTTTGGCAACTACATGCACGATGACTCCGACGTGTTCATCCGCTGGAAAAACCAAAAGGAAGCGACAAAGGTGCCCCCAGCCGAACTAGACAAACATCAGACTCAGACCGGGTTGACTTTATTCACAAAATACAGTTTGCCCATTTCATCCAAAGCGGCCATTGAAGCGCGAGCCTATTTCAATCGCTTTCTGTTGGGCACCCAGGTGACGTCAGCGGGCACCTTTGCACCGGCACTCGGTCTGGGCGGATCGATTCAAGGGAACCTCATTCCCTTCCCTTCAGTGTCGATTGTGTACGGTTCCGATTTCAAATTTGACAAGGTGGAATCCGACACCAGTTTGTACGGAAATCGAGATGCCATTCTGGCCGCGCCCTATTTTCAACTGGACTGGCAGACCCTGAGAAACCTGAACCTGACGTTCGGGGGACGATATGACCGCTACGAGATTTACAGCGACCCCCAGGCTCGATTCAAAGAAGGTCGGGTTTACGACCACTTCAGTCCTAAGTTCGGCATCAATTACAAACCCTTTGAAGGAAGCACGTTTCGAGCATCGGTTTCCAACGGCTTTAAGTTTCCGGTTGTTGCCCAACTGTTTTTGGAGTTTGATGCCGCAGGATTTACGTTTCGCGCCAGTCCCGATCTTCGGTCCGAAGAGTCCTGGACGTATGAATTCGGTTGGCGCCAAACCATTACGCCAACCTGGTTTTTTGAAATCAACGGATTCTACACCGAAGTCGATGACTTAATCGAAGTGCTTATCTTCCCCAACCTGGAAGCGCAGTTTGCCAACATCGAACAAACCCAATTGCCGGGTATTGAATTTGTAACCAATGGCAGATGGTGGGACAATCGCCTGGGGCTAAAAGCAAACTTTCTGTACATGGATCCGCGTGATGAAGTGCAAGACCAATTGCTGCCCTATCGCCAAAAGTTTATCGCTTTCGTTGCTCCGTCCCTGCGTCTCGGATCTTTGGAATTTCAACTCGACTTCAAGTACGCCAGCGCGCAGGAAGTGTATCTGCTGTCGTCTTTTCCACAATTGGTGCCGCAGAAAGTGTTGGATGGTCGCATCTTTTACTATTTCGGCAATCACAGCTTTTTTGTGGGCGTAAACAATATCGGCAATTACAGCTACACCCTGCGCGATGAAAGCCTCGAAGAGATTCGCAACTTTGTCGCAGGATTTACGATGGAGTTTTAAAATTCTATCGAAAAAACACTCCTCGAAATAAAATGCCAGTTAATGCACCCAATCGTCCGCCTCGGGTCATGGTGTTTGGTGTGGGCGCCTTTACTCAAAGCGTGCAGCATCTTCTGAAACGGTACGGTGCCGAAGTCAGTGCGTACCTCACGCGTGACTTTGCCCACTACGGTCCGCAGTTAGAGGGAGACACTCATCTTGCTTCCGAAGTCCCCAATCCGTGTGGCTTGTTGAAAAAACATGAAATCGATTTCGTGATTCCCATGTCCATCGACTGGATCACGGCGAACTGGGCTGAGGAATTTCGGTCGCTCCACATTCCCATATTTTCGCCCGGTAAACGAGGCATGCAACTGGAGCGAGATCGTGATTTTGCCCGCAGACTTTGCAAGAAATTCAACATTCCGTTTCCGAGCTCATTCGTGGCAAGAAATCGTTTGGAAGCCGAAAATATTTTGAAGAAGCACCCTTTGGCCTACGTGATCAAGAATCCGCTCTGCTCGCCAACGAGTCCGATTCACACCATTGTCTGCGAAACACCGGAAGACACGCGTAGTTGGCTTCACAAGATAAATTATGAAGAAGGCGTGTTTCTGCAGGAGTATATGGGCCATCGAGAGGCCGGGCACATCGCGTTGGTGAGTGGCGGTGAGATTCATTCCCTGATCACAAATCAGGAATACAAATATGCCTTTGACGGCAACATGGGCATTGTCGCGGGCGTGCCACTCGGCGGGCTGGTGGAGAAAGATCCGCAGGACAAATACCATCTGGCGAGGGAGTTGTTGCACCCGTTGTTGCCATGGTTCAGAGAGAGCGGATATCACGGTCCGGTTCAAGTCACCGCCATCCGCAAGAATCGCAATTGGGTTGTCCTGGAATACAACGTCCGCATCGGAGTAACTTCGGGGCCCATCATTTTGGAGATGCTCGAGAATCCGCTGCAAGAACTTTGGGATGTGGTTCGCGACCGCAAGCTTGATATCAAGTTCAAAGAGCATCTGGATTACGGCTGCTCTTTGACATTAGCGGGCTACGGCTATCCCTATGCGCAAGTCAACGGCCCGCATTTTCCCGTGCGCATCCTCGAAGACTTGGATTGCCATGTGTGGTGGAACGAAGTGGCGACCGATGCAAAGCAACGGCTTTACAGCACCGGCCAGAGAATTGCCGACGTGGTGGCAGTCGAGCGCACACTTGACAAAGCCATCGAAACAGCTTATGAAAATATCCGGAAAATTCGCTGTCTTGGGAGTTATTTCCGTACCGACATCGGAAAAAATTTGTGGCCGCCGGGACAGGAATAATGTGGTCATCAACTCTTCGAGCAATTTGGCGGATTTGCATAAAAAGTTTGTAAGCGCCGCTAAATTTCACTATATTCCCATCGGTGATTTTTTAAAACAAAAATGATTGAAATAGATTGAAATCAAAATAATTAAGGGCTGAATAACATGCTCACAACAGCTTTTTTTGTGTTACTAGTGTTGACCATTTCCTTTTTTGTGGTTTCGCCGATCATACAGTCCCGAATGATGAAAGGCGCCTCCAATAACAAAAACCCGAATCTGCAAGATCTTAACGATTTAATCGAGAGAAAGGAAACGGTTTATTCCCAAATCAAAGACATCGAATTCGATTATCAAATGGGCAAGCTTTCGGAGTCGGATTTTAAAGAACTGCGCCAGCAATACAAGGCTGAGGCGGTGGATTTGTTGAAACAGATCGACGAGATTCAGGGACAGGATGTGCGCGCCAAAGAGATGCTTCATCAACAGCAACAGAAGAAAGAAGCCAGCGAACACGGAGTTAAGTATTGCTGGATGTGCGGAACGCCGGTGACCGAGGGCGACAGATTTTGTGCCAGTTGTGGAAAAGAACTGGAATAACTTGTGATCGCGAATGAAGCACAATTCAAAAAAGAGATTCATTAAAGTCTAAATTGATGGAGCAGGGAACGCCGGTTATTGCAGTTGACGGTTTGAGCAAATCGTTTGGGAATCATTATGCTTTGAGAAATGTTAACTTTACGGTGAAGGAGGGAGAGTTCCTAACCATATTTGGTCCCAATGGCGCCGGCAAAACCACGTTGATTCGCATTCTCTCGAATATTACCAAAGCCTCCACTGGGCAAATCACCATTGGAGGTTTTTTATTGGATCGGGAGCCGGAAAAAATTCGGCGGCGGATCGGGGTCATTGCCCATCAGACCTTCCTCTATGAGGATTTGACAGCCGAAGAGAATTTACGCTTTTATGCGAAACTGTATGACGTGAACGACCTCGACCACAGAATAGAAACGTTGCTGACCGAAGTGGGTCTGGCACACCGCAGAACGGACCGCGTGCGCACGTTTTCGAGGGGCATGCAGCAACGGCTTTCCATTGCGCGGGCCATGCTGCACGATCCGACTTTGCTTCTGTTGGACGAACCGTACACGGGTCTGGATCAGCATGCTGCGGCCATGCTTTCCGGCTGGCTCAAACGCCTGAGAGACAGCCACCGCACGACCTTGATGGTCACACACGATTTGGAACAGGGCGTTGACCTGGCAGACCGCGTGGCTATTCTGGTGAAGGGGCGGCTGGTTTACGATCATCAAAAGTCTGAAATTGATCTCAAAAATTTCCGACCGCTGTACAACGATCTCGTCGACCGGGGAAAACAATGACGCTCTTAAAAAGAATCGCGGCTATTTTCTGGAAAGATATCCTGGCAGAGCTGCGCACCAAAGAAATGATCTTTTCTATGCTGGTGTTCAGCCTGATGGTCACGGTGATATTTAACTTCTCTTTTCCGCCCGGGAGTGAGTTTATTCAAGGGGCTCTGCCAGGAATGCTCTGGATGACGTTTATTTTTGCGAGTCTTTTGGGTATGAACCGTTCGTTCGTTTACGAAGTCGACAAAGGGTGTTTACAGGGGCTCATGCTGGCCCCCATGAGTCGCGTGGCGATTTATGTCAGCAAATTCCTGGTTAATGTGATTTTCATCGGCATGGTGGAACTTATCATGCTGCCCTTTTTTAGCATTTTTTTTGACATGGCTATTTTGAATCACGTCGGAGAGTTGGTGCTGGTCATCCTATTGAGCACCCTTGGGCTGTCGACAATCGGTACGTTGTTTTCCGCCATCTCGGTGAACACTCGAACACGAGAGGTGATGCTGCCCATTTTGCACTTTCCAGTATCTATACCGATTATCATCGGGGCCGTACAGGCGACCGCTGCCGTGCTTCAAGAAGAGGATTGGAGCGTGACCTGGGGCTGGTTAAAAATCATAATCGCTTTCGATATCATCTTTTTCATTGTCTCTTTGCTCACATTTGAATACATAATCGAAGAATAGAAGGAGTAGGAACGATCATGACCATAAGTGAATCCAAATTTCGTTGGACAAATATTCTAGGGGCTATCCTTTTGATAGCCATGGTTGTAGACTTGTATTTGATTTTCATGTTCGCACCGGAAGAAGGCTCCATGGGACAGGTGCAAAGAATCTTCTATTTCCACGTTCCTTCTGCGTGGGTTTCTTTCTTAGCATTTTTTGTGGTCTTCTGTGGAAGTGTGGCTTACCTCTGGAAAAAAGAGCGAAAGTACGACTCTTGGGCCAATTCTTCGGCCGAGATAGGGGTCATCTTCGCTACCCTTGTCTTAATCACCGGTCCGATCTGGGCACGCCCGGTTTGGAACACCTGGTGGGAATGGAGCCCGCGATTGACTTTGTTCCTGGTGCTTTGGTTTATTTACGTGGCCTATTTGATGCTACGAAATTTCGTGGAAGACAAGGAAAAAAGCGCACGCTTTGCCGCCGTGTTTGGGATCGTCGGCTTTATCGATGTTCCAATCGTCTATATGTCCATCAGGCTGTGGCGTGACATTCACCCGAGTCCCGTCATTGCGGGCGGCGATGATTCGGGATTGCATCCTGATATGAAAATTGCCTTCTTTTTTAGTTTGTTTACATTTACTTTGTTGTTTTTCTATTTACTCATTCAAAGAAATCAATTACAAAAAAGCCAGGAGACGATAGCAGAACTGAAAAGGAAACTGGCTTACTAACTATTCATAAATAGGTCTTTTGGGATCAAAGTGTTGAATTGTCATGCCCGCGGAGGCGGGCATCCAGAAAAGTGCTTAAGCTGTTGATTATAATGGATTCCCGCCTTCACCTTCGCGGGAATGACCGCCTCAGCTTCTTTAAATAATTCACACTAAGAAGATCCTGGAAAGAAATCGGAGAATCGTCTTGTTTATAAATGGACAGAAGGGTGGTAAAAAGAATGAAACTCAATATTGCAATCATTTTCATTACTGCATGTATGCTTGTGACAGCCAACTCACAGGCACAAGTTAATAGGCTCGTCCATTATCAAGGCGAGCTCAAAAACAGCGACGGCACGCCATTCGAGGGCACGACGGACATTCGTTTTAGCATTTACACAAGGCCAAACAGCGACCAGTCAATCTGGACCGAAACCCATCGCAATGTCGAGATCGAGAATGGCAATTATGAGGTGTTTCTGGGGAGTAAGGATCATCTCGACCTGTCGTTTTACGAATACTACCTGGAAGTGGATGCCAAAGCTCCGGATGTACCGGCTCGCCGGGTGTCCATCGTGGGTTCGGGGTATAATTTCAGACTCTGGTTCCTATTTGCTGCGTACACCATTGTCTGGCTGGCCATATTTGGTTATTTGCTCAGCATCTCGCGCCGACAAAAACGCATCATTGCGGAGTTGGAGAATTTAGCCAGGGTAAGCAAGGTGGGTGTTTAGAGCTTGATATTGGTATAAAAAAGGCACAGCCGGTGCGGGTCGGCTGTGCCCTCTGATCCTTCAGAAAATAAAACGGTTATTATGTTGGCGCATAACCCGTCTTATTTCTGCATCCCTGCCTGGGATAGTGATTTTTTGAAGATGGTTCTCACTAATTAAACGATTTTGGAATTAAAGTCAAGCAAAAACTTGTTCAAATGCTTAATTTATTACGAATTTGTGTTAAATGTTTGTAACATTAACTGGAGTTAGGGAATAATTATGAAGAAAGTGCGGCTTTTATTTATCTTCATTGGCTTAATTGTCGCGATTGCTTGTGGTTCCAAGCAAGATTCGGAAACAGCCGCCGCTGGCAATGCCACGGATGCCGTCAGTTTTGTATTACAGACGCTGGATGGCAACAAAGTTGATTCCAAGCAGTTGCGGGGAAATGTGCTGGTCGTTGACTTTTGGGCGACCTGGTGCCAACCCTGCATCAAAGAGATCCCGGAATACAATGCTTTCCACAAAAAGTATTCGGACTCGACTGTCGAGATGGTGGCGATAACCCTGGAATCCGGAGACGCGGAAACGGTCAAACCCTTTGTTGAAAAGCATAATATCGACTATCCTGTGTATATGGGAAACAACGAGGTACGAGCCGAGTTTGGCGGCATTCAGGTGTTTCCGACGACGTTTATTGTTGATCAAAAGGGAAAGATTCAGGAAAAATTCCTCGGAGCCGGCCCCAATAAGATTAAAAAAATAGAAACAGCCGTGAAAGAGCTGCTGGAGAAAGCGAGTTAATCAGTTTTCGAGCTTTTTCGTGATTCTGGAGGATGTGAGCGATACTGGCATGGATACCGCCGCCTCCTCGGGCTTATCCTGAAGCTTGGCCTTTGTCCAGCCAAAGAGACTCACCCCTCCCCGTATTAGCAGCAGAAAGAAAACGGGAAAAAGGATAACCGCAATTAGAAACCAGGGGGAATTGACGTAAGCCTTTCCATAATATCCGAGTAGATAATATCTCGGAATCCGCCCGACAAATCCCGCCATCATGTATCCATACTTGGAATATTTCCGTGTGATAGCATAAATTCTCAAAGGCTCCGAAGGGATGGGCAGGAAAGATGCGAAGGCCAGAATGAAAAACTTGGCTTTATCAAAAAGCGGCGCCGCTTGCTGGTAGAGCCAGCTATTTTTGAAATTCGCAACGCGGTCAAATTTGAAGAGCAGCGTAAAGAACAGATATTCCGTCAAATAGGCGAAGATGGTTGCGAAGCCTGCGACAATGGCGACCAACCAGGGATCCGAAGACTTCACCGCACCCAAAACCAACAGATTGGCAGGTAGGGGAAAGTAAGCTGTGGACACACACATCAAAAGAAAGAAGCCGGTCAGACCGAACACCTCGGTGGGCTCCGAGATCAATTTTTGATTGATCCAATACCAATAAATGCCAAACAGGAGACCGGCGGCAAGGATTTTAAGGAGAGAACGCGGATTAATCTTAATCTTATTCACCGCCCAATATACAAATCCTGTAATATTAACGCAAGTGTTTTTGAGCAAGCAACGGGGATCGGCATAGCAGCCCGCCGGGCAACCTGCTGGTTAATTAATCAAACAAAAGTCATCTCACGAGTTTAGGGCGCGCCAGCAAGAGCCTTCACTTACGCGCCCGTCCTTCTAGAGCAGACGTAAGGCGTGATGGAAGACTTCGGTGAAAAACTCAGACCTGACCTCAGGTTCATCCAAAATGTCGATTATATCAAACGCTTTTTCTACAAGACGATCATCATTCATCCGTCGTTCGAGTTCAGGTGTGAAAACCGCCGCCAGGTAAAAGTTTCGACACCGTTTGCTGGCTTCAAGTGAGTGCTGGAAGGATTTCGTGGCAGCCCCATATCGTTCCAGGGCACCGGCTGCATCTGTGCCACCCTTGATCTCAATGACCGCCAAGAGTTCGTCTTTATGATAAAATGAAACATCTGGTTCTGACCCGAAATACATTCTAAAATCTTTGACAAGATCACAACTTTTTGGCAGTTGTTGATAAACCGCCTCTCTTGTAAGTTCAGGTTCCTTTATGAGGTTGTTGTCGAATAACCATTCCAGAAGTAGGGTTTTGATCCTTTCTTCGGCAAAATCAGACAGAATTAAGTCAACAGGAACTTCTTCGCCCATGTATTGTACGTTGTCATTCACCATGTATACACGGCCTCCTGGGGAGAGGATTCGGCTTAATTCATGAATCACGATATTCATCTCAAAAAAGTAATTCTCAACCATGCCAGGAATATTGTTGTTATTTAGCCTGCCCTCTCTTCTGGCAAGATTGAGTATTTCTAATACCTCGTGCATTGCCTTTTGGTCGGAAAAACTCTCTAAAATTCGATCATAAAAAACTTGTCTGTTGAGCTGTGCGTATTTTGCATAAAGCTGATCTTTCTTGGTCTTGTTTTCAACTGTTGACGACAATAATCTCTGTCTCAACTTTTTGACTTTCTCTTCATCATATCCCAGGAAAGCTAATTCAAGGGCGTACGTTCTAGTATAATCGTAACGATTACAGTACGGCGGAGAAGTGACAACCAAATCAAAATGTTCGCTCGGCAAAGTTGATAGCTCATCTAAGCAAGACCCCTCTATGATTCGGACATTCTCAGTAAACTTCCCAGCATCTCGTTTTCGCAGGTCATTAAGTATGATTTGCAGCTTATCCTGAATCGCCTGTTGAAAAGAATAAATTTTACTCTTGCTGTATTTGGATTTTAGTGGTCTGCTTGACCGATAATCCCACCGCAAATACTGACCATCCTTGCTGGTGTAACTTATGTCTTCGAGAATTGCGAGGCAGGCGAACCAGAATAAATATCGAACATTTTCGTCATGGATCGAGTCAATAAATGCAACATATTTTGAAATTGCCGCTTCGGTTTCACCATTAAAAGCCCCCTCCGTGATCCTTAGATGTGGGAAAGAATAGGTTCCCTTCGGCAGTTTATCTAAGCTTGTTGATTTTAGTCCGTTGAAGTGAATTTCAAACCTTTGCAAGTCAACCAAGTCGGCCATGAGTCGAGCTCGCATAGCAGCAGTACCGACAGGCAAAAGTTCGATACCTGTGGCATGGTGTCCTTTTCTGATTGAAGTGGTCAAAGTTGTACCGCTTCCCGCAAACGGATCAAGCACCTGAAGTGACTTTTCTCGATTACCAAAGTGACGTAAAACGTGGTTTACTAAATTGGAAGAAAATCCTTCTTTGAACTTCAGCCATCTATAAAATGGCTCATTCTTATTATTTTGAAAGGAAACGGTAGCCCTGTTGAGAGCTGAGTTCAATATTAGTTTGTCTGAATACTTATCATAGAGTTCATCCCTCTTTGTGAGATTAACCTTCTCCACCAATTCGTCAGGACATCTGAAAAGGCTGATCTGCGCTCTTTTGATGGTTTCTAATTTCATTAAATGAAATAAGTTGTTTGAGAGTATTTTAAGTTAAGAAATGGTCACAAAAAAATCAAACTTTTAAATTTGGAATGAGGTGCAGCAGTCGTACAAAGGAAAACCCTTAAGTGCCATACATAGTAAAGGGGAGACAGCTTGTGCCGGCGTTTTGTTTTACTTAGAATAAAAAGAATAGACAACCAAATACAATAAAGCAAGAAAAACTCTGTATCCTTAAAATTGAGCACCAAAAAAAGACAATCCTGCTGTGCGCGGCGTTTGCAATATCTGGAAACTCGGTTCTTTCAGACGCAACCTCAATTCGCTTGCAACAATTCCAAAGCCGCAGAAGTCATGGCTTTGACGCCGGTTTTGATGGTGGGTTCCGGTATCGGGGCGAAGCGGCTGGAGTGCAACGAAGGCAGGGGCTCGCCCTCCTGCTGGCTGTCTTCGAAGGAATCGTAGGAGACGGTGCCGAGCCAAAACATGCAAATGGGCAGGTTGGGTTCCTCCCGGCCATAGCGTCCAAAATCCTCACCACCCATAACCGGCTCCGTCTTGACAACATGTTCCGAACCCAACGTCCTTTGCCATACCTTCACCAGACGTTCGGTGAGTTCGGGGTCGTTGTAGGTCGCGGGCGTGAATTCATCCTGGACGGTCACCACGGGCAGTCGACCTTCCGGCACACCTGCTGCCTGAGCAATCCCTTTGGAAATGCGGCGGATGGTTGCAATGGTTTGATTGCGCACCTGATCGGAATAAGAACGCAGCGTGAGTTGCAGGTGCACCTCGTCCGGGATGATGTTGTGTTTGGTGCCGCCATGAATGGAACCGACCGTCACCACGGCCGGCTCGATGGGTTTGATCTCCCGGCTGACGATGGTTTGCAAAGCCATGATGATTTGGGCAGAGATCACCACTGGGTCCTTTGTGGTGTGCGGGTACGCACCGTGTCCGCCGATGCCACGAACGAGAATGTCCACGGCATCGACATTTGCCAACGCGTAGCCTTTGCAATAGCCAATGCTTCTGGTGGGCATGCCTGCGTTCACGTGTAAGGCAATGGCGTAGTCAGGGCGCGGGAATCTCGTGTACAAACCATCGGCGAGCATAGCCTTTGCTCCAGCCCCTTTCTCTTCTGCAGGCTGTCCGATCAAGACCAACGTGCCCTGCCAGGCATCCTTCATTTGAGTCAGTATTCGTGCGGTGCCGGTAAATACGGTCATGTGCACATCGTGACCACAAGCGTGCATGACGCCCACTTCCTTGCCCTGATCATCGGTCGTTGTAACCGTGCTGGCATAGTCCAATCCGGTATTTTCTTTGACAGGTAGTGCATCTAAATCCGTGCGAATCATCACGGTTGGGCCATCGCCATTTTTTAGGACACCCACCAAACCATGTCCCCCGACATCGGTGGTAACCTCAAATCCCAGGCTTCCCAATTCCTCTGCAATTTGGGCAGCCGTTTCCGATTCATGAAACGAAAGCTCCGGATGAGCATGCAAATATTTGTAGAGGTTATCGAGGTAGGGGTAGTCTTCTTCGACACTGGAATGTATCTCATCTGCAAAAAGAGCACGCGCATTTTCACCATTTTGGGCCAGCGAATTACCTGAAACTAGAAACAGCAAAAATGCAACCGCTGCAGCAATTAGCCAAAGTCGAAACAATTTCATTTTTAAGGCCCTCCTGTAACTCAACCCAAGCATGACTGTTGAATAAATCAAAAATCGACCAGTCCGGAGATCAAATGAGATGGGCACACAAGTCGTGTTTTCAGTCATGACGGAGTTCTTCGAAGACTTACGAAGCTCCAACAATCCAATCGTTTGTCAAAACAGCAACAGGTTGTCGAAAAAGTCTATTTCCCGTCATCCTGAGCGAAGTCGAAGGATGGGTAAGCCCATTGAAAACTCACGCGAAGGTCATGTGTCGACTTTTTGGATAGCCCTTGAATCCTCCGATTTATGCGATCGTCTTTGCAACAGTTTTGTTGTTCGTTTCACCGCTGATTCGGTGGATTGGGAGGCCGTGGGAGTCCACTTTGTGAATCGCCGTCGCCTCCAGAAATGGCTATGGCCGTCACCAACGTACCGCCGATGACGCTGCCCCCGACAGCCCAGACCCATCCGCCAATACTCACTCCCTGTTCTTCCCACTTTCTCACAAGGGGTACGGGTTTAAACCATTCTTTGATGATGGGTTTAATGGTTGCCGTCTTCACGGCCAGGGTAAGATTGTTCTCTGTGTTGGCCAGACCTTCCGATACGATGAGTCCCAACATCTTGCCATCTTCATCCACAAGAGGCGCGCCCTCAATGCCAGAAAATTCCGAGGCATTAAACGCCACGTGACTTTCGTCTGATTCTATCATTTGAATGGGAATGGGCATCCAATCTCCTTCTTCGGCATGGCCGATGATGGTAAAGGTTTCGTTAGCGGGCACGGACTTGTCATTGCTAAGCACGATAACCGGTTGGTCCGCCGGAAAGTTTTTGACTGCCACAATTGCCACATCCGTATCGAAATCGACCCAGCGTTCAACGGTACGCCCCAGAAGCGGGTCCGGATAGTCCTTCAGGATCACGGCCACCTTGTCACGATTCGCTACCATGCTGTACGACGTCAAGATGAAGCCCATGCCATCTTCATGGACACCGAGAATCACACCCGCTCCAATTCTCCTGCCTTGATCGGAAACCAGTTTCACTACGGCGGGCGCATTTCTGTCGTAACCCTCCTGTTTTAGCACTTGTTGCAAATCGGCTTCCTCGGTTTCCTCTTGTGCCTGCACCGTTAGCACCGAGGCCAACACCAAAAGAAACATCTTCAGGGGCAGAAGTAACTTCATTTTTTCTCTCCATGACTATTTGATAAGCATCATTTTGCGGGATTGTGAAAAATCGCCGGCTTCAATTCGATAAATGTACAAACCACTGCCAACCGCTCTGCCAGCATCATTCTCGCCATTCCAGGAAACCGCGTGAAATCCCGCTTTCATTTGTTCATTCACCAAAGTCTTAACCTCTCTTCCGAGTATATCGTAGATTTTAATTCGAACCGTTTCTGACTGAGGCAAGCCAAAACGAATCGTGGTCACCGGGTTAAACGGATTGGGGAAATTCTGTGAAAGCTGAAAATCCGTTGGCACAAATGAGCCTTCGGAAAGTTCTCCGGCAAGATAGCTCGCTTCACCGATCAAAAGTTTCAGCGATTTTATCGTACCGTAAGCTCCGGTGGCGAACGTGTAAGAATTGTTCTCCCGAACGTTGGTTTTTATGTCCAGCTTCTCATCCAACAGCCAAACCTCTGCATCCCGCGGCAAGGATTGCAACTCAAGAAACTCGATGCGTGCTTCAGAATTGGGGATATTGGTTTGCACCTCGAAACTCCAGGTTTGTCCCTCCCCGATTTTGGCTCTGTAGTCAGTGGTATAATTGTTCGGATGGAGCCACTCATTTCGCGGAAAATAAACGGAGACATATTGGCCGATTGGCGGAGGTTCCGGATAATCCAAAACATCCCAGGATTGCGAAGATTTGGGATGAATCCCCAGGAAATTAAAATGGTCTCGGGCTTCCTGGCAAGTCGCATTTATTTCAATTTCCCAGTCAGCTTCGGTTGAATTTTTAGCTTTTGCGAGTGTCTTGCTGGCGGTGGTCGTCGTGGCTACCGGAGGAATCATGACGGTAACGTCACTAGCTCCATTGTTGAAGACAAAATAGCCTTTATAGGGCTCCAAGACGTCTTCCATTGAGTACGAACCCTCATAAAGATTCACTTGCTGACTTAAGCTTGAGACTTCAAATGTCGGGTCAAGGGCGGCGGTCGTATCCAACGCAGCCTGCCAGTCTACCGGGAATGCAAAAGGGGTACTAATCTGGTTCCATCCCCGTTTTATTGTTAAAGAATAAAGTGTGGTTGCGGATAAGGAACCGCCCGAGCCAAAATCAAGGGTCCTGCCAGTGGCGGAAATCAACCAAAAAGCCTGGCCGGGTTCAAACGCGAAGTTAGGGTCATTAAACGTGGTCGAATCAAGTTCAACATAACCTGTTGCGACATTTTGATACTTGAAAATGCGCCAACTGGTTGTATCAACGGCGCCAAAACCGGATGCTGTGATAATGGATGCAACCGATGGATCATCCAGGTCATTCGGTGCCGAGATCATACGATAAGCATTTTGCGACGACCCTCCTGAGACTCGGCTTGTTTGGACACCCCTATCAAAATTCACAGTGATGAAAAACGTGTCGCTGTTGGTGGTGATACCAATATTGTCCACACTTCTAACAAAATATTCCACACCTCGCTCGGAAACAAATTCCGTTGGAATGGCTTTCTCGAAACTGTCCGGTCCCGTAGAGTTCATCGGCAACGAATTGAAGGAAAGATCCCCACCTTTTTTGAAGTTAAGGAAGATATCCTGGATACCGCTGTTGTCCACTGCGGAGGTTCTGACTAGAACGGAATCGCCAAAGGTACTTACGGATACCGTATCCGAAAGCGTAATTGCAGGACCCGCTGAATCTGAGATGACAAAGGTCTCGCTCTCTGCCAAAATGAAATCCGCGTTCACGGCGCGAATTCGAATCTTGCAATTGGTCGATGATGGCCCCTCCACTTGAAAGATCTTGGTGCCGGTATTCGGTGTTGAGTCATCGATGATATCTTCGGCGAAATAGTTTTGACCACCATTTCGTGACAGCTCGATGGAAACGCTGTCAATTTCGCCTTTTGAAGTCCAGGTGATGACCTGGGTGCTGGCGACTTCCCAGTTCTCATCGCCGTCGGGTGAGGAGACTGTGATGGTGCGAAATTCGCCCAAGTCCCCTGGCGCACTGACTCGTTGAGCGTAAATGTCAAAGTTTTGTCCATTTCGAAAATCTTCCCAGACAATGATGGCGCCGCCTAAGCCGTCATCTGTAAGGTCCGGACTTTTCTGCAGATTGGGAGCCGTCGAAATGGCTCGCCCATTTACGTCCCACCGGACATTTCCATTTAGCTCGATCAGTTGCGCATAAATATCCATATCCGTGGCCACATTGCGATTGTCTTCCCAGGCGGCGACAATGCTGCCGCGCTTGTTGGAAATAACGGCCGGATTGATTTGATCACCAGTGACGTTCACAACCTCAACTTCCAAACCAATCAGGTTGCCATTGGAATCGATCCGCTGTGCCGAAATGTCCCAATCCGGTCCGGTGCTCAAGTCTTCCCAGAGGATGAATATGGTGTTGGGGTCGGCGCGAACCATTCTCACGTTGCGTTTTCGGCCCTCGGTTTCAGACACGATGCGGCCGTTATCTCCCCACATTTTTTGTCCCTGAGAATTGATGTACTGAGCCAGAATATTATCGTTGGTGGAGCCGATTTCATCCGGTGCAATCCAGGAAATAATCACACCTCCAGAATCGGGAATCACCACGGGTTCGGTTCCCGCCGTAATGGTTGAGCTAACCAGAACTTCAGGTTGGGTCCATGCGGGCTCTCCACCACCGTCAAGCCGTGCGGCATATATTTCCGGCAGTACATTTGGATTTCTGCGATCGGGCCACACAACTATGGCGCCATCTTTTGAATCGGAAATGATTGCAGGCGGCGAAGTGGGTTGTGGGGTTCTCACTTCTAAACTTGGCTGAGTAAAGGGATCCCACTGCGGCACACCGCTGTTGTTCACCTTTTGGACGTATATCAAAAAATCGGTTTGGAAGCTGCTGTAAGAAGCGATCAAAACGCCAAATATGCTGTCTCGCGTGATTCCGGGGAGCAGATTGTTTCCCTCCTGAACTCTCACACCATTGAGCTGCCATTGGCCCTGTCCGAACGTATGATCGATGTGTTGGGCGTAGATATTAAAAAAAGACTCGAAACCTCTATCATCTTGCCAGGCGATAAACGCGCCGCCATCCCCATCTTCAACAATCGACGGCGATTTTTGGTCATTTTCTGCGATGGCAACCGGTTCACCGCTCGGAGTCCAGAGCAGGCTTCCCGAGGCGTGAAGCCTGGCAGCGTAAATGTCTGTGGCTGAGGTATCGCTACGGGCATCCTGCCAGACGATTATGGCGCCATCTGCCGTATCGGAAATGATGGTCGGCTTTGTTTGGTTCCCAACATGAACCACAATTGAATCGTTCTCAGTGGAATTATTCGACCATTGGGCATACAATACGTTGTGCGATAGCATGACAGCAAAAGCCAACATCAGCACTTTTATCTGATGCCCCAATCTGTTTGCGAATTCGAAGACTTCCATGATTCTTACCATCCAAGGTTAGAAATGACCGGGATTTCTCTTAGTGTAAAATATATGTTGGATCGCCCATCAATAAGACTGATAAGGGATAGTTCAGGTGATTAATGTAAGTTTATTAGTCTGTTTAAGGTTGGTCACCCCACACAAATCATCAGAGTTACGTAAAATTTGTACCTTTCCCGTAAAATTTTTGTAACAATGAAACAAAATATATAATTTTTGCAAAGAATTGTCAAGCAAATTCTTTTATGTTTTTAAAGTTTAATAATTTATGAAGTGATTGACACGACTTTGATTTTGAAAAAATATGATATCAAATAAAGAGTACTTGACAATTATCTCTTTTTGAGATATATTGTTGTGTGCATATCATTACACGAAGACGATTAGTTGAATTTGGGAAAAAGCACCCAGATGCAGAAGAACCGTTAGACCGATGGTACCGAATTGTCAAACGCACCAACTTCGAATCGTTTTCAGGTTTGCGTAAAACTCTTCCAAGTGTCGATCAGGTAGGTAGACTTACAGTTTTTAATATTGGAGGCAACAAATGTCGATTGATAGCTTTTATCGTCTACAAAAAAAATAGGATTTATATAAGGCATATTTTGACTCATAAAGAATATAACAAAGGTAAATGGAAGGAATAATATGGAAGTCTTAGAAAAGGAATTAGATGAAACCCTAAAGGCTTGGTCAACAGTTTCCAAAGTAGTGTCAACTCTAGATACGGAAAATCAATACAAAAAGGCCGTCGAGTTGTTGGATAAGTTGATAGATGAAGTCAGTGAAGAGGAAGACCCCTTAATCGAATCCTTGATCGACACCTTGGGAACTTTGATTAAAGACTATGAAGACAGAAAACTCAAAGAACCGGAAGGTGATCCTGTTGGGTGTTTAGAATATCTAATGGAAGAGCATGGTTTGAGACAGCGTGATTTAAGAGAACTCGGTAGTCAAGGTGTGGTCTCAGAGATTCTGCATGGCAAAAGACAACTCAACGTTCGTCAGATCAAGGCTCTGAGCAAGAGATTTAATGTCTCTCCTGCCGTATTCATTTAGCGTATTCTTTTGTCGCGAACTAATTCTATTGAGAGATTTAACCCAGTTGCCTAATTTGTCAACAATACCCGTATCGTATTCTGAAGCTTTGGGTACTTCTGATTGTCCTCATCATAAACGATCACGAGATCGCACTTCTCGTCTCGATTCATGTTCATGGCGCTCACCAACTCGCCATTCTGTGGCAGCAAGATATTGAATTTCGAACCCACATTGGATTCGAACACATCGTCCTCCTTCCCCCCCAAAAAAGGATGAATTCTAGCCGGGAAGCCGGTTTTTTTAGCTGGTGAGGTTAACCGGGTCGGCTGGAGGCTTGGGATTTGGTAGAGAACGGAAGCAACCGTTCCTAATCGTTTTCACAATCGAAAAAAATTAAAAAATGCAAAAAACTTATGGGGGTATTGTGGCACAAATTCGTTTTTCTATATAGAAACAAATTTGGATTTTATGAAAATTCGCAAAAATTTAAAAAATTTCTATTGACTTTTTCAGCGTTTTTTTTTTTAGATTGAAAATTGTAAAATGCAACGTTCTTCGGGATTCGTAATCTGTCCCTTCGAAAAAGATGTCGTCCAATGAAAGAAGTCTCTACCCCGTGGGATAGATTTCTTTATCCAACAGAATCTGCGCTTACGGTTTCCAATTTGTGATGTTTACTCCGGATGTCCCCAAATTTCCGTTGCGGAGTGGAAAAAGTGACGTTAGGGCC
This sequence comes from Candidatus Zhuqueibacterota bacterium, assembly GCA_011775825.1. Taxonomy (GTDB): domain Bacteria; phylum Zhuqueibacterota; class Zhuqueibacteria; order Oceanimicrobiales; family Oceanimicrobiaceae; genus JAABYK01. The sequence continues at coordinate 15,986 of JAABYK010000690.1, read as the reverse complement.
GGAGGTTTAGAACCTCCGGGAGATGTCGCACAGATCCTATATTCGGTCAAATAAGAATTCCTGTAACTAACCCTAGCCAGGAGGGGTGCCAGCATGAAAACCTTTATCAATGCTCCCGTTGTTTGTTTTTAATTATCCTTTGCGTGGAGGTTTGGGCCATTTGTTCCAAAAAAATTCAAAAAGATATGGGGTTGGAAGCGATTTTTTCGTCTATCGTATGAAACGAGATGAACCATGAGAATTTATATGAAAACAGGTTATCAAGAGCGGTCTCCTCCTATTGAGGGCGATTACAATGAGAACTTTGAAAGGAGGTGAACCGAAATGAAAACAAGCAATCTTATACTTTTTGCTTTTTCCCTTTCCCTGGCACTGATTATCTTTGTGCTCCCATCATGCGAACATAACGTGGTAGAGCCCCCGGAAAGGGAACCTCAAAACAGCTTTTTCCCGCTGGCCGTGGGGAATTGGTGGGAATATGAAGTGACTTATGCTCCGAATTTAGACTCAACCGTAATACCCCATTTAAGCTTCATGACACAAATCATTGGGAAAATCAATTTACGTGAGAAAACCTATTACATGATGCAAGAGTATTCTTCGCCTGATGTCAGTTTTCCAGATACTCTTTTTATCCGAAGCAAGGGGGATACGATCTTCGTGAGGGTGGAAGGAGAGGATTTACTCTTATATAATTTTAACCCTAAAGGGGATACTCTGTGGACAATCCCATATTTGCTACAACCAAAAGAGTTTCCCAATTGGCAGAATTGCATTCTTCTTTCGTCGTTTGCCAGTGATTCAATAATATTTCATTGGAATTATTGCGACCCTTTGGAAGAGGCGGCTTGGGATGAACATTTTGTAAAAGGTAAGGGCCGAGTAAGAATAATTCAGAAGACGATAGGCTTCGGTACAGTAATTTGGGAATTAGTTAATTCTAAGACCAAAGGAGATTGAATCATGCAGAAATATTTAGTTTTAACGATCTTAGGTATGCTATCACTAATTTGGTGACATCAGGTTTTTGCAATAACATTAATTATCCAAGAGCCTGAGGAAGTTGTAAAAAATGCCCCTGTTATTGTCGAAGTTGTTGTGAGAAAGATCGAATCAAATGTCATGCCAGGTTCTTCATTAGGTTATCAGTTAGTAATATTAACAGTCGTAGATGTGATTAAAGGTGAAGCACCTCAAGAAATCACGATCAAACGGGTTGGCCTAACTGAAAACGAGGAGCTCCTTTTCACAGAGTTTAGTCCAAACTTTTACAACGGAGAAAGGTTTATTATATGCCTGGTACCAAAAGAAGATAATTATCATCTGATGTTGGGATTTTATCGAGGAAAATTCGTAATCGAAAATGGATTAATAAAAGATACAAACATTCCTCTAGCGCATTTCAAGAGAATGATACACGAAATATTAGATGGAACTCGTTCACATTTTCCACCAGAATTGCCACGCCCGATTTTTGTAAATTCTAAATCAATGAGAAATAATTTGACCACTTTCAAGGGCCAAAATGAATTTACTATTGCTCAAGTTGGCTCCCACCTAGATGGACAATTTGAGACTTATAATGAAACTTGGAATCCAAATAACCTTCCGGTAAAGTTTAGATATAATCATTCTAATGTACCAGTAATCGTTAGTGACTCAACCGTCATGGCACGGATTCAAGATGCTTTTGATGTTTGGAATGCCGTGCCTATGTCATTCTTGAATCTGGAATTTGATGACCCTGCTACAACGAATGAAGGGTTAGTTAGTAATCAAACAAATGTTATTTTGTGGCGAGATCTTGGTATAGGAGGCTTTATAGCAGTAGAAACTCCAAATCCCTCAAGTCGTAATGAAGGCCCGGAATCAAAAGTAGGTTCAGACATTTCTTTTAATTATAATGCTACGAATGGTAGGGATCCTGCTGGATGGCATTTTGGCTCTTCTCCTCCATCTACACGCACATTCGCGAACATAGACTTCGCAGACGTCTTAGTTCATGAATTGGGTCATACTCAAGGCTTGAATCACACAAATCTCAATACTACAATAATGTACTCTCAATGGCCACAAGTTCAGGTATTTCCTCTCCGCACCCTTGCTAACGGCGACAAAGCGGGCCGTGTCTACCAGCACACCGAAGCCTCCGGCACCGTAGACTTTGACATGGTCTGGACCGCTAATCCTGAGATGCAAGTTGTGGGTGACGTAACTATCGCATCCGGCAAATTGCTTGAGATTGAGGAAGGGAAAACCATTAAATTCAATTCTGCCAAGAAGCTCACCATCAACGGCACCCTGAATGTCAACGGCCAGTCCGGAAGTGAGGTGACTTTCACCCGCACTGGTACCTCCGGCACCTGGAGTGGCATTCAATTCCAAACCGGCAGCAGCGGCACCATTGCGTATGCTACCATCGAGCATGCTACCAAAGGCGTGTTTGTCTCCAACACCAATAATGTCACCATCGATAATTGCACCATTCAGAACTTCACCGAGCAAGGGATTTACGCCCAAAGCAGCGCTTTAACTATCAAGAATAGCACCATTAACAATCCCGGTGCTGGGTCTCACGCCGTAATCGTAACAGGTGTGGCCCCGGTCTCGGCAGCGGCAAACGTTTTTAATAACATTATCGAAAACCCAGGGAATATCGGCCTTGAAGTGAGCAACAATTTGGATGGCGTACAAGTCCACGATAATACCATTAGAAACTGTGCCTATGGCGTTAATTTAGGGCTGTCCAATGCTGAAATTTTCAACAATTATATCGAGGACTGCAGCAATGGTGGCATCCGCATTTTACAAGATGCGACACCCGACATCCACGACAATGACATTTTGCTAATACCACAGGGGTGCTCCTTGATCAGAGCCAGCCATCGGATCTAAAATGGAATAACTTTGGATTTACTGGTGGAAATGTTACTACTAATTCCGAGGAAGGGATGCTAGTGAATTATTTAGAGTCAGGGAATACTTTTTTGAATAATAAATGGAATAATTTTTATGATGGCATAGTGACGTTCATAGACATCCGAAATACTACGAACATCACTTTGAAGGCTGAAAATAATTATTGGTTTGCTCCCAACTCGTTCCAAGGTCCGGGTGATGCGTCTCCAAGTCAATCTGATGCAAATCCGGATGCCGGCCCGGGAGGAGCAACTGCTAAGATTGCCGCGCACGGGTTGGGTGAGGAGGCACAAACAGTTGCACAGCTCCCGAAGACTTTTGATTTGGAACAGAACTTCCCCAATCCGTTCAACCCCAGTACGGTGATTCGTTTCAAGCTTCCCGAAGCGGCACAAGTCACGTTGACCATTTATGATGTGCTCGGTCGACGGGTGCGCACCCTGGTTTCCAATGCTGCATACGCTGCCGGCGTCCACAAGCTCACCTGGGATGGCCGCGATGATTCCGGAAACTCTGCGGCTTCGGGAGTCTATGTTTACCGTATTGAAATAACAGGGACTCGTACCAATCAGCATTTCTCAGAAACTCGTAAGTTGGTTTTTATCCAGTAACGTGCACGACTCGAGAGTCACGAAAACTGTTAACTGGTAACTGGCAACTTATCTCAGGAGGTCATGATGGATACAAAAATGCTCAAAATCGTGGTTGTTCTATTATTTTGCGGTCTTCCCGCGATGACGCAAGCAGGCGTCGTCACGGTGGAGGATGTGACCGTGGAGGTTCAGCCGTTAGGAGGTGGCACCTTTCAGCTCTTATTCAAATTCGACTTGCCTCAGCTTCCAGAGGACGTAAATATCGATTATGCCGTCTTAAGTTTTGGCGTGAACAAAGTTACGCTGCCAGGTGGCAAATTTCTGGAAATTCTCTCTGCGGACACCACCGGTCAGGGCGCCACCGCAGCTTACAACGCCAATCCGGTCACCGGGCTGCTGCCGAACCAAAAGACAGGCTTGGCTCAAATCGACCTGGACCTCACCCAACTGGTCGATTTGTGGGTAAACGGGGACGAGACAAACCAGGGAGTTCTTGTGGTGTCTCACCGCCGAATCTCGGAAAAGGCTTTCGAGACCGGGAAGGTGGAGCTGGCGCCACAATTTAGGAAAGCGACGGTTAAGATTTTTTATACAGTGGTGAAGTAACCATCGGGGAATTCTTACGCAATTAATGCACTGGTAGGAACGGTCGCGATCGTTCCGGCCGTTTTCACAATCGCAAAAAAATCAAAAAATTACAAAAGACTTATGGGGGTATTGTGGCACAAATTCGTTTATCTATATAGATAGAAGACACTTGGATTTTATGTTACGATGAGGAGGTGAATGATATTATTGAGAATTTAGCCCAAGCAGCCCCTAATTTGCCAACAATATCCTCACCTTATTCTGAAGCTTTGGGTACTTCGGATTGTCCTCGTCATAAACGATCACAATATCGCATTTCTCGTCCCGATTCATGTTCATGGCGCTCACTAATTCGCCATTTTGGGGCAGCAAGATATTGAATTTCGAACCCACATTGGATTCGAACAGATCGTCCTCTTTGCCCCAAAAAAGCACCAGTCGCTTTTCTTCCTGACTGCTTAACACATCCAGATACCCGTCGCCATTGAAATCCTCGATTTCATACACCGGAGACGTTGTGCCACCTCTGAACGAAAATTTGATCACCATTTTGGTTTTTGAATCCGGTTCATCGGGGTAACGATCCTCCTTCATCAGATACGTCTCGGCTTGAATTTCCACACTTTTTGTGAGCAGCATGCGAATGATGTTCGTCAGGCCCACATTGACCGTTGGCATGACGAGGTCGTGTTTGCGATCATCATTTAAGTCCAGGATGTCCAGCACCAGCAGCGTCCCACCCGGCTTGACGATCTGATCCGGTTGGTCCGCAAAAAACATCTCCTCAACGGAATCCGTTGTGTCCCTTTTCCCGAGGTAAAGATGGAGTTCATTCTTCGGATTCATGACGCTTTCCCGGGTTGAAATCCTGACACTAAGCGCATCCACAACACCGTCGTCGTTCAAGTCGCCGATGCGCCTGAGAAAGAATCGTTCGCTCTTGTCCCCCCAGCGCGTTCTCTGGATTTTTTGGCCACGCCAGATTTTACCGAAATGCAACTCAATGCTGTGGTGACAGCGTTGAGAGAAGAAGCCTTCCTCATCCTGACAGAAAACCACCAGGCTGTCTTCATACACACCCATCAAATCGATTTTGCCATCGTCGTTGAAGTCTTCGGTTAGGAGGTGCGGCGTCGAATAAAGGGCATCCGCGCGATTGCCAACGGAATAATCTTCGTCGTAGAATCCACGAACGTTCGGTTCAGCCCTCAGGGGAATCTCGTTGATCAACCAATCGTTGCTTTTGGGGTTGCGAAAGTGAATATCGCATTGGGTGATTTTAGGAACAAAGACTTCGTCGACCTCGTCGTCGTTCAAGTCGGCTACAAAGTCCCACGTAACCAACGACGTGCGATCCGAGAGCATGAACAACGATTCGGTTTCGAATAACTTGTGTGCGTTGAGGATAAACGCCGTGTCGCTCAGCGTGTAGTGAAAAATTCCTTCTCGTGAAAAGTAGACGAACTCCTTTTTCAGATCGCCTGCAACATCGCCAATATCGAACAGGATGATGTCCTCTGCCAAAGTAAATGTTTGATTCGGAGGTTCTGCGAATCCCTCTTTATCCTGCAAATAGATGGAGAGTTTTCTTTCTTCAATCCGTTCATTTTCCCTCAACTGCAGCAGCAACATCAGGTCTTTCAGGCCATCGTTGTTCAGATCTTCCACATGATAGGACGCGAATTCGCCTTCAAATTCGAGGTCGTAAACGCGAAACAGATCCGAGGAGCTTGAAGGCCAGGCAAATGCAACACTACCAACTACCGAGGCGACGATCAGGATTGTCAACAAGTTTAAACCACGGGTGACGTTCATAGGTAACATTTTAGAAAACTTATTAGCCAATTTTTCAGAGATTGTCTCTGACTTTTAGTTAGCAAAATCATATTGTAACACGCCTTCATAAGACAGAAAGATGGAGGACAAAAAAATGTATTCAACCTGCTCGTTGCTTCACGGTGTCCCGAGGCTTTTACACTTCAGGATTGATGCTGCCAAACTCTATTTTTCTGTCTTTTAATTTTCTGTCAAAATAGCCTTTAAAATTTCAAATATTTTTGGCTAGCCTTTTGAACAGAATCCCGTAAATCATGGANNCAAGATAAACCGGATTTAAATCGCTTCGGTCAACCGGGCCGACTTAAATCTAAAAGGCAAAAAATTTGGCACAAAACGATTAAAATCACCAGGACAATTATTCTGTTGCAGAACCATTCTGCCTTTTCAAATCTTTGCTTGTTCCGGGCAAAATCATTAAAAAAAATATTTTGCCAATTTTGGTCAAGACATTTTTTCCTGGTTTGCTCCCGATTGTCTGGTAAGATAGATTATTCCCGATCCCGGTGGGCTTGTCCGCTTAAGACTTTACTACTTTTTTTATGTTTTGTGATGCTATATTGATTACTTGATTTATTATCCTGAAAATCCTGTGAATCCTGTCTGTTTTTTTGAGTAAGGTTGCGAATCTATTCATCTGGCTAAATATTTAGCCGTTCATGGCAGACACAGGTAATCACCGACATAAAAATTTGTTCATAAATCAAGCAACTGGACAAAATTTAACCACCGAAACTTTAAAAGTTTAGACCAAACATCGGCATTTCTATATCGAAACTCAGCCTTGTTCTTACAAAATGTTTACAATTTCCCGGAGTGGCACATATGTTGCCGAACTACATGCCACGATTACGATAATCAAAGAATATAAAAGTTTCTAAACAATACAAAATAAAAAATGTGTCTGATCGTCTAAAATGTTTCAAGTTGTTTTTAATACTCTGTGTAATTGGAAATACAGAAGGAGGTCATAGCAAGGAGAAGCAACACAAACGTGAAGTTCGGAGTTCTTTCGGAGTCGTCTTCTTCGACAAGAATGTCCGTTTGAGCGCAGTCCGTCAATTGGGTTAGACGTTGGTCATGACATCACGCACCTGCTTCAGCTTAACCTAACTCTCGTCATGAGCCCTACCCAACAGCACATATCCGCTGCGACAACCAAAGTCAAATCCGAAGTTTTTGTTTATAATTTTAGCCTGAATGTCAGAATAACAAAAGGACAACCCTCTTTTTATTCGTTTGACGCCTTATTTGACTTCAGGCTTAGGGGGTCTCATCCTCAATACCGATACAGATCACAGATTCTCATTTAATACCGGTACCGGAATTCGACTGGCACTCAGCAAAGAAACCCATTTGAGCTTTGACTCTCGAAGCTACTGGTACGGAGCAGAAAAACTATCCGTTGACGGCGTCAATGTCAAATCTGTGATTGCCAGAAATCAGTACCTCTGGTTGAGTCTTGCAACCTATTTTTAACACTAAACTTTAATGCGACATCTACTTTTATCACGAAATTTAACACTCATGACACTGTTTTTGGGATTTATGAGTATTGCAAATACAAACAAAGCGTTTGCACAAAGAGCGGTGATCGCACTGAACGGAGTTAAAATCTATTCTCTGCCCATGGTAGAAGACCCGCCGATAGCCACACTTACGAAAGACGACACGGTGCGGGTTATCGGCCAGAGGGGTGGGTGGGTCAAAATCGGCTTTGCAAATGACAAAAAGGGCTGGATGCAGTTGCAAGTAAACAGAAACCGCGGTCACGGTGGGGAGGTGGACGGGCTTCCCAATCAGGCAGGAGAAAATGGTGGCACAAACGGGAAAAACCCGGACCGGTTTGATAAGCCATCGAGGACCGGGAAACGCTTCAACGATACCTTGTACCGAAGATTCGGGTATTCGTTTGGAATGGGGCTGGTGGAATTGGATTACACCTATACTTGGAAATTTATGTTTCACTCGAAGCCGAGACTGGCTTTGGAAGGCTCATTCAAACATGTGTTGGGGAAGGCGGCAGATTCTTATTTCATCATGGCGAACCTGTCCTACTTGCTGAAAGAACGCGAAAGGCTCCTCCCGTATATTACCGGAGGTCTGGGCGTCATTAACACAGTACCGGACCGCAGCATCAGTTCGAACACCGTGTCGCACATGGCCATCAATTACGGCGTGGGTGCGAGAAAACTCATCAACGAGAGATTATCGGTAGTCTTTACAGCGACGCAATACACCGCGTTTGGCAAAGGCATCAGCCAATTCCACGAGATAACCGTAGGGTTGCTGGTCGGAAACTTCTGGGACTGATCAGGATAGTCAAGTGAAGAAAATAGCACTCTTTTTCCTGTTGCCAATTCTCTTTGGCATGAGCGAACCTGTGTCAGCGCAAGGTGTCAAACAAGTGCACGAACTGTATCCCTTCATCGGTGTGTACGCACCGGACCGATTCCAGAACTCAATTGCTTTAGGCGTTCGTTACGAGCAGCATCTTGACGACCGCTGGTCATTTGGTGCGACCCTGGGCTTCGCAAAAGCGGGCCAGGAATTCTTTCAAAGGGCTTTGGGCGCTGCTCCAGAACAGGGCAGTTCGACGGTGATTTTCTATCATGGCCGGGTCACCTATGATTTTCCGTTTGGCGGCGTCACGCCGTATACGGTTGGAGGTCTGGGGGTCACACGCCAACACTCGGAGTCAAATTTAACCTTGAGTCTGGGCTTCGGGACGAAATTTCCAATCGGTGAAAGAACGCGCTTAAGATACGAATTTAACGATCACATTTTTACCAGCGGAGAAAACAATACTGCCTGGACAAACAACAATCTGGAATTCTCTGTGGGCATATCGTTCTACTTACAATAAAAGATAAACAGAGGAATCGAAAGATGGATGGAGCATTGAACCGCGTTCGAGGACATCCTCGCCCGCTCTAATGTCACTCGTTGGGCGAGGATGTCTGGCGGTGCTCAATCAAACAGTCGTTGTTTCACAACGTCTCAGGGAAGACACCACTCAATTCCATCTCACGGGATGAAATCTTGGAGTTAAGACAGCAAGGAGTGGAAAACGGTTGTTCGGACCGCGATGCTGTTCTTTACGAATCCTGAAGGTGCAGTAGGTATCTCTTCAGTCCGCACAACCATCGCAGTTTTTTCGTCCACGATTTTGATGAAGTAGTTTCATGAGTCCTCCTTTTAACCCTCCCCTTCTAATTGAGCCAGAGGCCCGGGTTTCCAACCCGGGCCTTTTTATTTGGTTTGAGCCGAAAATTGCAACGAGATGAGAAGAGGGATGCACAAGTGATTGGTTTGTAAGTTCAGAGGCTCATTTCTTGAAGACAAACATTTCACTGTCCGTTTTCGCCACAGCCCTCACAAACTCCCGGTACTCGGGGTACTGCTCCACGGGAATCTGCGACTTTGCCAGTCGATAATAGCGCCAATAGGCAAATTTATTGTCTTCAAATGAGTAATTTGTTTCATAACTGCCTACGGCGCTGTGCCTATTTTGGGACTCCGGACCTGTCTCCAGCACATATCCCGGAGGGACCGCAAGCATCAAGGAGTCAACAAGCCCATAAGCATAACGGTGATGAACGGGAAACTTACGCTGCGTTTCGTCTGGAATAGCACGTGTATCTTTCATGCTTAAAATATTTGGATTTAGTAGCAGCCGGTTGGCCGCGCCGGTTGCAAAGTTTGTGACGGAGCCTTCAAACGCGAGCTCAAGTGGCCGGTGATAATCCCTGTCGAGGTTTCGAAATTTGTACCCGGACAGAGAGAAATTTGGTAGATTGCTCGCCAAAGTCCGACGAAGTTTGTTTTTGAGCTTCTCGCCTTTGAGACCCGCCAGGGCATTCCGAAGACCATTGGCTACGTTTCCGGTTGCCCGGGCTTTTCCGGTCAGAAACAGCTTGCCGGTGGAAGTCAACCTTGCATCAATTCGACTTTGCCACAAGTTCTCTTCCGGACCGCTTATCGGGGTTTGGACAATCTGTCCACCGTTTTCATTCACAAGCAGAACGTGACAACCTTCATCGGAAGCAGGCAATTCACCCGCGGCCAGGCGGTCGGCAGTACACTCCAGCCAAATGGTATCTTCTTCCATAGGAACAAGAACGATGGCATGGTTGAATTGCTGAGACGGAAACTCTGTTATAGTGACGCCCTTGTCACGGGTTTGGATCAAGGCCGGATATGCGTCGATTCCGGCCTCATTAAGCATGGCGATCATGAGATTTGAGAGGTCTTTACAATCGCCATATTTCTTTTCATAAACTTCTTCGGCAGAATACGGTTGATAGCCGCCAATTCCCAACTCGACCGCCACGTAATGGGTATAGTTTTGCAGAAATTCATAAAGCTTTTGAATTCGAAGGTCGTTGTCGTCAATTCCTTCTATCAAAGCCTTTATCTTTGCAATGGCTTGCTGTGGAAGTTGGGTACGATCTTCTGTTAAATAGTTGTACCAGGCACCAAATTTCTGCCAGGATTGGAATGAGCCTTGATAATCATCTAACTTAAAATAACTTGGCGAGAACAGGAGCGCCATCTGCACTCGTTTTTCAGGCGGCATGTAGGATTCAGTGGTTCGTGGCTCAATGTTGCTGAGTGTCCACCTGAAAATCTTCCCGGGTTCCTCCTCCGTCATGAGGGAATCGGCGTTTAGTCCGATACCGAGACGATTATGCTGGACTGGTCTTTTGAATTTGAGTAGGTATGAGGAGTGCAAAACCGGAACGTCCTTCTGCGGAAACCAGCCGGGCCAATAAAAGAGCGTACTATACTTAACCTCATATTCATATTTTATGGTGTAGGGATACGAGTTCCATGTGAGATCCACAGTCTGATACTGGCAATCCTCGTAGAAAATATACTCCGAACCACAATGCTCTCGTCGGATGTCCTCATTGTCCGTTTCAAATACGACTCGACCTTCGGCATCCAAGATTTCACCGTATAACTCTTTACATTCGCTGAATGTGTTCTCAAATACAGAGACATTTGCATAGTGGTTGCCCTTCTCATTATAAACATAAATGATACGCTGCACACGCTTGATGGCCTTGTCTTCGTCATGGATCTCAAATTCAGTTATGTCCAGTTCAACCAGAGCATCCACCTCGTCGTGCCACAAGCCATCTTGACCGGCTGCAGAACAGGCACAGACAAAGAGAATAAAAACAGCCAATATCCGTATCTTTCGTTTCATACCTATTCCCTCTTCTACTGTTTCTTATTTCGTCATGACGATCACAGCTTTGTCGGCACGCATCACACCGTCATAAAACTTTTTCAAATCCTCATAGTCCGTAGTTGAAAAGACAAGCTTGGAACGCTCGAAGTCACGCTGGGCCTCGATGTTGTCACCCCGGGTGTACCAATTGAAAAAACGCATGCCGTCCAGACTGCGGTTAAGGTAGTCCGGCAGCTCGACTTGAAAGCTGTCCGGAACAGCAATACTTACCTGATCATTGACCCTTGCATCATATTTAAATTCCACAGGAAAGTAGCGATTTGCATCTTGAAAGGGATTCTTTTCAATACTATTTAGAGTCGGAGCTTTGAAGGTCATGAGGTTGCCGGCCATCTGCGCATAGTCCGATGCCCGATAAACCACGGAAATGTGTAACGGCTCATCAAACTTGTTCAGCCCTACAACTTTGAATGAGTCAATTTGCACCTCACCGAATCTGTCTTTCAGCCAATCTTTGACGAATTCTTCCTCTCCAAATTTCCGAATAGCCGCCCGTATGTGCAAAGCTAGGTAGCCCTCAAATTCTGCGATTGAGTGAGAGATTAGCTCCCCATTCACTGTTATGGTGGCTCTCGTTTTGCAGTCTACCGTGTTCGATACATCTGGTCTCGGAATATTCACGAATTGGCCATCCCCATCATCAATCACCAGACCCATCTCAACCAGGTCATCTTCAGGAAGCATATTGGAAGGACAATATGAATCTCGTGTGTCAAATACGTAGGGCTTATTCTCGACTGGCACGTAAACAAGAACATAGTTGAATTGACGCAAATAGGCCTGCCTCGTGTTGATTTTGCCATGATCCCAGGTGCTAATCACTAAGGGCTTAGCGTGGAAACCTGCTGCCTCTAGTAGATTGATGAGTAGAAAATTTTTATCCACTCCGGTTCCTCTTAGCTCTTTCAAAACCTTTTCAGGCTTTCTCTCAGGATACAAATAACCCTCTGAGGTGGTAACTACATTCTTTCGGACGTAATCGTAAAGTTCAACGATTTTCTCAATTTCCGAAGCGCCATCAGGCAAAACATCCGCCAACAAAGTTTTGAAGGAATTGTCTTCTTTGATAAAACCTTTGTAGTAGTCCCAGAATCTCATAACCAATTCCGGCAACGTCTGGCTAAACCTAACGTCAATATTAAACCTGGGATTATAATAACGAGTAATCTGAAAATGCATTTGAGCCAAATTGTCTCGCCATGCTCGCACGTAAGGTTGATTCTGCGGAAGTGGTGATATGTCTTCAACTTGCCACGTGAATATTCGTAGTTTTCGACCTGGTCTTAAAAGCTCCTCTATTTCGGGTTGGGTCTCAGGCATGTTTCTGAAGAAGATTTGGTAGCCGTATTCAGGTGGGAGGGTAATCGATAGTCGGCTCAGTTTGGTGAATATTCTGTTTTGAAAAAACCAGGGCTGCAAATACGTTAAGTGCTCAGTCCTAAACCTATATTCGTACTCAACCACCGCGCCCAACTCCACTCCAGGGATAGCAAATACTTTTTCATGAAACTCATCGCTCTTTTTGGTATGAATGTCATCATCGTCCAACTCCACTTTTTTGCCATTTTGCAGCACGGAATGGGCTTTGATGTCGTCCACTTTGTCTTCGTGCCAATATGGTATGCGCACCTGCGAGACAATGGATTTCCCTTCTTCGGTAAGCACTTTCATGCGCACATGTCGTTTTAAGATCATCATAAAGTCATCGGTGATGCGCATCTCCCCATGATCGAACAAAATTAGGGCGTTTGCATCCGGCAGATCCGGATATGACATCATGCGCAATTCTTCTTTGGAGATTTTGCCGAATTTGGGTAAGTCGTTCGCAATAGCAGTGTCTGCAACAAGGAATGAGACAAACAAAATGGTCTGGAGAAATATATTCTTCATTTTTATCCTCCTCCTTTCTTTCTTGTCATGAATATTCTCCTATCCTCAAAAACGGCTTCACATGGCGTTTGGGGCTAAAAAAGTTGCCCTTTATTTTTTCTTTAACAAAAACCACCCTGAGATATCAATACCGTATTTTGGGTATTTTTTGAGTGTTCACCTACAAATAAAGACACAAAACCAGCCCCGAAACTCTCACTGGGACAAACAGACTAGGTGGCATTTCGAAGGCTTTGGGGAAACTAAATGCCCGACGCGAGGTTTGAGCGCCAACGAGAACGTGAAAATTGTTTGACTTTAGATTCATTTAAACATACATTTATCAAAAGTTACAGTCAACGATTGCCAGTCTTGCGCTCCGTATGGCAAGCACTTGAATTGACGACACACGGGTTATGATGAGGTTTCGGCACATTTTGCCAAACAATTTGGAGGAAAATTGAGGGTCAGCCCATAAAGGGGAAAGGAGGGAACCCATGAACATTTTGGTCTCGGGCTCGACGGGATTGATAGGATCGGACTTGGTTGCATTTCTGACCAACAAGGGACACAGTATCAAACGTCTCGTTCGTTCAAAGGCGGCGGAAAGTAAAGACGAAATATATTGGGACATCGACTCGGAAACAATCGAGGCTCAAAAACTCGAGGGTCTCGACGCAGTAGTGCATCTGGCCGGTGAAAATATCGCGGGCAGATGGACCTCCGCAAAGAAAGCAAGAATCCGCGATAGCCGAATCAAAGGAACGCGACTGCTCCGGAACAGCCTCTCGGAACTTGAGCGCCGACCGAAGGTTCTGGTCAGTGCCTCCGCCATTGGTTATTACGGTGATCGCGGTGATGAAGTTTTGAAAGAAACAAGCGAGCCAGGCTCCGGATTTTTGGCCGACGTCTGTCGAGAGTGGGAAGCCACGACCGCGGCAGCCACACAAAAAGGCATTCGCGTAGTGAACCTAAGATTCGGCATTGTCTTAAGCCCCAAAGGCGGTGCTTTGAACAAAATGCTCTTGCCATTTAAGATAGGAGCAGGTGGGATCGTCGGCAGTGGCGATCAGTATTGGAGCTGGGTCGCCCTGGATGACGTCATTGGCGCTATTGAGCATGCCATCACCACGGAGTCACTCAAAGGGCCGATGAACGTCGTCGCGCCAAATCCTGTCACGAATCGAGAGTTTACACGCGTCATCGGAAAAGTTCTCTCACGACCTACAATTTTGCCGATGCCCAAGTTTGCTGCCCGTGTAGCATTAGGCGAAATGGCCGATGCGCTCCTCCTGGCCAGCGCCCGTGTGGATTCCAGTAAATTAAGATCTTCAGGCTACGAATTTCAGTTTTCCGACCTTGAAGAGGCTCTCCGGCATTTGTTGGATTGACAAAGCTAATAGAAGATTAAAAGATTAAATAAATAGAAAATCCTTGTGATAGACCCAAGAATTCATTATATTGTCATTTGTACTTATCATTAACGTTTAGCACTTAAAGACATATATATATTTCATAATTGCCGCGCTTGAAGTGAGAAGACAACGAAGAGGCGGCGGATGGGAGTTGATATGATAGTCGTAAATGTAAAGAAAGGCGAATCCATAGATCGTGCGTTGAAGCGGTTTAAACAACAATGTCAGCGTGCCGGAGTTTTGAAAGATTTCAAGAAATCAAACTTCTATTTAAAGCCCAGCGAAAAAAAGAAAATCGCCAAAAATCTGGCGAAGAGACGAATGAGAAGAACGTCTTCCGGTTAATTACCGGAAGTTTCATTCCTCATCATTTAGGTTTTACCTCAGCTCAAAACAACTTCATTCCAGAGCGTTAATCTCAAAGGTGGGAGGCGTTCGTTCATTTCTTCTATAAAGACTTCTCCGTTGATTTTTCCTTCCATCAAAATTTAGCTTGCGCAACACATTTCAATTGATTATATTTTGGTGTAAATTAATTCACTATTAAACTCTCAAACCGGAATTTCGCACCATGCATCGCACCATTCTTCATATTGACGCGGACGCGTTTTTTGCTTCGGTAGAGCAAGGATTCGCTCCGCCGTTGCGGAACCAACCGGTCATCGTGGGTGGAACGGAGGATCAACGTGGCGTAGTCCACACCGCAAGCTACAACGCCCGCAAAATGGGTGTGCGTACCGGAATGCCGCTCAGTCAAGCCAAACGGCTCGTACCCCAAGCCACATTTCTCAAAGGCAATTTTGAACATTACAAAGCCGTGTCGCAAGTTTTGCAGGACATTTACGACCGGTTCACGCCTGTCATCGAAATGACCTCGTTAGATGACGCCTATTTGGATTTGACCGGCACCCTCAAAGTTCACAAACGTTCACCTGAGGACATCGCAAAACGGATTCAGGAGGAAATTTATAAAGCGGCGCACATCACCGTTTCCTGTGGCATCGGGACGGTGAAATTTATCGCACGCATTGCCTCCGGGATAAACAAGCCCAACGGCGTTACCTGCGTCCCGCCAGGGGAAGAATTGGCTTTTCTCCATCCACTATCGGTAGGGGAACTGCCAGGCATCGGGCCAATGGCAAAGGAACGGTTGCATCAATTCGGAATTTTCACCATCGGCCAATTGGCGACCATTCCCAAATTGCTTCTCATCCAGATTTTTGGAGCAAATGGCCAGAAATTTTGGGAGTTGGCCAACGGCATTGATCCACGCGAAGTCAGGCAACACACGCTTCCCAAACAAATTAGTCGGGAAACCGGCTTCGAAGAAGATGTCAGCGATACGGAATTGGTGCACGAAGTACTGCACTATCTCACCGAACGCATTGGCAAAAAACTCCGGGAGGAAGGTTTCGTGGGACAAACCGTGAGCATCAAGGTGGATTATTCCGACCACAAGCGCTACATTAAAGCGCGGAGTTTACCCGAACATACCGACAGCACCGA